>WHUC01000030.1 GCA_009377435.1 Acidimicrobiia bacterium
GAAGACCGACCGTCTCGAGGAGCTCTACGACCGCTTGCCCGACGTCCCCACTCGCCCCGCGGTGGCGGCCGCCCTCGCCGACCTCGGGGACGACCCCCAGGAGGCGGCCGAGACCTTCGACCGTGTCCACGGGGAGCTGGAGACGAAGGGCCACCAGCTCGCCGAGGACGGTGTCGACCTCGCCGCGGCGGCGGCGTTCCTGGTCATGAACAACGACGAGTCGGAGATCGACACCTTCCTCGAGTCTTTTCGGGAGGCCCGTACCCTCGACGTCGACCCGCCGACGGCGGTCGAGATGGCATTGGTGGGACTGCGGGGTCGCAAGGAGATCGACGAGATCCAGGATGTCGCTTCCAACCTCGACCTCCCCATCTCCATTGCGGCGGCACTGGTCCGACAGGGGGAACGATCCCTCGACGACTATTCGAACCTCCGCGACGAGATCGCACGTCTCGATGTCGACACCGAGAGTGTCAGGGTCATCGCCGCGGTGCTCGCCGTCTCCTTGGAGCCCTCCCAGGCCCTGAGGCGTTGGCAGGAGGCGCGGTCGACCCTGGCCGAGCTGGGGCTCTCCGGCTCATACGCCGATGTGGCCGCGGCATTCGGGGCGTCCGACCCCCGTGGACCCCGTGAGTTCGCCCTCGCCTACGCCGCCCAGCGACAGGCCCTGGCCCGCTCCCACATCAAGGATGCCGACCGCTACGCACCCGAACTCGCCCACCAGGGGACCAGCGGCCGCCGGGACACGTGGACCGGGGAGCCCATCGGGACCGGGTTGTGGCAGTTCGACCCCTTCTTCCTGTTCTACTACCACTGGACGATGACCTCGACCATGACCCACGGTCTCGGCTGGAACCCGGTGTTCCACGACCGCTCCTGGGATGACGACGCCGACTCATGGTTCGGCGGCTTTGGCGGCGGGGGCGGATTCGGGTCCGGTGGTAGCGGCGGCGGTGGCTGGGGTGGTGGCTTCGCCGGCGGCGGCTTCGGCGGCGGCTTCGGCGGTGGCGGTGGCTTCGGCGGCGGCGGTGGCGGGGGCGGGGGCTGGTAAGACGCCACCCACCCGTACCCAGGGTTCCCAGCACCGCTCAGCGACGCTGACAGCCCAAGGTTCGTGTGCTGTTGCTAGCTCTTGGAGACGGCCGACTCCAGTTGGTGGATGAGCTGGTCCTTCTTGATGAGCCCGCCCGCCCGCCATTTCAGATCGACACCGGAACTGGAGTCGCTCCCGGTCACCACCATGAACGTGGGTGTCGACTTCACCTTGAATTTCTCGAACACATCGGGGACGCGGGTGATGTCGGCCCTGACGACGATGGCGTCGCCGGCGAACTCGTCGGCTAGCTCGCCGATGATCCCTTCCATCTTCCGGCATTGGGGGTTGTTGTGCTGCCAGAAGTCGACGAAGAGGGGTTGCCCCGAGCGGGCCAGCTCCTCGAGCTGTTCCATCGACCTGAGTTTGATCGGTTTGGTCCGTTTGCGAAAGAGGGCCATGATCTCGATGTCATAGGGTATCGGTATCGGGATGGCTCGGGGAATCGTCGCTAGGAGGCCGGTGTGAAACACATGTCCCACATCTCGACGACCAGTCATCACCACTGGCAGCGTCCTCGTCCTCGAAGCACCGCACCGGGTGCGGCTTCGTCCTGCGTCCTTGCCAGCGGCGCGCCTGGCCGCCGATCTGCACAACGGCATTCCACACCAGCCTCCTGGTGCGGTATTCGGCCCGTGGTGGCGGTACCCTCGTAGCATGGTTCTCGACACACTGGGGCGACCGGTCCACGATCTCCGGATCTCGGTGACCGACCGGTGCAACTTCCGCTGCACCTACTGCATGCCGGCGTCGATTTTCGACAAGGACTACGAGTTCCTCGCCCGGGAGCAGCTGCTCACCTTCGAGGAGATTACCCGGGTGGCACGGGCATTTGTAGGCCTCGGCGTGTCCAAGATCAGGCTCACCGGTGGGGAGCCCCTCATGCGACGTGGCATCGAGAACCTCATCGCAATGCTGGCCGAAATCCCCGGGGTCGATGACCTCACCCTCACCACCAACGCCTCCCTGTTGGCCCGTAGGGCGCATCGGCTTGCCGCCGCCGGTCTTGACAGGGTGACGGTGAGTCTCGACTCGCTCGACGACACAGTGTTCCGGGCCATGAACGATGTCGGTTTCCCCGTTGCCGACGTCCTCGAGGGGATCGAGGCCGCGGACGAGGCGGGTTTGGCCCCGATAAAGATCAACTGTGTCGTCATCCGTGGTGTCAACGACCACACCATCGTCCCCATGGCGGAGCATTTCCGTCGCAGCGGCCACATCGTGCGTTTCATCGAGTACATGGACGTGGGGACCACCAACGGCTGGTGTCTCGATGACGTGGTACCCGCCGCCGAGATCATCTCCCGGATCGGTGAGGTCCATCCGGTGGCGCCGGTAGAGCCCAACTACGTCGGCGAGGTCGCCAACCGGTACCGCTATACCGACGGGTGGGGTGAGTTCGGGGTGATCGCCTCGGTGACCCAACCGTTCTGTGGCGACTGCTCCCGGGTCCGGCTCTCCGCCGAGGGCTCGATCTACACCTGTCTCTTTGCCTCGGCCGGCACCGACCTGCGTGGGCCGATCCGCGACGGGGTGAGTGACGCCGAGTTGGAGCAACGGGTGGCTGCGGTGTGGTCGCGGCGTGCCGACCGTTACTCGGAGCGCCGTTCCGAGGTCACCTTCCGGCGACGCAAAGTCGAGATGTCCTATATCGGCGGGTGAGGGACCGGAGTTACCCTGTCGCCATGTCCGAGCCGCCACGGCCTGGTCAGGGGGCTGCGGTGGTATCCAGCCCTGAGATGGTGCCAACCGCGGCGGCGCGGTTGTCGACGTTGAGCAGGGCATAGACCCGCTCCAGGTGCTTCTTCACGGTGCTCTCCGAAATCCCCAGCTGACGGGCGATCTGGTAGTTGGTCCCGCCACCATGCAGGGCAACTGCCGTGTCGGCCTGCCGTTTGGTGAGCCCCAACTCACGGAGGAAGTTGTGCTTCGCATCCGTCGGCGGACGATACATGACCAGATTCTCGCCAATGCCGATTTCGCCGATTCGCACCGACCCCTCGATACCTCCACTGCACAACACGTGTCGGGGCCGTGGACTGGCGTGCCAATCGTTGAATGTCCTCATCAGCTCGGAAGGCAGGGGTTTCCCCACCTCGGTCCCTTCGATCTTGCCCATGTAGGTGCTACGCACCGTGCCGAAGTCATCCACGACCACACCGTTCCAGTTGCGTCCGGCGAGGGCGGTGATGGTCGCCTCGTGACGGATACCGAGACGCGCCTGCCGAACCACATGATCGATCGTCTTGCGGACCATCCTGAGGGTCTCGCGCTCCTCGTCGGTGAAGGTGGCGTCTTTGCGGGTGAGCGTGATCATGATCAGCAGGCCAAATGGGGCGTCGAGCCGGGCGGCCAGCTGATCGGAGATCCCGTCCTCGGCGTAGTAGGCCTGATAGAGGTCCGTCGCGACGAACTCGTCGACGTCGACTACATCCGACCACCGCATGGGGTCGAAGGAGTGGTTCTCGCGGAAATGCTCGAACAGAGGGTGGGTGAAGAGGAGACGCATCGCCGCAGGATCGAGCGCCCGGTCGACCATATCGAGCTCCGGCCGACGCCACACCTGTATGGACTCCCGATCGAGATCAATGATCTGGAGACGCGACTCCAATGAGGGAATGTGCCGATCAAGCACATCCAGAACCCCGTGGGGGACCATTGCGGCGTCTCCCACTAGATCCAAGAACTCGTCGGCGACTAGGGCCTTGACCTGCATCACTGCGTCCATTCTAAGCCATTCCAACGCCGTGGTGCATAAAAAAAAAGCCGCGGTGCATAAAAAGGAGGCAAAAAAATGTCAAATGCCGATAACCACGCTGGTCAGGGTCTGGCTGGTGTTGGCGTTCTCCTCTACCCGACGAGGAGGGGAATCCGTCGCTCGGCGTCGGTCAGACCGCCGTGGTACCCGATGAGCCGTTTGTCGAACCCCCTCGGGAGCAGGACCGTCCCCTCGGCGGCGAGGAGGGCCGCGTCGGGCACCCTCGACCCCAGGGGCCCGAGGTCGTCGGGTCCCCAGAGCCGATGGAGATCGGCGCCGGTGATCATGGTCGCCCCCACTTCTTCGGCGAGGGCCTCGATCGTGGCGGTCGGACCCGACACCAGCAACGATCTGGGATCTCCCCAGAACTCGAGCACGTCCCACCGGCCCGACCTCAAGAGAAACTTGGCCTCCTCCGGGTAATCGACGTGGCCGTGGTCGGCCGTTCCCAACAGAACCACATCGGGGGGAAGCTGGATGCGGATACGCTGCCATACCCGTGACACCACCGCCAACGCCTCGGCGTACTCGCTCGACCGCTGACCATTGACGTGGGCCGCCACATCGATCATGGGGAGATAGGTTACGATGAGCCGTCCCGGTGTGGCGAGGTCCACCGTCGCCGCGATGGCATCCATGGGCGACCACGACGGCTCGAACCGGCATCCCCGGTAGAGCATCCGGGACAGGGGTGTCCCCTCGAACTCGCCGGATTGGACGGTTATCGGCTCGACTCCGACGGCCTTGAGACGTTCCCAGAGGAGGGGGCCGGGGAGAAACTCGGAGGTGTCGACCTCCACCGACTCCCCCCAGGTGGTCCGCCACTTGAGGGTGTTGACCACAGGCTCGATCCCCGGGATCCGCAGGATGTGGCCGAGGATGCCGTGGCGCGACGGTGGTGTCCCCGTGGCGATCGTGCTCAGAGCGGTGGTCGTGGTGGTGCAGAACGGTGCGTCGAGGATCCCGGTCCGGGTCTCGGCCAGGTTCCGGACCAAGGGGTGTGCCAACTGGCCATCACCAAGACCGTCCATGACGACCAGGACGTAGGTCTCGGCGTCGGGGATCGCCGCCGCCAGATCGTCGTCGAGCCCCGGTGCCGGAGCATTGCCCCCGAGCCGCGTCTCGATCTCGGCGATCAGGTTGACGAGCCCGCGGCCATCGTAGGAGGGGGGCGTCACGAGAGTCGGTTCTTCGGGCCTGGTTGTCGAGACGTGGGACATGTGTTTCCGGTTCCCCGAGAGGCTAGGTGGTTAGTTTGGGCGCATCACTCAGACTGACATACGGGACACCGCTCGTCCATCGTGGCGACGAGTGCACGGCGCCAGAAGGGCAAACGTGTGAGCCGGCGTCTGTTTTCTCCGGACTCCCCGACACACATGCAAATCGGCCAGACCCGTGGCCTCCCCACCACGCGAGAGTCCGGAGAAAAGCTCGCACAGAATCAAGGCTAGCGGTCGAGTCGCCGCAGACCTGGTGCCGGTCGTGTCACGAATGCCGGCCCGCCGGTGGCGGTGTTGGCGGCGACGGTCACCGCCTCGACCCGCGCCATCGGTACGAAGGCGACGGCAAAACCCCCGAGACCGGCCCCGGTGGGTCGGGCACCCCAGGCGCCCGCCTCTCGCATCGCTGCCGTCACGGCCGCCAATCCCTCGGTGGAAACCCCGAAATCGGTGAGACTCCGCGCTGACTCGTCGAGGACATCTCCGGCGCGGTCCGGGGCGTTATCCCTGAGGTGTCCCTCCATCTCATCGACTCTGGCCGCCTCGGTCACCATGTGGTGGGCGAAACGTCGCACCGGCACCGGGCGCCCGGGATCGAAGCGGTCCCGCGTCATGGTCACCAGCCGCTCGACGGAGACACCGGTCCGGATGGCAACCTCGGCCGCGGTGAGGTGCTCGGGCAGGAAGGTCACGTCACCCAGGGTGGCGCCAACGGCCCCCAGGCTTCGTCCGCTCGTCGGAGCTTCGTCGATCAGGGCCGCGGCGAGACGGGCACCCATGACCCTGAGGTTGTAGGCGTCACGTACCCGGTCGACCTTGGGGGCGGTCCCGCCCGACGGCGCCAAGACGACGGCGAGATCGTCGGGGATGGGGACCGTTCGCCATTTGATCGGGTTGAAATCGATGCGGATTGCACCATCTGCGGTCCCGTGGGCGATGACCACCTGATCCATCTGGCCGGACTCGACGGCGACACTTCGCTCGTGACGGGTGACATCGGTGATGAGACGACCTCGATCGAGATCGCCCCGGTCGATCATGGTGAGGGCTGCGGTGAGACCCATCGACAATGCGGTCGAGCTGGCAAGGCCACCGGCCGAGGGGAGATCACTCGACACCAGGAGGAGGGCACCGCGGGCGCGTTCGGCGAGCACGGGGACGAGGTAGCGGAGCCATCCTGCGGGATGGGTTGGTAGCGCCGAGCGGGGGACGTCGAGGGTCTCGCCATACCGATCCGATTCGGCACCAACCCGGTCGGGGTGGTCGGCGACCGCAATGGTGACACCGAGGGGGATCGCCATGGGCATGACGGGCAGACCGGCGTAGTCGGTATGGTCACCGATAAGATTGACCCGACCGGGGGAGTGGATCACCACATCCGGATCCTGACCGAAACGCTCCCCGAAGCGGGTTACCAGTGGTCCGGCGCCCGATTGATGCCGCCGGTGTCGCCGAGCCATCGGGTCGACCATAACCCGCCGTCATGCGGCAAGGGGTGTCGTCGGGGCGGTAACGTGATTGAGCGGCTGCTGGGTTCTCCGGATTCGTCCCTCGGGGTTCCCTTCCTATACTCGCCGCCGAGAGGCCAACACCAGGATTCATGACCTATTTCGAGAGTTATCTAACGGTTGGAGCGTTTATCGCACTGGGAGCGCTGCTCGTGGGTGTGGTCCTCGTTCTTGCCCGGGCGCTGGCGCCGAGTAACCCCTCTGCAGAGAAGTTGTCGACCTACGAGTGTGGTGTCGACCCGGTCGGGTCCGGCTGGAGCCAGACCTACGTTCGCTACTACCTATACGGGCTGCTCTTCGTGATCTTCGATATCGAGGCCGTGTTCATCTTCCCCTGGGCAATCCAGCTGGAATCGTTGGGGATGTTCGGTCTCATCGAGATGCTGGTGTTCATCGGCATCCTCGTCCTCGGGCTCGTCTATGCCATCCGCAAGGGGGTCCTCCGGTGGGAGTAGCGCAGAAGTTCGGGATGCCCAAGCCGGTGTCGTGGCTTCTCAATTGGGGTCGCAAGTACTCGCTGTGGATGTTCCAGTTCGGGTTGGCGTGCTGTTCGGTCGAGATGATCGCCGCTGCCGGTCCCCGTTACGACATGATGAGGTTCGGCATCATCCCCCTTCCAGCGTCCCCCCGTCAGGCCGACCTGATGATTGTCGCGGGCACCGTGACCGACAAGATGGCCCCATCGGTGAGACGGCTGTACGACCAGATGCCGGAACCCAAGTACGTCATCTCGATGGGCTCCTGCTCCAACTGCGGTGGCCCCTACTGGGACAGCTACTCCGTGACCAAGGGGGTCGATCAGGTCATCCCCGTCGATGTCTACGTCCCGGGCTGCCCACCACGGCCCGAGGCCCTCATGGATGGGATCGTCACGCTGCAGAAGCAGATCCAGGGCGAGAACATCAAGGAAAGATGGAACAAGAGTGACCTCGCTCGGGCCTGACAAGGAACCCGGCGAGGAGGAGAAGGCAGAGGAGACCATCGGGGCGGCCGCCGATCCCGTCGAGGGTGAGGGTACGGGTGAGGAGAGCGCTGCCCCTGAGGCCGACGCAGCTGGCGAGGAGACAGCCGCCGAAGGCGAGGTCTCGGAGGAGGATATCTCCGGTGAAGAGGGCGAGCCCGACGAGGAGCCTTCCGGAGACGAAGCCGCCACCGATGCCGAGACCGAGGACGCGGAGACCGAGGACGAGGAGACCGAGGACGATCCCCTCAAACAGTTGGGTCGGGAGGTCGCCACTGCCGTCGGGGGGAAGGCCGAGGTCGCCTTCGGGACCATCAAGGTCCGTGTCCCCCCCGACCGTTGGGTTGTGACCCATGAGAAGGCCAGAGACGAGCTCGACCTGCCTTTCTTCTCCTTCCTCGGGGTGATCGAGTGGACCAACGAGACCGCCACCGGTGACCCCCTCTCCACCGAGGTCGAGGAACATTTCGAGGTCATCACCACGGTTTCCGATGTGACCGTGGGTCGGAGGATCACCTTCAGCACCACGACGTCCCACACCGACCCGGTCGTGCCTTCTTTGGTGGACGTCTACGCCGGGGCCAACTGGCATGAGAGGGAGTCCCACGAGATGTTCGGTGTCCACTTCGACGGGCACCCCGACCTGAGCAACCTCTATCTTCCCGACGGCTTCGTCGGCAACCCCCTGCGCAAGTCATTCGCCCTTCTGAGCCGCGAGGTCAAACCATGGCCGGGCAAGGTCGATGTCGAGGGCATGCCCGATGAGGAGGAGGACGGGGAGGCACCGGCCGATGACGAGACGGAGTCGTCGTCCGCAGGGAATGGGGAGAGTCCCGCCGGCGAAGAGACCGAGGAGGAGTGATGACCACCGACCAGCACCTTCTCCGCCAGCTATCAGATGCCTCGGTCTCCGTCGAGCTCGAAACCGAGGACATGACCCTCAACATCGGGCCCCAGCACCCGTCGACACACGGGGTGCTCCGGATCGTCGCCAAGATCGACGGTGAGCGCGCCCACGACATCAAACCGACGCTCGGTTACATGCACCGGGGTTACGAGAAGTTGGCCGAGGTCCGCAACTATCCCCAGATCACCACCCTCATCAACCGGATCGACTGGACCTCGGGATACGCCAACGAGATCCCGTTCCTCGTCGCCGTCGAGAAGCTGATGGATCTCGAGGTGCCGGAGCGAGCCCAGTACATCCGACTGATCCTCACCGAGATGGCCCGGATCGCCTCCCACCTCATGTTCATGGGCTCCTTCCCCCTCGAGTTGGGGGCTACGACCCCGATCATGTACGCCACCCGAGATCGGGAGCGGGTGCTCGATCTCATCGAAGGTGTGACCGGTGGTCGGTTCCACCCCAACTTCAACCGGATCGGTGGGGTCAAGCCGGCCGCAGGGGCGGGCTCCACCATGCGAAAGCAATCCCAGGATCTTCCCGCTGGCTTCTTCGAGGAGACGAGACGGGCCATGGACGGCGTCAGGCACTCCTGTGACCAGATCGAGGATCTGATCAACACCAATGAGATCATTGTCGCCCGCACCCGCAACGTCGGGGTGATGACCCCCGAACTCGCCGTCGCCTATGGCATGTCGGGACCCAATCTCAGGGCGACCGGGGTCAAGTTCGATCTCCGCAAGGTGGAGGACTATCTGCCCTACGAAGGCATCGACTTCGAGATCCCGGTGGGGACGGTCGGCGACTCCTGGGACCGGTGGAATGTGCGTCTCCAGGAGATTCGGCAGTCGGCCCGTATCATCGGCCAGGCCATCGACAAGGTGCCATCGGGCCCACTCCAGGCGAAGGTGCCCAAGGTGATCAAGGTTCCCAAGGGAGAGACCTACGTGAGGGCGGAGAACCCCAAGGGCGAGATGGGCTACTACATCGTCTCCGATGGTGGTCAGGGTCCGTACCGGGTGCGGATCAGGGCTGCATCCTTTTCCAACCTCTCCGTGCTACCCGTTGTGTTGGAGGGTGCCCTCGTCCCCGACATCATCGCCATCATGGGAAGTCTCGATTTCGTCCTCGGGGACGTCGACAAGTGATTGTCCTAGTGCGCCCGACCGCCTTCGTTGTCCCCCCAAGGAGTGGGCGGAAGGTTCCTGCGAAGCAGGTAGGGGGGCACAAGCCGTTGGGTCTTGCGACGCGACATGGGTGGGTCGCGACCGCCGTGGCTGCTTTGCCCCCTTACCTCCCGGACCTTCGGTCCGGCAGGAACCTTTCCCCCTCCTCCGGAGGAGGAACAACGTGACCGGGTTTATCACCGATGTCATGGCCAATTTCTGGGCCGGTCTCGGGATCAAGCTGGCCCTCATCGCCTTCATCGTCCCCACATCGGCGCTCGTCTTCGGAATCCTCGAGATCAAGATCTCGGCCCACATGCAGGATCGGATCGGCCCCTACTTCGTGGGGGCGTGGGGGTGGATCCAGTTGATGGCGGACGGTCTCAAGTTCTTCCAGAAGGAGGACATCGTCCCCACCGACGCCGACGCCCCCGTGTTCAAGCTGGCGCCGGTGCTTGTACTGATGTCGGCGATGGCGATCTTCGTCGTGATCCCGTGGGGACCGGGTCTCGTCTTCGGTGACCTCGAGCTGGGGGTCTTCTATGCGCTCGCCCTCTCCTCGCTGGCGACGGTGGGCATCATCGCCGCCGGTTGGTCGTCGGCCAACAAGTACTCCCTGATCGGTGGGCTCCGGGCGGCCGGACAGCTGATCGCCTACGAGCTCCCCCTGGTGCTCTCGGTGGTCGGGCCGGTGATCCTCGCCGGGACAATGAGCCTCAGTGGCATCGTCGAGGCCCAGGTCGTCTTCGGGGTGCCCTACATCGTCGTCCAGTTCATTCCCTTCGTGGTGTTCATGATCGCCGCCCTCGCCGAGTTGTCCCGTCTCCCCTTCGACATGCCCATCGCCGAGTCGGAGCTGGTCATGGGATACTTCACCGAGTACACCGGGTTCCGGTTCCTCTTCTTCTTCCTCGCCGAGTACGCCGCCATGTTCGGCATGATGCTGTTCGCCGCCACCCTCTTCCTCGGCGGGTACTGGGCGCCCGGCATCCCCGAGTCGATGATGCCCTTCGTCGGGCCGGTGGTCCTGCTGACCAAGGCGGGGCTGCTGGTGTTCGTCGCAATCTGGTTCCGCTGGACGTGGCCACGTCTCCGTGAGGACCAGCTCCAGTCGTTGGCCTGGAGGTGGCTCATCCCGATAGCCCTCCTCAACATCGCCGTGACCGCGACCCTCAAGGTGATTCTCTGATGACTCTCCCCGGGTACGGCCTCCTCAAGGGTATGGGTGTCACCCTTCGACAGATGTTCCGCAAGCCCATCACCGTCCAGTACCCCAAGGTGAGGGAGACCCCGGTGCCCCGGGCTCGGGGTGTCATCGCCCTCGACCAGGAGGCCTGCACGGTCTGCATGTTGTGTGCCCGCCAGTGTCCCGACTGGTGCATCTACATCGAGGGACACAAAGAGGAGCAGGAGCCGTCGAAACCGGGTGGTCGGGTGCGGGTGCGGGCGGAACTTGATCGGTTCGACATCGACTACGCCCTGTGCATGTACTGCGGCATCTGTGTGGAGGTGTGCCCGTTCGACGCCCTCTTCTGGAGTCCCGAGTACGAGTACACCGAGCACAACATGGATGGGATGCTCCACGACATGGATCGTCTCCAGGACTGGCTCGCCACCGTCCCCGAGCCCCCGGGTTTGCAGCAATGATGAGGTCTTCCCTTGTTGTCCCCCCACGGAGTGGGGGGAAGGTACCATTGTTCCCCCTCCGTAGGAGGGGGAACCGTCCCTGCCGGACCGAAGGTCCGGGAGGTAAGGGGGCACGGCAGGTAGGGGGGCACGACGGAGCCGCTCCCTCTCCGCGTCGTCAGTTGGTCGCACCCGCCATGGGCGGTCGCCCATGACCGTGGACGCCTGGATCGCCGAGCCTGTCAACTGGGTCTTCTCGATCGTGGCGGTCGTCATCCTCTTCACCGCGGTCCGCGTGGTCACCTCTCCCAACGTCGTCCACGCCGCCCTCTACCTGGTGGCCGCCCTCGCCGGAAGCGCGGTGATGTTCCTCCTGCTGTCCGCCGAGTTCGTGGCGCTGGTTCTCGTCCTGGTGTACATCGGGGCGGTCCTCGTCCTGTTCCTCTTCGGGATCATGATCACCCGCGCCCCCACCGGTTTCGACGAGGGCCTTTCCAACGACCGCAAGCTGGTATCCGCTGCCATCTCCCTGGTCCTCCTCGGCGTCCTGTCGTGGGCCTCGCTCTCGGCGTTCGGCACCGACACCGTCAACACGGTGGGATCGCCCACCGCGACCGAGATCCTCGGCGACGCCATCCTGGGGCGTTTCGTGATCCCCTTCGAGGTGGTCTCCTTCATCCTCCTCTCCGCCCTGATCGGGGGCATCACCGTGGCCCGCCGTGACCTCACCCCCCTCGAGGAAGAGGAGAGGAAGGCGGTATGACCGATCTTGGGAGGCCTCCTGGGAGAGCATGCCGTACGATGTCGGGAGTCTCATGCTCCTGAACCAGTTCCTCGTGCTCGGCGCCGCCCTGTTCTCCATCGGCGTGTATGGGCTTCTCGTGCGCCGTAATGCGGTGTTGGTCCTCCTGTCGGTGGAGTTGATGCTCAATGCGGTCAACATCAACCTGATCGCCTTCGAATCGGCGCTGGTGACCAACGCCGCAGTCGGTCAGGTCTTCTCCATCTTCGTGATAACCGTCGCCGCCGCCGAGGTCGGCTTCGGTCTCGCCATCATCTTGATGATCTTCCGCAACCGCCGGTCCGCCAATGTCGACGAACTGGATCTGATGAGATGGTGAGCTCCTACGTGCTTGCTGCCGAGGAAGGGGTCGCCGGACTCGTCGAAGGTGGGTTCTGGGCGGACACGGCCGGGATCATGTTGATCACGCCCTTCATCGCCTTCCTGGCCATCATCGCCCTGGGAAAGAGGATGAAGTACGAGGGTGGGGAGTTCGCCGTGGCGTCGATGGCGGTCAATCTGGTCTGGGCGACCGCCCTCTTCATCCAGAACATGACGGAGGGCGGGTCGAGCGAGGTCACCTTCCCCATCGGGGGGATCGGGTCGGGTCTCCAGTTCGAGCTGGGATGGATGGTGGATGGACTGTCCATCATGATGTACTTCCTCGTCTCGTTTGTCGGTCTTCTCGTCTTCATCTACGCCGTCGGCTACATGCACGGCGACATCAGGGTCACCTGGTTCTTCGCCGCCTTCAGTCTGTTCGCCGGGTCGATGCTCCTCCTCGTGGGGGCTCCCAACCTGGTGCAACTCATCATCGGCTGGGAGGGTGTCGGTCTCGCCTCCTACCTTCTCATCGGCCACTACTGGGAGGATCAGGAGAACGTCAATGCGGGCAACAAGGCCTTCCTCGTCAACAAGGTCGCCGACGTCGGCCTGGTCCTGGGGGCGATCATCGTGGCGATGGCCGTCGGAGACTTCGGCTTCGTCGAGTTGTCCGAGGCCTCATTCGCCCAGGATCCCACCCTCTCGGCGGTCGCCGTAGTCGGCGGGCTTCTCCTTTTCTTGGGGGCGATGGGCAAGTCGGCGCAGTTCCCCTTCCATATCTGGCTCCCCGACGCCATGGCCGGTCCTACACCGGTGTCGGCACTGATGCACGCCGCCACCATGGTCACTGCCGGCATTTATCTGATGGCCCGGACCTTCCCGCTGTACCAGAACCTGGCCAGCGAGATCCGGCCCTGGATGATCGCGGTGGGGGCCATCACCCTGTTCGTCATCGGGTTGCTGGCCCTGGTGGCGGACGACCTGAAGCAGGTCCTCGCCTACTCGACGGTGTCCCAGCTCGGGTACATGATGACCGCCGTCGCCGCCGGTGGTTACACGGCGGGCCTCTTCCATCTGTTCACCCATGCGTTCTTCAAGGGCCTGTTGTTCCTCGGGGCCGGGTCGGTGATCCATGCTGTCCACTCCAACAACATGTCCGACATGGGCGGGCTCCGTAAATACATGCCCCGGACCTACACCACGTTCGTCATCGCCTCCCTCTCCCTGGCCGGGATCATCCCCCTCGCCGGGTTCTGGTCGAAGGACGAGATCCTGGCGACACTCGACCACGAGGGCTATATGGTGGTGTTCTGGATCGCCGTCGCCGGGGCGTTCGTCACCGCTTTGTACATGACAAGGGCGGTGGCTCTCACCTTCCACGGCACCTACCGGGGCGAGGGCCACCCCCACGAGTCTCCGCTATCGATGACCGGCCCCCTCATCGCTCTGGCCGTGCCCTCGGCGCTGGTCGGGTTCCTCAACGTCCCCGGTGTGGAGATTCCGGGGATCGGAAACTTCACCGAGTGGCTGGCGGTGCGGGTGATTCCCATGGGCGACAACCACCCTGAGGGGATCGCCTGGAACCTCGCCATCATCGGGCTGATCGCCGCCGGCGCCGGGATCGTCCTCGGGTGGGCGCTCTTTGCCCGTGACGCCGAGACCCAGGTGGCCCGTGATCGGCTCGAAGTTCCCCGGCTCTATCCGCTCTTCCGCCGCAAGTACTACATGGACGACCTCGCCCTCGGCATCGTCGACGCCACCAGGGGCCCACTCGCACGCATGATCGATTGGACCAACACGTATGTCATCGACGGTGTCGTCAACGCGACGGGTGGGATGGGTCTTGCCCTTGGTCGCTTCGTTTACGGGGGTCTCGACCAGCGTGGTGTCGACGGTGTCTTCAACGGGCTGTCGGTGTTGATCGACGGGCTCGGTTCGGGTATGCGCAGGCTCCAGACGGGGCGGGTGCAGCAATACGCCACCGCATTCGTATCGGGTGCTTTGGTCCTTGTGATCGTGCTGATGGTTCTTCGATAGGAGAGAGAGATGGAGGCTTTGAACGAGTGGATCCTCACCTTGATCGTGTTCCTGCCTCTGGCGGGCGCCGCGGTCGTGATGTTGACCCCCAAGGACGCCGAGGATATCCAGAAACCGGTGGCGCTGGTGACCGCATTGGTCACCTTTGTCCTCTCGATCGTCCTCGCGGTGAAGTTCGACTTTGGTGCGTCCTCGTACAACACATATCAGTTCGAGGTGAACGTGCCCTGGATCGAGTCGATCGGCGCCAACTACCACCTCGGTGTCGACGGGATCAGCCTGCCCCTGGTAATCCTGTCCACCTTCATCGTGGCGCTGTGCGTCATCTACTCGTGGAACCATTGGGAGGAGCCCAAGAACCCCAAGGCGTTCCTCGCCCTGATGTTGTTGTTGGCCACCGGGATGAACGGGACCTTCGTCGCCCTCGATCTGGTGTTGTTCTTTATCTTGTTCGAGATCGTCCTCGTCCCCATGTACTTCATGATCGGGATCTGGGGTGACCGCGCCCCCCGCAAGGTTCCCGGGTTCGCCAAGACGATCGAGACCCGGTTGTACGCCTCCATCAAGTTCTTCCTGTTCACCTTCTTCGGCTCGGCGTTCATGCTGTTGGGTTTCCTGGCCCTCTACTTCGGCTCCGGCGACGGTGGTGGCACCCGCACCTTCGACATCCCCGCGCTCACCGAGCTCGGTTCGGGCGGTGCCTTCACCGGGACCTTTGCCTTCCTCGTGTTCGGGGCCCTGTTCCTCGGGTTCGCCGTGAAGGTGCCGGTGTGGCCGCTCCACACCTGGCTTCCCGACGCCCACACCGCGGCACCTACCGTCGGGTCGGTGATCCTGGCGGCCATACTCCTGAAACTCGGTGGGTACGGGTTCGTCCGGATCTCGCTCCCCATCCTCCCCGACGAGGCGAGACGTTGGGCGCCGGCGATCGCCGTTCTCGCCGTGATCGGGATCATCTACGGCTCCCTGGCCTGTCTGGCCCAAACCGACATGAAACGGCTCATCGCCTTCTCCTCGGTGGGTCATATGGGCTTTGTGATGCTGGGAATCGCCACCATGACCGATGTCGGCATCAACGCCGCCATGATCGGCATGGTGGCCCACGGCCTCATCTCCGGTCTGCTCTTCTTCCTCGCCGGGTCTATGTCGCACCGCTACCACACCAGGGAGATGGGCCGACTCGGTGGCAACATGAAGATCATGCCCCGCATCGGGGCCATCCTCGGGTTCGCCGCCATGGCGTCGCTCGGTCTCCCCGGCCTAGCCGGATTCTGGGGCGAGTTCATGTCGCTGATCGGGGCGTTCAACCCCCTTGACGGTCACCCTGTCGGTCTGTTCCGGACCGCCATGGTGCTCGGTTCGATCGGAACCATCCTCACCGCCGGATACATGCTGTACATGCTCCAGCAGGTAAACCTGGGTGTCCCGTCGGAGGAGTGGTCGGAGATGACCTTTCACGACGCCGACCGCAACGAGCTCCTCGCCTGGATCCCCATGGTGATCTTTATCGCCGTGATCGGGTTCTATCCCAACCTCGTCTTCGAGGCCACCACCGAAACGGTGACGTCACTGGTCGATTTCGCCTTCGGTGGTGACGTGGTCACGTCCTCGATCGATGTAATGGGCGGATGACCTTCGAGATCGACTATCTCGCGCTCGCTCCCGAGCTGGTCGTGGCGGGGACCATCATCGCTGCTCTGCTGCTCGATCTCTTCCTGACGCGGTCCAAGAAGTACTGGGTGGCGGTGCTCTCGGTGGTCGGGGTCGCCGGCGGCCTGGTGCCCATCGTGTACATGCTCGCCGAGGGGGGTACCCGGTCGATGTTCGACGGCTCGTACGTCGTCGACGAGTTCGCCCTCATCCTCAAGATCGTTTTCTTGGTGTCGGGATACCTGGTGTTGCTGATGTCGGTGTCCTATATCGAGGCGGACCGCTACTACCAGGGGGAGTACTACTTCCTGCTCCTGTCCTCCATCCTCGGTTCCCTGGTGATGTCTTCCTCACGGGATCTCATCGTTCTGTTCATCGGTCTCGAGCTCACCACCGGGCCCCTCTTCCTGCTGGCGGGGTGGAGGAAGGGTGATGCCAAGTCAAACGAGGCGTCACTCAAATTCTTCATTCTCGGGGTCCTCTCCACTGCCATCCTCCTCTATGGGATGTCGTTGCTGTTCGGCCTCACCGGTTCGGTCGAGTTCACCGCCATCGCCGCCGCCATCCCCGATCTCGTCTCCGAGCCGGCGTTGGCCCTGTCGGTTCTCTTCCTCATCGTGGGGTTCGCCTTCAAGGCGTCGGCGGTCCCGTTCCATTTCTGGGCGCCCGACACCTACGAGGGTGCCCCCACCCCGGTGGCGGCGTATCTGTCGGTCAACTCGAAGGCGGCGGGGTTCGTGGCGATGTTGATCGTGATGTACACGGCGTTGCCCGGTATCTCCGAGGTGTGGGCGCCGGCGTTGTGGGTACTGGCGGCGTTGTCGATGACGGTAGGGAACTTGTCGGCGTTGCGTCAGGGGAACATCGTGCGGCTGCTGGCGTATTCGTCGATCGCCCAGGCCGGGTTCATGCTGGTCCCCTTTGCGGCGGCGGCGGTAGCGGGGTCGGATCTCGCCCAGGCATTCTCGGCGACGGTGGTCTATCTGGTGATCTACGCCCTGATGAACCTGGGGGCCTTCGCGGTGGTGATCGCCGGGGCCCGCCGCACCGGGTCGGGTGATATCGACGACTGGGCGGGGCTGGGTCAGAAGGACCCGGTGTTGGGTTTGCTGACGGCGCTGTTCTTTCTGTCGCTGGCAGGGATTCCCCCCTTGGCCGGCTGGTACGCCAAGTTCGTGATGTTCGCCTCCGTGATCGAGGCCGGTGGTATCTCAACCCTCGTCCTCGCCGCCATCGCCGCGGTGAACTCGGTTATCGCCTTCTACTACTACGCCCGGGTGATCAAGGCGGTGTGGCTGGACACCCCGTCGGAGGAGTTGTTGGCCCGTCCCGGTAGGGAGTATGCGGGATCGATCAAGCTCACCCTGGCCATCTCGATGGGTCTCACCATCGCCATCGGGATCTACCCCACCTTCGCCACCTACTTCGGGGAGGCCTCCCGGGTCATCGCCACCGGCGGTGGTTAGGGGAACACACTTCCCGACAGGGTGTCGCAGGGGGTGGTTGCTGGGTCGAGTGTGCGGTGGGTCGTCCTGATTGGG
>WHUC01000219.1 GCA_009377435.1 Acidimicrobiia bacterium
CAACCCCGAGCCGGTGGCCCGAATGGCCTGCGTCCTGCTCTCCGATTGGACCCCGATGACCACCGGCGAGGTCATCCACGTCGACGCCGGCTTCCACGCCATCGCCGCCGCGGCCGATACGGAGGCGTGACAATCACTGCAATGGCGACATGATCTGGTCGCGGCGGTGCCCCCCTCGACCCGACGGCTCCGCCGTCGGCCCACTCCGCGACGAGAGCGGGTCGCGGCGGTGCCCCCCTCGACCCGACGGCTCCGCCGTCGGCCCACTCCCCCCTCTGCGAGGGGGGAGAACTGCAGTGGTCGCGACCGCCCGAAACTTGTTCCCCCTCGCAGAGGGGGAAAGGTTGGTGCCGGGCCGAAGGCCCGGGAGGCAAAGGGGGCACCCCCGCGAGGGACGCTTTAGATCTCGTCGAGGAGGAGGTCGGCGACCCGTTCCAGACCGGCGGCACGTGATGCCTTGATGAGGACGACGTCGCCATCCTCGATGTCGGCGAGGGCCGCGGCGGCCTCGCCCGGGGTGGTGACGGCCTGTCCCGTTCCGTAGCCGTCCTCGGCAACCGTCACAACCTCAAAACCGCGATCGATCGCGGCGGCGCCCACGGAGCGATGGTCGTCGGCCGATGTTTCACCCAGCTCGGCCATGGTGCCCAGCACCACGATGCGCCGGCGGGCGGGGTGGCTGGCCAGGGCATCGAACGCCGCCCCCATCGAGGTGGGGTTGGCGTTGTAGGCGTCGTTGATGACGGTGACACCATCGGAGCGTCGTCTGACCTCCATCCGCCACGGAGACCCGGCGGCCGCGGCGAGCCCATAGGCTATGACATCGATCTCGATACCCGCGGCATACCCGGTGGCGGCGGCGGCGAGGGCATTTGGCACCTGATGTGCCCCCCGCACCGAGAGGGTGGTGGGGGCGGAACCGTCGGGCGTGACCAGCAGGAATCGGGGGCGCAGTTCCTGGTCGATTGAAACTTCCTGCGCGGTTACCTCGGCCCCCGAGCCGTAACCGACCACACGGGCATCGGTGCGGTCGCCCATGGCCATCACCAGGGGATCGTCGCCATTCAGAACCACGAATCCGGTGGAGGGCACCGCCTCGACCAACTCACCCTTGGCGCGGGCGATCTCCTCGATCGAGGTGAACTCGGAGGTGTGCGCTGGGACGATCATGGTCACGACTCCCGCGGTGGGAGAGGCCATCGCACAGAGTTCGGCGATATGACCGACGCCGCGCGCCCCCATCTCCTGGATCACCACCTCGGCCTCCTCGGGGGCATTGGCGAGGGTGAGCGGGACCCCGATCTCGTTGTTGAAGGAGCGGGGGCTGGCGTGGGTGCGTCGGACCAGGCCGAACACGGACTCGACCAGATCCTTGACAGAGGTCTTCCCCACCGATCCGGTGATGCCGATCACCTCGCCGTCGAGACGCCCCCGGGCGGTCCGACCGATGTCGGAAAGGGCGGTGGCGGTGTCGTCGACCGCGACCGCTGGACCCTCGCCCCCGGGTCGTGACGTGATAAAAGAGGCGGCACCGTTGGCGAGGGCGGCCGGGATGAAATCGTGCCCGTCCCGTTCCGCGATCAGGGGAACGAACAACTGTCCCGGGGAGACGGTCCGGGAATCGATGGCGACGTCGGTGACCATAACGTTCGGCCCGATCCGGCTCCCGGAGGTTGCCTGGGCGATCTCGGTGGTGGTGAAACGCATCGGGATCAGATCGTATACCGACCCGGGGGATCTACCGGGGTATGGGCGACGTGACCGTAGACTTGCGGCCATGAGTGAACCCGACCGGACCCGTCTCGTGGTGTTGTTCGGTGGTCAATCGGCCGAGCACGAGGTGAGTTGTGTCACCGCAGCCCACGTCATAGCGGCAGTCGACCGCTCGCACTACTCGATCGTTCCCGTCGGCATCGACCGGGAGGGGAAATGGCTGCGTGATGACGACGCCATCGCCGCCCTGGCATCGGGTACGAAGGAGCTGCCCAGCCGGTTCGACCCGAAGGGGACCGAGATCGCCCCCTCGGACGTCATCGGCAGTGAGGGGAGCATCGTGGCCTTCCCGTTGCTGCATGGACCCAAGGGTGAGGACGGCACGGTACAAGGGCTACTCGAACTCGCCGGAATCCCCTATGTGGGCAGCGGTGTCCTCGGGTCGGCGCTCTCGATGGACAAAGTCAAGGCCAGGGAGCTCCTCGCCGCCCACGGCCTTCCCCAAACCGGGTTCGTGGGTCTTCGTTTCACTGACGTCGACGATGAGACCCTGGACGCCGCCGCCGAGTCTCTGGGCTTCCCTATCTTCGTCAAGCCGTCCAATCTCGGGTCATCTGTCGGCGTCAGCCGTGTCGACAACCGCTCCGACCTCACCGACGCCGTCAAGGTTGCGCTCGAGTACGACGAGTGGGTGCTTGTCGAGGAGGCCGTGAACGGACGCGAGTTGGAGACGGCTGTCCTCGGCAACATAGATCCGATCGTATCGGTGGTGGGGGAGGTGCAACCGGGGAACGACTTCTACGACTACGACGACAAGTACGCCCCCGACAGCACGGCGGGGCTGATCATCCCCGCCGACATCCCCGAGGAGGTTTCGGACCAGATGCGGGCCCTCGCCCTCCGGACCTACGCCGTACTGCGCTGCGAGGGGATGGCCCGTGTCGACATGTTCTGGGAGGAGGAGGGCCGCGGGCTGCTGGTGAACGAGGTGAACACCATCCCCGGGTTCACCCCGATCTCGATGTACCCCAAGCTGTGGG
>WHUC01000031.1 GCA_009377435.1 Acidimicrobiia bacterium
GGGGCACTCGCCGGTCCCTACGACGCGACCTTGTCGCCGAACCTGATCGGGATGACGAGTCTTCGTCTTGGTCCTCGAAGACGACCGGACAGGTCGAGCGGGCGTCGCCGAAGCGCTCGTGGTAGTTGCGTTTCGTTCACGAGGCCGGTCGTGTCCTAGGTCCCGCTTCCGAAGGGGTTCTCTGCCGTTAGCCAGCGATGTGAGCCGGTCCCGTCGTACCCATAGTGCTGGTCCTTGAATTGGTCCATGGCGGCAAGCCATTGACTGAGGATCAGCACGGCGTCCCAGATCGTTCAACACCCGATAGAGGTTAATCGAACAAGTGTTCGCTCTAGCCAAGCGACAAGACCGCAGACTAGGGGAGAGGCGAACCGGCCCGCACGGGCCAGCTCCTAACTTGCCCGTCGGAATTTTGCGTCGAAGTTGACGATAAAGTCGAGCTCGTCAAACTCTCACGCCGGGGTGTTCATCAGGGGACTGGTCTGCTCCGCGCGTATCTCCGGGCAGCGCGCCTACGAACCCACCGCGCCCCGGGCCGAACTCCACGCCGCGAAAACCGCAGGCCAGAACACCATCACAGCTGCGGAACGTCTCCTCGGACGCGCGCGGCAGGTAGCTGCGTCGTGACGCAGATCCCGCCGGCGGGGCGGGGGACGATGGTGAGTGTTCCGTCGTGTGCTTGGGTGATGCTTTTGACGATTGCCAGGCCGAGGCCGACACCTGCATGGTCACTGCGTATGCGTTCGGTGCCGCGCTGGAACGGTTCGGTGAGTGTCGAGACCAGCTGTGGAGTGAGCTTCTCGCCGGTGTTCTCGATAGTGAGCATGACGGACTCGGGGCGGATGGCGGTGTTGACCTGCACGGTGCCGTGTTCGGGGAGGTTGTGGACGATCGCGTTGTGCAGGAGGTTCGTGGTCATCTGCAGCAGGAGAGCGTGTGAGCCGCTGGTGGGGGTGATGTCCCCGGAGGTCTGGATGGTGACGCCGCGCTTTTCTGCGAGGGGGAGGAGCGTTTCGGTGGCTTCTTCCGCTATGAGGGACAGGTCGACGTGTTCTCGGGTGAAGGATCGCTGGTCGGTGCGGCTGAGCAGGAGCAGCGCCTCAGTGAGGTCGATCGCTCGGGTGTTGACGAAGTGGAGGCGGTCGAGAAGTTCGTCGGCGTCGCGGTTCGGATCGTTGCGGGCGACGTCGAGAAGGGTTTGCGTGATCGCCAGCGGGGTGCGCAGCTCGTGGGAAGCGTTGGCTGCGAATCTCTGCTGTTCTGCGACGTCTGCTTCGATCCGCGCGAGCATGGCGTCGAAGGCATCGGCGAGCTCGCGGAACTCGTCTTTGCGGCCTTCCAACTGGATCCGGTGTGAGAGCGATCCGTCCGCGGCCAGGCGTGTGGCATTTGTGATACGAGTCAGGGGCGCGAGCATCCGGCCGGCGAGAAGCCACCCTCCCACGAGACCGAATACCAGCAGGAACGCCAGCGCTTGGGCTGCCCTAGGGGCGAAGGCGCGCACGAGGTCGGAGCGGGTCGGTACGTGCAACCCGCCGCGGACGTCGATCACCTCGGGGACGTAACGCAGTAGGAACACCCACACGGCGGCGAGCAGCAAGGCACCCGCAACCATGAGGAACCCGGCGTAGCTGAGGGTGAGTTTGAGGCGAACGCTCAACCCAGGCGCCCTATCCACCCTCGCCTCCTTCACTTCCGCCGTCTGGTCCCGTCTCGATGCGGTAGCCGACGCCTGGCACCGTGGCGATCAGCCAGGGTTCGCCGAGTCGCTTGCGTAGGGCCGAGACCGTGATGCGCACGGCGTTGGTGAAGGGGTCGGCGTTCTGATCCCATGCTCGCTCTAAGAGTTCTTCGGCGCTGATGACACCGCCTTCGGCGGCGACGAGAACTTCGAGCACGGCGAACTGTTTCCGGGTGAGTGCGACGTACCGGCCGTCCCTGTAGACCTCGCGGCGGAACGGATCCAGACGCAGTCCAGCGATCTCCCGCACGGGCGGCCTGTTGTGGGCGCGCCTGCGGTCGAGTGCTCTGAGCCTGAGCACCAGTTCTCGGAGTTCGAAGGGCTTGGTGAGGTAGTCGTCGGCGCCGAGTCCGAACCCGGAGGCCTTGTCGTCGAGCCGGTCGGCAGCGGTGAGCATGAGGATCGGCATGCCGCTGCCGGAGGCGACGATGCTTTCGGCGATCTCGTCACCGGAGGGTCGGGGAATGTCGCGGTCGAGGACGGCGATGTCGTAGGCGTTGACGCTCAGCAGCTCGAGAGCGGTGTCGCCGTCACCGGCGATGTCGGCCGCGATCGCTTCCAGGCGCAGCCCATCGCGGATGGCCTCTGCCATATAGGGCTCGTCCTCGACGACCAACACACGCATGCTCTCAATGCTAGGAGCCGGCACATATCGTCGGCATATCGAAAACCGCATACGTGCTGGCAACACCACGCTGCCTTGACTGGAGGCATGTCCTACAGCGAACCAGCGCGAACAGCAGCCCGCCGTACCCGATCGACCATCCTCGCAGCCCTTGTAATCGTCATCGCCACGATCATCGGAGCCCTCGGTTACCAGTCGTTGGCGGCCTCGTCTTCTTCGGCAACACACGATACCCGCGCGCTATCCAATCCAGCGACGGCGGCCCGGCAGACAGCTGACGACCGGCGGCGTCACTCTCCACCACCCATCGACACTCCTCACGGCGACCACCATGGTGCACCTGGCGAAGCTGACGGTGCCGTCCCTGACGGCGTGACGGTCTTCGATGACGAAAATCCGGCCGTGGCCAACCTCGACCCCGATCTCCTCGGTGCCCTCCGCCAGGCCGCAACGGATGCCGCAGACGACGGGGTCGAGTTCTACGTCAACAGCGGCTGGCGTTCCCCGGAGTACCAGGATCAGCTGCTTCGCGAGGCCATCTCCGAGTATGGCTCGGAAAAGGAGGCTGCACGATGGGTCGCCACCGCGGACACGTCTCCTCACGTGTCGGGGGACGCGGTCGACATGGGGTCCTTCGATGCCACGGCGTGGCTGTCGGAGCATGGCGCCGAGTACGGGCTGTGCCAGATCTACAGCAACGAGTCCTGGCACTACGAACTGCACGCCGAGGCGATCGATCGTGGTTGCCCTCCCATGTATGCCGACCCCACGCACGATCCGAGGATGCAGCAGTGACCGGCGCTGTCGCCCTATCCTGTCCCGACCTCGGTGACTTCCCGCCGCCCACTTTGGAGACGCTCCCCGATGCGGTCGCAAGGAACGTGGCGATCGCCCGGGCGCGGACCCGTGCCCGGATCATGGCGGTGGTCAAGGCCGATGGGTACGGGCACGGGGCCTGCACGGTCGCGCAGGCCGCGGTCGCCGCCGGGGCGGAATGGCTTGGCACGACAGACATCGCAGAGGCGTCCGAGCTACGCGCGGCAGGTCTCACCGTGCCGATCCTGACGTGGTTGAACACGTCCGGCCTGGATGCCGAGGCCGCTACCGCCGACCAGATCGACATCGCAATCGGCTCCGTCGACGAACTGGAGGCGTTGCTCAAGCACGCCTCCTCCAGCGTTCGAGTTCACTTGAACCTGGACACCGGCATGGCCCGAGAGGGCTGCCCCATGCCTGAGTGGGACGCGCTGATCGCACGCGCACGGCAGGGGCAGAGGCGCGGGAAGATCCGCGTCGTGGGTCTCATGGGGCATCTCCCGTTGGCTGACCAGGCACAACCCGAGGCGAACGAAGCTGCGGTAGTGCAAATCCGCCAAGCCAGAAGAGCGATCATGGCGGCAGGGTTCGGTGCCCCGCTCACCCACCTGGCTACAACCTCAGGAACACTGAGCGACCCGGCCACCCACTTCGGAATGGTCCGCCTCGGCGCCGGTCTCGTCGGCATCGACCCATCCGAGACCACCGAACTGCACGGCGCGTCCCGTCTGACCGCACCGATCGTGCACAGCGCGACCGCCAAGGCAGGCACACCGGTCGGCTACGGCGGCACATACGTCACTGACACGTATACCAGCCTCAGCGTCCTGCCCCTCGGGTACGCCGATGGAATCCCGCGAGAGATCAGCTCGGCGGCCTCGGTGGAGATCCGTGGGCGACGCTACCCGGTTGTCGGGCGCGTCTCGATGGACCAGATCGTCATCGACACCGGAGCGGAATCCTTTCCGCACGGCACGACCGCGACCGTGTTCGGCCCACAGGACGGCCTCACCCCGACCATCAACGAATGGGCCCGCTGGGCCGGGACCATTCCCCACACCATCGTCACAGGCATCGGACGCCGAGTGAGAAGGACGATCGCATGACACCACATGTCTTGGTCATCGGCGGCGGACAGAACGCCGAACACGACGTCTCCCTGGAAACGGCAGCCGCCATCGAGGGCGCGCTACGCAGCCGCGGGTTCAAGGCCAGCACCATCACCATCGGCCGCGACGGACGATGGAGACAGGGAGAGGAACCGCTCGGCGAGAGCGCTGCCGACTCACTGGTCGCATCACTACCATTCCTCGCCCGAGCCGATGTGGTCTTCCCGGCAATCCACGGCCCCCTGGGTGAGGACGGGACGCTGGCAGCGCTGTGCGCCCTCACCCACAAACCCGTGGTCGGCTCCGGCATATGTGCCGGAGCGATCGGCATGGACAAATTGGCGACCAAGCTCGTCGCCGAAGCCATCGGGATACGCACCGCCCTCGGACGCCTGGTACACGCAGCCGACGTGGGAGACATCGAATTCGAGACCGAGGTTGTCGTCAAACCGGTCTCTGCCGGGTCCAGCTACGGCGTCACCTTGGCCCGGGAAGCCGGCCAACTCGGTGAGGCTCTGCGCACCGCCGCGCACTACGACGACCGGATCCTCATCGAGCACGTCGTCCATGGCCGCGAGATCGACGTCGCCGTCCTGCGCGAGGCCGACGGCAGCCGCTGGGCGCCATCGCCGTTGGAGATCCACGCCGACGGATTGTTCGACACGGCCACGAAGTACAACGGAACCGCCCGGTTCACCGTGCCCGCCGACCTCGGCAGCACAGACCGCGCCGCACTGACACAAGCGGCCTTGAGGATGTTCGACGCACTTGGCTGCGCCGGGGTCGCTCGCATGGACTTCTTCCTCACCGATGACGGTCCCGTCCTCAACGAAGTCAACACGATGCCCGGAATGACAGCCGAGTCCCAGGTGCCCAGAATGTTCGCGGCTGCGGGAGTGCCGTATGAGGAACTGGTCGCCCGCCTGATAGACGCCGCGACGGTACCGGCAGCCAGGCCCAAACCAATCGATGTCGTCCTTGAGGAAGGACCCCGCCGAGTCCTAGACGCCATCGACGGAGAACGAGCCGGCTCCTACGTTTGAGCCGCTTAGGTGATGTCTCCCTGTTCTGGGCGTCACAGTCAGCACCTGTTGGTAGCGCTCTTAGGCGCTAGTGGACCGTGGCTCATGTTACTTATCCACGACAGCACGCACCCGCAGCAACCCAACTACGTATGACTGAGCAACGTTAGGCTAATCGGCTTGCCTTGAGTTGTCTAGTCTGATAGACTTGGTATCATGAAGAAGCGGGATTTAGTGAAACGCCTCCGCAAGATCGCCAAGGCGGGCAACACCGAGCTGACGTTCGTGCGCGAAGGAGGCAACCACGAGATCTGGACCATCCGTGGCGAACGGATCGTGATCCCACGCCACCGCGAGATCAACGAACACACCGCAAACGGGATAATCAAGAAGGCTCAGGAGGTGACGAAAACATGAGCACCACATATCGAATAGAAGCGGTCCGCTCCGGGGACTGGTGGGCCATCACCGTCCCAGAGCTCGATGGAGTGTTCTCACAGGCGAAACGTCTCGATCAGGTGGAGGCCAACGCCCGTGAAGCGATCGCCATGATGCTCGACATCGAACCCGACGAGGTAGGCGACCTCGAGGTCCAGGTAACACCACCCGCCACGGTCGCTGAACTTCTCGAGGCCCTCACCATCTCGGTTGCCGATGCCGAAGAAGCCTCTGAACGGGTGGCACGTATCCGACGGGAAGCTGCCCAGGCGCTCCGAGACGAAGGACTCCCCATGCGCGACGTGGGAGAGCTCATCGGCATCTCACACCAGCGGGTCAGCCAAATTCTCGCCAGTTAAGGCTGAGAAATGTAAGTCTGATGAGGGCGGCCGACCGGAGGGTGGATTGGCCATCCTGTTGCAACCTGACACGTAGATAATGTCCGTTATCCACGATAGATCACAAGAACCCCCAATGTTCGCCCAGTCCGTGCCACGCCGAGGGGAACCGAACCCGACTTTCATTGATGTCTTTTCGCCGGTCGGGCGCGCTTGACACGGGGCGTATCGTGAGACTGTCGGTGAACGGAAGCAAAGGAGACATTCGTGGTTTGGTTCTGGACTGATGATTTGGCTCGGCTCCTCGTCACCGAGGACGGAATCAGTCGCGAATCGATCTCCGACTGGATCAACCATCCCATCGCCATCGTCGGTGAGGGCGACGGTCTCTCGATGGCGCGGGCCCTGTTCATCCGGGAGACCGCAACCATCGGTGAGAACCGGGTGGCCTAGGTCTGTTCGGAGCGGTGGACGTGGACATGCCGTTCGTCGTCGTGCAGATGGGCGGCGTCATCGACGTGCACACCGTCAGCGCCGAAGGTGTCCAGCGGCACCCCGTATGCCTCGGCGATCACCTGGGGTGTGAGCGCCTCCTCGGGTAACCCGGACGCCATGACGCGGGACGACATGACCACGACGTGGTCGGCCCTCCGGGCCTCGGTCATGTCGTGGGTGGTCACGACGACGGTCATCCCCTGCTCCCGCTCCTCGGCAATGGCTTCGGAGATGACCTCCGATGAGACCATGTCGAGGGCGGTGAGGGGTTCGTCGAGGAGAAGAATCTCGTGTTCCTGGACAAGACCCTGCGCCACGAACACCCGTTGACGTTGGCCCCCGGAAAGTTCGGGAAGATGCGCCGACGAGAGCCGCTCGAGGCCGAGTCTGGTCATGGCCCGATCGATGCTCTCCCGATCGGTGCCGTTCAGTCGGCCGAGGAGGCCCCGCGCCGGGTAGCGGCCCATGCCCACCACCTCACGCACCGTGACCGGGAGGGCGTCATTGACCTTGGTCGCCTGCAACACGAGTGCGATGCGCTCGCGCACCTTCGACGGTTCGCTCCCCAGGACGCGGATGGTGCCCCCCGCAGGTTGGTGCAGACCGGCCATCGCCGCCAATAGGGTGGATTTTCCCGATCCGTTGGGTCCGATGATGACGGCCACGCCACCGCGGGGGATGTCCAGATCGGAGGCGCCCACCGCGGTAACCCCGTCATAGCGGAGCTCGAGGCCGCGTGCCACTATGGCCTCACCCCCATCCGCTAGACGGCGCATGTCGCACAAACCCCCTCCACCTCGAGCACGTGGCCGGACACGGTGTAACCGAGAGAATCGCCCACCCGGTCCACCAGCTCGTGGAGGGCATCCTCCTCGTGCCCACTGAGGGCCACGTCCTCTACGTTCCCGCACCTGTCACAGACCATATGGTGATGATGGCCCACCAACCACTCGGCCAACTCAAAGCGGGCAATCCCGTCGACGTCATGGTGCTTCCCGATGACACCCGACTCGTCGAGTACTGCCAAGGATCGGTACAGCGACGAGATTGGCACGGCACCAACGACGAGATCGACTATCTCTCCTGCGGAGCGGGGTCCCCTTGCCCGCAGCAGTGCCGTCACCACGGCTCGCCGCCCCGTGGTGTAGCGCACCTCGGCATCGGCGAGGCGCTCCCGCACCTGTTGATGGATCTCGTGACTGGTCAGGCTTTCCACGGCTCACACCTCTCCCCGGCTCGACCGATACCGAACACATAGACCGACGTCTTGGCATCGTGACGAGCCATATGGTAGCTTACCGGCAGTATAATAAGATTGATTCTCATTTTCGTCAATTACTAGGAGACACCCGGATGAGGGCCATCGGCGGAACACGAAGATTAAGGGTCGTAGTCGCTACGGTATTGGCGCTATCGGCATGCGGCGCGGCGGGGTCGCCGGCGGCGGCGCCGAACAACGGAGACAATGGGGACATCACCAGCATCGTGGTTACAACGAGCATCCTCGGTGATGTCGTCACCGGGTTGGTCGGCGACGACGGGGCCGTCGAGGTCCTGATGCCGGTCGGTTCCGATCCCCACGACTTCGAGTTGTCGGCGCGCCAAGCCGTCCAACTTCGGGAGGCGGACCTGGTGATCGCAAATGGCCTCCAACTCGAGGAGGGCATGGTCGACGCCCTGGAGGCGGCCGAGACGGATGGCGCCAATATCCTCGCTGTTGCCGAGATGGTCGACCCGATCGAGTTCGGGTCCCATGGTGACCACGACGAGGAGCCCGTCGAGGATCACGAGGCCGACGAACAGGGCCACGACAGCCGCGATCCCCACTTTTGGCTCGACCCGGTTCGGATGACCGAGGCGGTGCACGTGATCGCCGACGCAATCTCCTCGCTCGACACCGGCGTAGGAGCCGGGGCGTGGGAGCGACGGGCCGGGGCACTCGCCGCCGATATCGAGAGCGCCCACCAGGGTTTCGTCGAGACACTCGCCACGATTCCCGAGGATGAGAGGATCCTGGTCACCAACCACGACTCCTTCGGATACTTCGCGGCCCGGTATGACTTCGAGGTAGTGGGGACGGTGATACCCGGCGGGAGTTCCCTCGGCGAAGCATCGGCCGGTGATCTCGCCGAACTCACCGAGACCATCACTGCGACCGGTGTGCCCGCCATCTTCGTCGAGACCACCTCGGTGCCAACCCTCGCCGAGTCGGTGGCCACCGAGTCTGGTCGCGACATAGCGGTGGTGAGCCTCTATAGCGACTCTCTGGGCGCCCCCGGTTCCGATGGTGACACCTATCTCGGCATGATGGAGAGCAACGTGACCATGATTGCCAGGGCGTTGGGAGACCGTTGAATGACCGCGAGACGTGGTCTCCGAGGAGGCTGAAACGGACATGGACTGGCTGATCGAACCGCTATCGATCGGGTTCATCCAGCGTGCCCTGATCGGAGGGGCCCTGGTGGTGGTCACCACATCCCTGGTGGGAACGTGGGTCGTGCTGCGCGGTCTGAGCTTCATGGGTGACGCCCTCGCCCACGGGGTCCTTCCCGGGATCGCGCTCGGCGTCCTGTTGGGGTTCGATCTCACGGTGGGTGCGATCCTCTCCGCCCTGGTCATGGTGGTGGGCATCAATCTTGTCCACCGGTACTCGCGTCTCGGTGAGGACGCCGCCATCGGCTTGTTGTTCGTGGGGATGTTGGCGTTGGGGGTGGTGATCATCTCCAGGACCCCCTCCTATTCCGGAAGCCTCACCGGGATCCTGTTCGGCGACGCCCTGGGGATGACCACGGGCGATCTCACCGTGCTTGGGGGGGCGGCCGCGGTGGCGTTGATCGCCAGCGTCGTCCTCTACCGCCCGTTCCTGGTCCTCTCCTTCAACGAGGACAAGGCGGACATGCTGGGGTTGCATCCCCGGTTCGCCAACTTCGCCATGTTGACCCTGGTCACCATGGCCGTGGTTGCCTCCTTCCGAACCGTGGGGACCCTTCTCGTGTTCGGGCTCCTCATCGCTCCCCCGGCGACGGCCGCCCTCCTCTCCCGACGTGTTCCCGCGATGATGGGTCTCGCCGTCGGCTTTGGCGTGGTATCGGTCTTCGGCGGGCTGATGATCAGCTTCTACGCCGACACCGCCGCCAGCGCCACGATGGCCGGTCTTGCCGTGGCGATATTCTTCGCGACGATGACGGCCACGGCCCTGCTGCGGGGGCACACCACAAGCTGATCCAGGGCGCCGCCGCTCAGCCCAGCGAGTAGATCCGTCCGACGAGTTGATCGATGAAGGCGGGACCGTCCATGTCGAGGGCGACCGCCACATTGGGATCGGCACCGGTGACACCCCACCGATCGACGACGGTCCTTCCCGCGGTCAGGGACGAAGAGGTTTCGATTTCGACGGCAAGTCTCTCCGTTGTGACGAGTCCCGGCCAGATGACCTCCCCGACGGCAACGGCATCGTGGATCGGTGCCTGCTCCAGTCCATAGGTGGTGCGATGGAATCCGACGAAGAAATCGAGTAGCTCTGCCACCACCGCCCCGCATCGTCCACCCCGGCGGAGCTCCTCGTTGCGCTCCGGACCGAGGAGGGCGAGATGGGTGACATCGAGACCGACCATCGTCACCTCGAGGTCCGAGCCGAATACCGCGGCAGCAGCCTCGGGGTCGGCCCAAATGTTGAACTCAGCCGAGGGTGTGATGTTCCCCACACCGATGGCACCACCCATGAGGACCACGCGACCGATGTTCCCGATCACCTCCGGATACCGTCGGATGAGCAATGCGATGTTGGTCAGCGGGCCGATCGGGATCAGCGTCACCGGCTCGGGATGTGACATCACCGTTTCGGCGATGAAGTCGATGGCATGCCGGTTGAGGGGACGGGTCTTGGGATCGGGCAGATCAGGGCCATCGAGCCCGCTCGTGCCGTGGACGTGGTCGGCGACGTGTAAGGGCCGCACCAGAGGGTGGCCGGCCCCGGCCGCCACAGGGATCTCCGACCGGTCGGCGAGCTCCAGGATCTTCAGGGCGTTCGTGGTGGTGTTCTCCAGACTGGTGTTGCCACCAACCGTGGTCACCCCGAGAAGCTCAACCTCGGGGCTGGCGAGGGCGGAAAGTATCGCTATGGCGTCGTCGTGACCGGGATCGGAGTCGATGATGATGGGAGTCGGCATCCAAAGACGTTACCGGCCTCGGACATCATTCAAGCCCGGCAGCGATGGTTGGGCACCGGGGGATGTCGTGGCGAGGGCACCCGCGGTCACCGCGGTCTCCAGGGCGACCTGGATACCCTCCCCCGCGCCCAGCACCACCGCCAGCGCACCACAGAACGCGTCGCCGGCGCCGACGGTGTCGATGGGACTGACCCGGGGAGGCTCCGCTCGCGCCACCGTCTCATCTTCGCGCACCGCCACCGCTCCATCGGCGCCGATCGTGGTGACAATCATCCCGTCGTAGCAGTCAATTTCCGATTCCAGGGCGCGGTGTTCCGACTCGTTGACGATGAGCACATCGACCCCGTGTAGCAACTCTGTCTGGAACGGCTCAGCCGGGGCCGCGTTAAGGATCACGGTTCCGTCGAACTGTTTGATGGCGGCCCTCACCGCCTCTGTCGGGATCTCCAATTGGCACAGAAGCACGTCTGCGGGCGGCACCACAAGCGAGCCACTGTCAAATGACCAGTTGGCGCCCGGAGCGACGACGATCTGGTTCTCGGCGTCAGCGCCCACAACGATCATCGCCATACCGGTGGTCTCGCCTCGAATCCGGTCGACCCGTAGATCGACACCGTCGGCGATGAGCAGTTCGAGGGCAAGGTCGGCCCACGCGTCATCGCCGACCCGGCCCACCAGGGAAACATCAGCGCCCATGCGGCGAGCGGCCAGAGCCTGGTTGGCACCCTTGCCGCCGGGCGCGATGGCGAACTGGGCCCCACCGATGGTCTCCCCCGGCGCCGGAAGTCGGGCGGCAGTGAAGATCAAATCGACATTGATGCTGCCCACCACGGTCACCGAGGTCATTTCCCTCCCATGGCGGGTGGGGCGACCTCATTTGTTCGTATCGGGTTCATTGGCGGAAGGGTACCGGAGTCCTCCTTGCCCACCCGAGCTTGGTACGGTTCCATGACCACATTCCGGGAGGGGCATTGACCGACAACACGACCAGCGACGGGTTCACCGACCAGTTGGCGGAAGGCTTCGTCCGCAGGCTGATGGATATCGGCGTCGACGGCTTCGGACCATTCGACTCGGCCGAAGCCGTCGCCGAGGAGGCACTCTCCGAACGAGGTGATGTCGCCGGTGCCATCGACGAGCTGGTGAGCGATCACACCCGTCTGGCGGGGATAAATGGCTTCCTCACCGGACTGGGCGGGTTCGTGACCCTACCCGTGGCCCTTCCCGCCAATGTTGCCGGGTTCTACACCGTGGCAACCCGCCTCGTCGCAGCGATTGCGCATCTCCGCGGCCACGACATCGATGATGAGGCAACCCGAACTGCGGTGATGCTCACCCTCACCGGTGACGACGCCTCCGACCTGCTCGCCAAGGCGGGCGCCGCGATTCCTGCCGGGAGGGCGGCCACCATGGCCCTCAAGCGTCTCCCCACATCGGTCATGACCCTGGTCAACAAGGCCATCGGCTTTCGTCTTCTCGTGAGCGCCGGTGGCAAGGGCTTCGCCAAACTTGGTCGCGCCGTTCCCGTGGCCGGCGGTGTCGTCGGGGGCACGGTCGATGTGGTGCTGCTCCGCAGCATTGCCAAGCATGCCCGCAAGGAGTTCGCCGAGGCCACAACCATATCGACGTGAGTGCCCACCCCGACACCATCTCGGCCCTCGAGGCCACCGGAGGTGATTTCGAGGTCATGCCTTGTGACCCGGAGCTCGCCGATACGGCCGAGTTCTGTGAGGCGTATGGGGTGCCTCTCGAGGAGTCGGCCAACACCATCCTGGTGGCGTCTCGTCGGCCCGAGGGGCACATGGCGGCCTGTATCGCCCTGGCCGCCACCCGTTTGGATGTGAATGGGCTGGTGAGACGTCGTCTCGGGGTGCGTAAGGTGTCCTTCGCCTCCGCCGATCTCACCAAGTCCGTTACCGCGATGGAGATCGGCGGTGTCACCCCCTTCGGACTACCCGACGGTCTCCCGGTGTGGATCGACCAAGCGGTCATGGATGCCGAGTCGGTGGTCCTCGGCGCCGGAACACGTTCGGCGAAGATCCGGTGCTCACCCCGGCTGATGTTGTCGCTGCCCGATACCGAGGTGGTCCCCGGTCTCGCCGGGTGAGTGGTTTCTCCGACGCAGGGGAACTTAACCGGAATGGGTGGTAACAGCCGACCGCCCGCTACGGATCGTCGGCGTCGCGAGCGATGGCACGACGGATGAGGAGGCCGTATCCCACCGTCCCGATCACGGCGAAGGCGAACCACTGGATGGCATAGTTGAGATGCGGTCCCTCGTCGGCGGTGTTCGGTGGTGGGGCGGGTACCGGCATCCTGGCCCTGTCCTCACCCTGGATCTCGAGATACAGAGGGAGCAACTCCGCTTCCACCTGCTCCCCGATCCGCTCGACATCCACCCGCGACACCACGTCGAGCACCCCGGCGGGCTCCTCACGGCTGGTCGATGTCGGTTCTTGGGACGGCACCAATGGCGCTACCACGGTCACCCCGCCGTCCTCCGGTGCGTAGGAGGCGGGATCACCGTCCCCGACCTCCAACGGCACCCAGCCACGGTTGACCAGCACCGCCTCGCTGGAATCTAGAAGCAGAGGGGTGATCACCTCATAACCGGCTCTACCTTCCCGCACCTGGGAGCGGAGCAGCACCTGCTCTTCGGGAATGTAGGCGCCCGTGGCTTCACCCCGCCGGAGCTCCAGGGAGTCGAGATCGTCGCCCGCCGCCGAGATCAGTTGCTCCACCGGCTCCGGTGCGGCGGAAAGCCGTTGCTCGTCGACCAGGTTCTCGGTCCGCCGCTCCTCGAGTCGCTGTAGCTGCCACATCCCGAGGAACACGAAGAGGATGGATAACCCCAGGACGAGGACATGGCCGACGATCCATCGGGGACGGGACAACATGTGCAGCGGACCATTGCTCATCCGGGCCGATGGTACGGTGCCCGCGTCCCCGATCAGGAACCCGTTCCGTCGACGATGATCACACCACCGGCCCGTCGGCTGTCGGCGTGCGCCTCGAGGGGTTCGATGGCGGCGGCGACCACACCGCCGAAGTACATGTCATGTGGTTCGTGATGCCTCGTCTCTAGCTGCGTATCGACCTCGAGACCGTGCTCGATGGCCACCACCGACCCCGACTCGTCGTAGTCGACATGGACCCGTGGGTGCTCGATGGCCATGGCGAGGTCGGCTTCCCCCGCGGTGAGTAGTGCGATCGTGATGGCCAAGGCGCTGGTGATGCGATCCGCACCGGGGGACGAAACCGCCACCCTTCGCCCCTTGCCGGCACGAAGCACAGTGGGGGCCATGTTGGACGGGAGCCTCTCCCCCGGGCTCCATTTCTCGTGCTCCCGACGGTTGAGCTCGAGTTCCCCCAGCGAGTTGTTCATCCACATTCCGGTCCGTCCCGGCGATACACCCGATCCGTATCCCGCCGAGATGGTGGCCGCGGCAACCCAGCCGTCATCGCTCGCCACCGCGGTGGCCACCGTCGACGCCGCTCGCGAAGCGGCAAGGAGACGCGCCGCACCGTCGACGCGATCCTCCGTCCGGTCCAACAACTCCCTACGCAACCCGAACACGAGCTCTTGTGCGCTCACCCACGTTCCGGGGTCGAGTGGTCGGCCCTCGATCCTCTCCAGGATCGCGGCCAGGGTGACACCACCGATCGCCGGTGGCGGGTTGGTGGCGTACTCCCATCCACAGAATCGACCGGTGAGCGAGGGCCGATCCCGGGCGGTGTAATGGACGAGGTCGGTGAGCGTCATCGTCCCTCCGGCAGCGCCGATCCCGGCGACGATCTCGCGACCCAGGTCTCCGCCGTAGAGCGTGGACGGCCCCTCGTCGCCGATCTGGCGGAGCGATTCGGCCAGACCGGGAATGACCACGCTCTCCCCGGTACGGAGCTGGACGCCGTCGGGAAAAAGGGCGTCGGCGACGGTGGCGTCGCGGGCATAGATCTGGTCTCCTCCCGAGGCGAGATACCGATCGGCGGCCGCCGAGAGGGGGAAGCCGGCATCGACGACATCGGCGACGAAACCCACCACCTCAGACCACGGCATTCGACCCCACCTCGACCAGGCGGAGTGGAAGGCGGCAATGATCCCCGGCACGGCAACCGATCCCCCTCCGATCTCGGTGACGGTGCCGGCGCCATAGGCCATGGTGATCCGTTCGGAGCGTCGCGCCCCCGGATCGGGATGATCCAGTCCGGGGACGGCCAGGTACCCATCGATGGTTACGGGATCTACCCCGGGGCCACCGATGGTGAGAAAACCCCCGGCACCCGGACAACACACACCCGGCTCGGTCACCGCCGCCGCGAGGGAGACGCCAACGAGCACATCCACCGCCGAGCCACCCGTCTCGGCGATGTCACCACCGACCCGTGAGCACAGTGGGGATGGCGACGCGATTGCGATCCTCGACATCGCCCGAGAGTAACCGAGAACATCAACGGATAGGATGGAGCCGGGTGTCACCAGGGCAACCGCCGCCGACTGTCCCTGTCTTAGACCGACGCCAGCTCCAAGGGACGGGTGTCGACATGCTCGGCAACCAGTTCGAGACGGCTTCGCCTCCCCGTCCCATCCTCCCAGAAACGACGTTGGACGCTCCCGGCCACCCACAATCGGCTTCCCACGGCTACCTCGAGGATCTCGGGGGGCGGATCCCAGAGCACAACCGGTAGGACGTCGATTCGGTGTCGGGGCGTCTCCGACCGAATGGCGATGAGAAACCGCACCATCTCACCACCCGAGTCGTAGGTACGGTGGTCAGGCGGGCTGACGAGTCGTCCGCACAAGATGATGAGATTGAGATCCATAACACTCTCCTTGCTCTCGCCGTGGTTTGTCACCACGGTGATGGGGAGTGCGAATCGAACCTGAGGGAGAATCTACAGATGGGATGTGACCAAAAGTGAGAACGGGCTGCGGAGACGCCCCCTCGGGATCAAGCGCCGCCCATCTGGGAACGTAGCTCGAGCAGTCCGGGGAAGTCCTCATCCTGATCGGCAATCGCCTTGATCAGCTTGCGGGCGGACCGTTCGTCCTGGGCAGCCACAGCGATGCGGGCGGCGACGAACCATCGTCGCACCGTGCTCCCCGAGGGTGACGCCACCAATCGCCCGGGCTCGACCACCTTCCATGCCTCCCGCACCCGACCATGTTCGAGGAGGTGCGACCCATACACCACCCGGACTTCGTCCTGAACCTCGCGGGGAGCATCGAGCTTACGGAATCGATCCCAGGTGTTCTCGACGTCTCGATCCCGACCGAGGGCGCGCAGGCAGTCCATCTCCACCGGCATATGGACCGGATCACCGGCGATCCGGCGGAACGTCCGAAGCTCCGACAAAGCCGGTTGCCACTGCTCCATCTCGTACATCGACAGGCCGAAAAGCTCCCGGATCGTGGCCGCCTGGGGTGCCAGTTCCTTGGCTCTCTTGAGATGGTCGCGGGCCTTTCCGAACCGCCCCGCGGCATAGGCGTCAACACCGGCACCCAACTCGATGAGGGCGGGTTCTCGTCTCGCCTTCGGTGCGGTGCGGGTGACCTCGTCGCGCACCCATCTGGGGAGATCCCCCGCGGGAATTGCCGTTATCTTGCCTCGCTGCGGTCTCTTGCTCATTGTCGGCCCACGTTACAGCGCCACCGGCGAACCGACCCCACGGGCGCCGCAGACATACAGGGATGGATCACTTGACAATCCGCGCCCCTAACAGGTTAGAGTATGGCCATGACAAAATTCCGAGCAATGTTGGTAGGAGTCTTACTGGCTGGATTCACCCTCGTGGGGGTCGCCCCCGGCGACGAGCTCTCGAAGAGTTGTTTGTCCGACCCCGCCGGTGACTCCATCCAGTGTAACGGCTGACACTCTCAGCTCGATCCACAGCACAATCTGAACTGACCACCTCTACACCCCGGCCGGGGAGTGAGGCTCTGCTGGGCCGCGGCTCGCGGACCAGCGATTCAATAGACACAGAAAAAAGGGCCGTCCCTCGAGGGACGGCCCTTCAATTTTATGTCCGGCGGTGACCTACTCTCCCAGGGAGTCGCCCCCCAAGTACCATCGGCGCTAACGGGTTTCACTTCCGTGTTCGGAATGGGAACGGGTGGTTCCCCATTGCTATCGCCACCGGACAAATATTCGAACGCTCGACAGCTCGAGCACTCCATAGCGAGCACGTGTTTGGATTCATGATTCAAGCTATCGGCGGATTAGTACCGGTCAGCTGAACAGGTTGCCCTGCTTACACTTCCGGCCTATTGACCTGATCGTCTATCAGGCGCCTCTCAGGACCGAAGTCCTATGGAAACCTCATCTTGAGGTGGGCTTCGCACTTAGATGCTTTCAGCGCTTATCCTGTCCGAACATAGCTAACGAGCCGTGCCGTTGGCACGACAACTCGCACACCAGAGGTTCGTCCATCCCGGTCCTCTCGTACTAGGGACAGCTCCTCTCAAGTTTCCTGCGCCTGCGGTGGATAGGGACCGAACTGTCTCACGACGTTCTGAACCCAGCTCGCGTGCCGCTTTAACGGGCGAACAGCCCGACCCTTGGGACCTGCTTCAGCCCCAGGATGCGACGAGCCG
>WHUC01000220.1 GCA_009377435.1 Acidimicrobiia bacterium
GAGCCGCCATGGAGCTTCACGGAGGCGCCGGGGTGATGGTCGATGCCGGCATCGAGAAGCATCTTCGTGACTCGACGGTCTTCGGCCACACCGAGGGCACGGCCGACATGCAGCGTTTCAAGATCATCAAGACCATGTTCCCCGACACCGCCGGGGTCTACGCCGGGCCCGACCCGGTGATAGAGCCGGACGGGTCAGTGCGACCGGGAACCATCGGAGGAAAGGACAACCAACCATGACAGAGCTCAGCCCCGCCAAGCAGACCGCCTTCGAGAAGGTGAGCGGTCTGTGGATCGCCATACCGACGCCGTTCCAGGAGTCGGGGGCCATCGACGAGCCCGCCCTGAGGATGTCGGTCGACTACTACATCGAGGGCCTCGGGGTGGACGGCATCTTCTGCGGTGGCGTGATGGGTGAGTTCTGGGCGCTCACGCTCGAGGAGCGGCGTCGGTGCCACGAGCTGGTCGTCGACACCACCGCGGGACGTGTTCCCGTCATGGCCCACACCGGTCACCACGTCTACGCCGAGGCGGCCGAGTTGTCCCGACACTCCCACGAGATCGGGGTCGACTTCGCCATCGTCATGAACCCCTACTTCCCCATCAATCCTTCCGATGACCTCATCCGCAACTGGTACCAACGTCTGACCGCCGAGTCGTCGATCCCGATGTTCCTCTTCAACACCTCCTATTCGGGGTACTCCATCAGCCCCGAGCTGATCGCCGAACTGGCCGAGCTCGACACGGTATGCGGGATCAAGAACCCCAAGCCGAGAGAGCACCTCCTCAAGATCCAGGACATGGTGGGCGACCGCATCGTCGTATGCGACGCCGCCGAGGAGGATTGGTTGGGCCTCCATCTCGATCACGGGTTCCGTTCGCTCATGTCGACCCCGGCGCTGGCGATGTTCCAGTACCCGGGACACCGACCGGTCGTCGACTACACCCGGTCGGCCGACGAGGGGAACATCGACGGGGCATGGGAGATCCATGCCACGGTGTCGGGTGAGCGCCAGGCCTTCGAGCGCTGGATGCGGGACCCATGGCTCGCCCATGGAAAGGGCGCCATACCCATCGCCGAACTCAAGACGTGGCTCGGTCTCATGGGTCTCCCCCAGGGCCCGGTGCGGGCACCACTGGTGCCACTTGGCGATTCCGACTTGGCCTCGCTTCGCTCCGACCTCGATCGGCTCGGCCTACTCGACACCATCTCCGGGTTGGGTTGAGCCACAGAAGAACGGTTGCCTGCCACCACCCTCGTCTTCGGAGGTGTCCTCGACAGGTTCCCCGACCTGAAGATGCTCCTGGCCCACGGCGAGGGCTATACCCCCTACGGGGTGGCGAGAATGGACAAGGTGGCCGGGGCGCTTCCCGGTGACTTCGACGGGACCATGAACCCGCCGTTCGGACCCGATGACGGTTTCTCACAAGAAATGCCTCCGAGCGACTACCTGGGGCGCTTCTACTACGACTGCTGCACCTATGACGGGTCGGTGCTTCGGTTCCTCATCGACACGGTGGGTATCGATCGCGTCGTCCTCGGCACCGACTATCCGGCCCCGATGTTCCTCCACGACCCCGTGGATTGGGTGCGCGGCCTCCCCGAGCTCAGTGATGCCGAGAAGGAAGCGATCCTCATCGACAACTCGAACCGGCTGCTCGAAATGTGATCAGGCAAGGGCGCCTTGTCACAACCTCATGACCACCCGATCTCATCCCATGAACCTCCCGCCGTTCACCGAGACCGTCTGACCCGTCATGAACCCGGCCTCCGTGGAGGCCAGGAAGACGACCCACGCCGCAACCTCCCCGGGACTCTGATATCTCCCCAGGGGGATCGACTCCGCCGTGGCCCGTAGTTCGGTCTCGTCACGGAGCTCCATGATGCGCTCGGTGAGGACGGCCGACGGAGCCAGGGCGTTCACGGTGATGTCCTCTCCAGCCAGCTCCAAGGCCATTACCCGGGTCAGGGAATGGACCGCCGCCTTCGCGGCGGCGTAAGGCGGCGAGGTGCGCCAGCCGACGACCTGGCCCGCCAAAGACCCGATGTTGATAATCCTCGCCTCCCCGGACTGACGGAGGAGCGGGAGCAGGGCCTGCGACACCAGGAATACGGAGGTGAGGAGGTCCACGATTCGGCGCCACTCTTCGAGGGTGACCTCCTCGAGTTTTCGCCGGGTCGGGAACCCGCCCGCGTTGTTCACGAGGACGTCGACTCGTCCCGATCGATCCGTGACCAGGCGTTTTGCCTCACCGATGTCTCCTTCGGAGGTGACGTCACACCGTATGAAGGCCGAATGCTCGATCCCGGCGCTCAGCTCGACACCTTGGTCCCGATCGATGTCGAGGAGATAGACGAAGTCTCCGGCCTCGGCGAGACGCTCCACGGTGGCGCGACCTATGCCGGACGCGGCACCGGTCACGACCGAGACCCGCCAGGAGTGGCCGATCACGACCGGGCCAGTTCGAACAACCCCTCGGGGACGCCTTGGTGCGCCACCTCGATCGCAGGAGCGGATGCCTCCAGGAACCGGGAGCGGGCGTCATCGTCGAGGTCGACGAATTCGATCCCGCGTGTTTCCATGCGGGTACGGAGCTTCCGCTCGAGGGCGGCCGCCTCCGACCGTTGGAGGTCGATGGCGGCACGTACCGCCCGGTTCACGATCAGACGCAGATCGGGTGGCAGTGAATCGACGGTGGCCCGG
>WHUC01000032.1 GCA_009377435.1 Acidimicrobiia bacterium
GACGACGCCGAGGTGGCCCGAATCATGGAGAAGGGCGCCCTGGAGGCGAGGACCCGCGCCGAGAAGTCGATGCGGGGCGTGAGAGAGGCGGTCGGGTTGGGGGCCCGCTAGCGACAGACCACTAGTAGTCGAGACCGGTAATGGTCAGGATCACCGCCAACAGGTTGAACCCGGCGTGGGTGGCGATGGCGGGACCGAGTCGGTCGGCCCGCCATGTCATCCACCCCAGGATCCCGCCGAGAACGAGGATCTGGGGGAGGGCTATCAGGGCTGCAGCCATATCGCTCAGACCCACGGTGTGGAAGATCGAGAAGATCGCGGCGCTTATCACGATAGACCAAGACCGACCCAGACCACGTGCCGATCCCATGAGCATGCCCCGGAAGGTGAACTCCTCGACGACCGGCGCGGCGACGCTGACCATGAGGGCGAAGGCGACGATGAGGAGCGGGTCTTCCAGACGACCCATCGTCGAAACCGCCTCCTGAAGAGGTTCGGCATCGGGACGGAGGATCTGGATGAGGGGGAGCGCCAGTAGAGATAACGCCAGCTGGAGTCCGAACCCGACCGGTATGTACCAGATGTCGCTGCCCCGGAACACCAGCCCCGTACCCGCCTCGTCGATGGATCGGACCCGTGCCAGCGTCAGTCCCAGGGCCCCCCACACCAGGTACTGGGTCCACGAGGTAGCGATGATCCCCTCCTGTTCCCCCATTCCACCGGCGAGGACCGTGGCGAGGGCGGTGGTGAGGAAGAGGCTGGTGGCGATGACGAATACGAAGTCGTACCACTGCCAGCGGGCACTCATGCCCCGGTCGAATCATGCATGAGCGAGGAGCATAGGGCCTGCTCGGGTGGCTGGTACCCTCCGCCATTCCCGGAGTTTGGGTGATATGGACATCGACATCGGCATCGGAAAACGGGCGCGACGGGCCTATGAGCTCGATGATCTGACGATCGTCCCGAGTAGGAGAACCCGGAATAGGGATGATGTCGATCTCACCTGGCAGATCGATGCCTTCAAGTTCGACCTGCCACTCCTCGCCGCTCCGGCCGATTCGGTCACCAGCCCGGACATGGTGACCCGGCTCGGAAACGCCGGTGGGCTCGGCGTCCTCGACCTCGAGGGGTTGTGGACCCGTCATTCCGATGTGGACGACCTCTTGGCCGACGTGCTCTCCGCCGACGATCCCGCCGAAGGGTTGCGCAAGCTGTACGGGACTCCCGTTGAACCGGGTCTGGTGGGGGACCGGGTCCGCGATCTCAAGGCATCGGGCGGGATCGTCGCCGGCGCATTGACCCCGGCCAAGGTTTCCGGGCTTTCGCCACACGCAATCGGAGCGGGTCTCGATCTGTTGGTGATCCACGGCGCCGTCGTGTCTGCCGAGCACGTGTCGTCGAGCGACGATGTCCTCGATCTCAAAGAATTCATCGCCGGATGCGATGTACCCGTGATCGTCGGGGGATGCTCGGCGTATTCGACCGCACTCCATCTCATGAGGACCGGAGCGGTGGGTGTGCTCGTCGGCGTGGGCACGGGCAGGTCGTCCCGCACGTCCGATGTGCTCGGGGTGGGTGTTCCCCTGGCCACCGCCATCGCCGATGCCGCCGGTGCCCGCATCCGCTACCTGGATGAGACAGGACGCTACGTCCACATCATCGCCCAGGGGGACATCGTCACCGGTGGGCACATCGCCATCGCGGTGGCGTGTGGGGCGGACGCCGTCATGTTGGGGGCCCCCTTGGCCCGTGCCGCCGAGGCACCCGGCCGGGGCCTCCACTGGGACACCGACGCCTTCCACACCGAGCTTCCCCGGTCGGTGGTGGTCGATGTCGACGATCGGGTCCCCTTCGACGAGCTGCTCTTCGGGCCCTCACTCTCCGCCGGCGACGGTCGCAACCTGATCGGCGCCCTCCGCACGGTGATGGGTTTCACCGGGCATTCCGACCTCAAGGGATTCCAGAAGGCCGAGGTGATGGTCCGCTGATGGACGACTTCGAGAGGGTGCTCGTCGTCGACTTCGGGGCCCAGTATGCCCAGCTGATCGCACGTCGGGTCCGGGAACTTGACGTTCACTCCGAGATCGTGCCCCGCACCATGACCGCCGACGAGGTCGCCGCGTCGGATCCGATCGGCATCATCCTCTCCGGGGGGCCCGCCTCGGTCCATGCCGAAGATGCCTACCGACTTGACCCCGAGATCCTCGAGCTGGGTGTCCCGGTGTTGGGTATCTGCTACGGCCATCAGGTGATCGCCGAGTCGCTCGGTGGTCGCGTTAGTCGCACCGAGACTGCCGAGTACGGGCGGACCGTGATCAATGTCGCCGAGCCCGGTGTCGTGCTCGCCGACGTTCCCGATGGGGACCAGGTCTGGATGAGTCATCGCGACTCGGTCACCGAGGTCCCGGAGGGGTTCCGCCCCACGGCATCCAGCCCGGGCGCGGCCGTCGCCGCCATGGAGGATGCGGGGAGACGGATCTATGGCGTCCAGTTTCACCCCGAGGTCGTGCACACCCTCCATGGCGAGGATGTCCTTCGTCGCTTTCTCCGCGACGGTTGCGACGCCAAGGGTGATTGGACCAACCTGTCCATCATCGACTCCCAGGTGGAGCGGATCCGCCAGCGCGTCGGCGATGCCACGGTCATTTGCGCCTTGTCGGGTGGGGTTGACTCGTCGGTGGCGGCGGCACTCGTTCACCGGGCCATCGGGGATCAGCTGGTGTGCATATTCGTCGACCATGGTCTCCTCCGGAAGGGAGAGGTAGAGGAGGTGGAACGCACCTTTGGTGACAGCTTCGACATGCGGCTCATCACGGTGGATGCCACCGAGCGGTTCCTCGACGGGCTTGGCGGGGTCACCGAGCCCGAGGAGAAACGCAAGAAGATCGGTGAGATGTTCATCAGGGTGTTCGAGGACACCGTCGCCGAAGTGGGGGACGCCCGTTTCCTCGTCCAGGGAACCCTCTACCCCGATGTCATCGAGTCGGGCACCGACGACGCCGCCACCATAAAGAGCCATCACAACGTCGGTGGTCTCCCCGAGGATCTGCGTTTCGAGTTGATCGAGCCGCTACGTGACCTGTTCAAGGACGAGGTCAGGGCCGTCGGTGCCGAGTTGGGTCTGCCCGATGCGATCGTGTGGCGTCATCCCTTCCCGGGGCCCGGGCTGGCGGTGCGCATCATCGGGGATGTCACCGCGGAACGGCTCGACACACTGCGGGAGGCCGATGCCATCGTTCGGGCCGAGTTGACCACAGCCGGGCTCGACCGGGAGATCTGGCAGGCCTTCGCCGTGCTGCCGACCATCAGGACCGTCGGTGTCCAGGGAGACGGACGCACCTACGCCCACCCCCTCATCGTGCGTGCGGTGAGCTCCGAGGACGCCATGACGGCCGACTGGTTTCGGATCCCCTACGACGTGCTGGAGAGGATCAGCAACCGCGTCATCAACGAGGTCGACGGCATCAACCGGGTCGCCTACGACATCACCTCCAAGCCCCCCGGCACCATAGAGTGGGAATAGGGGCACACGCCAGACCGTCCGTTGTGAGCATTACCCGACCGATAGGATCGCGCCATGTTCTCGACCACCTCCTGGTCGGGGGTCCGTAACACATATTTGACCCTGACCCTGCTCCAAACCCTGGCGGCGTCGTTCATCTGGGGGATCAACACCCTGTTTCTCCTTGACGCCGGTCTCTCCAACGCCGAGGCGTTCGGTGCCAATGCCGCGTTCACCGCGGGGATGATGATCTTCGAGATTCCCACCGGGGTGGTGGCCGACACCAGGGGTCGGCGTCTGTCGTTCCTCCTGGGTGCCGGCACCCTTTTTGCCTCCACCCTCCTCTATCTCTACATGTGGCAGATCGAAGCCGGGTTTCTGGCCTGGGCGGTGGTGTCGGCGCTGCTGGGTCTCGGGTTCACCTTTTTCTCCGGGGCCACCGAGGCCTGGTTGGTCGACGCCCTCTCGGCGACCGGTTTCGAAGGCGACCTCGAGTCCGTCTTCGCCAAGGGCCAGATCGTGTCGGGGATTGCCATGCTCACCGGCTCGGTGGCCGGGGGCTACATAGCCCAGGTGACCAACCTTGGCGTGCCCTACGTGCTCCGGGCGGGGGTGCTGGCGCTGACGGTGATCGTCGCGGCCGTGCTCATGCGCGATATCGGGTTCCGTCCCGACCGGTCCAAGACCTACCGCGAGGAGGTCTCGGCGATCGTCTCGGCCTCCTTGGAGCACGGGTGGAGGAACCCACCCGTCCGCTGGCTTATGTTGGCCGCACCCTTCACCGGGGGTGTGGGTATCTATGTCTTCTACGCCGCCCAGCCCTATCTCCTCGAGCTGTACGGCGACCCGGAGGCCTTCGGCATAGCCGGGTTGGCCGCCGCCATCGTCGCCGGCGCCCAGATCCTAGGTGGTCTTGCCGTCCCCGTTATTCGCAAACTCTTCCGTCGGCGCACCACCATCCTCGTCCTTGGCACCGTGGTATCGGCTGGGCTGGTGGCGCTTTTGGGAATCGCATCCAACCTGGTGACCGCGGTTGTGATCCTCGTGGTGTGGGCGGTGCTTTTCTCGGCGCTCTTCCCGGTCCGTCAGGCGTACATCAACGGTGTCATCCCCTCCCGGCAGCGGGCCACCGTGTTGTCGTTCGACTCCCTGATGTCATCGACGGGCGGGGTCGTCTTCCAGCCAGTCCTCGGCCGTAGCGCCGATGCCTGGGGTTACGGTGCCTCCTATCTGGTGGCGGCAGTCCTCGAGGCCGCCGCCATCCCGTTCGTGGTCGGTGCCCGCCGCTCCAACGCCCCCTCCGACCCGATCGAGACATCACCCCCGCAGGAGATCGAGCCAGGTCGACCCGCCGGCTAGGTATTGATCGGCCAGGGCCTCGCCACACAAACGACCGATCACGTTGCCCGTCCCGTTGTAGGCACCGGCCACCGATAGCCCGGGGGAGACGGTCTCGCATACGGGGAGGATTCCGTCGGAGAACGAGACCGTGGCGGCCCACCGATGACTCACCGGTGCGGTCACCCCGAGGCGATCCCGTACGAAATCCTCAAGACGGGACTGCACCTCTGGGGTGGTGTCGGTGTCGGTGGTCCACGCCCCGTCACCCTCCACGTCGCGGAACCCACCGATGGCGATCCGGCCGTCGGGGAGCTGCTGGTAGTACTCCAGGCCCCACCGCAGGTAGACCGCCCTCTCGGTGATCGTCCTCCCCACCGGGTCGGTGGCGAGCATCTGGAGACGGGTCGGTCGGGCCCGATCGGCGACCGCGGGGACCAGGGGCCCCAGCAACCCGTCGACGGCCACGATGACGAGGTCGGCCTCGATCGTTCCCCGCCCGGTCTCCACCCTTCCGGGCGCCACCTCCACCGCCGCGGTGTTCTCGTGGAGTCGGACCCCGGCCGCCAACACCCGTTCCGCTGTTTCCCGTGCCGTCGCCATTGGGTTGTAGGTGGTGTCGTCGGGGATGAGAAGACCCTCCCCCTCCGGTCCGCGGTACCACTCGGCCCCGAAACCCGCATCGCCCAGGGTTTCGAGGTGTCGGCGGCAGGATTCGAGCTCTTCGGGCGGTTCGGCGATTCGCAGCGATCCGGTTCGGGGTCGGTCACCGGCGATCCGATCAATGGCATCGACGGTCATCCCATAGATGGCGCTCGCCCGTTCGGGCCCCAACACCTCTGCCGTCTCGTCGAAGAAGGCGGACGTCCCGGCGAGGAGGAACCCACCGTTGGCCCCGGTAGCGCCACCTGCGATCAGCCCGGAGTCGATGCCGACGACATCGACACCGGCCCCGACGAGTCGCTCGATGGCGGCCAGCCCCGATCCACCCAATCCGACCACACATACTTCTGCGTCTTCTGGGACTGGCCCCGGTCCGGGCCCAACCCAGTGCGGACCGTCCCAGACCCGTGTCGCCGTCATCGGCGGACGGGTTGGTGGGGCAGCGGTCCCACCGTCACCGATCCTCGAAGGCTTCCGCCAGGTATTCGTCCTCATTTCGGGCGACATCGCTCCCCCCGGAGTCGCCGATGCCCACCAGATCGCTCACGGTTGGGGTGGTCTCCGGTTCCGAGAGGTCCCGATCGATCAGCCGTCGCACGTATTCGGCGAAGCTGACTCCCAGGTCGCGAACGCGCTCCTTGGCCTTCCTGTCGAGAGCGGGGCCGAGAGATATCTGGGTGCGCCAGGGCATGATGGTGCCATCTTACGATCACCGGCACACCGGTGACCAAGGAGGCGGACCCGTTTTGGCGCGGGTGGCCGGTCCTCTACGCCCGCCTACCCGCGCCAAAACGGATGGTGCCCAGGAGAGACCCTCGTCTTACCGGACCGCCAGCGGTTTCGGGTCGCGGGTGGCGATGTGGGTGGGACGGGGCTCATCGGTCCCGAAGGGATCCACCACGGCGTTCTCGACGCTGTTGTACACCAAGAACCCGTTGGTGCGGGGCACCGGTGAGATGTTGTTGGGTGAGCCGTGCATGATGTTGCAGTCGAAGAACAACACCGACCCGGCCGGGGCCGCGAACGTCGCCATCTCTCCCCGTTGCAGAAGCCACGCAAGCCCTTCCTCGTCGGGGGAGCCATGCTCCTGTTGGCGAAGCGACCTGAGGTGGTTGTCATCCGGTGTCGTGCCACCGAACGAGAGATACCACCCGTGGGAACCGGCGATGACATACAGGGGACCGTTCCAGGCGTAGTTGTCGGTGAGGGCGATGGAGGCGCTCACCGTTCGCATGGCGGGAATGCCATCCTCGACGTGCCAGGTCTCGAAGTCGGAGTGCCACTGGAAGGACTTCCCGTGGAGCGCCCGCTTCAGATTGATGCGACTCTGATGGATGTAGACGTCGTCGTCGAGCAGTTGACGGGCCACATCGGCAAGTCGGGGATCGGCGGCGAGTGAGGCGAAGACGGGGCTGGTCTCATGTACTTCGAACAGTGACCGCAGTGTCTCCGAGTCCGGTTCGAGGATGGCGCGATGCGAGTTGAGAACCTCGGAATCGCTGCCCAGCCGATCGACCTCGGCGAGACACTCCTCCACCGTCTTGGCGTCGAGCACACCTTCGAGCAGCAGGAAGCCATTGGTGCGGAAGTGTTCGAGATGCTCGTCCTTGAGGGGTCCGGATCGTTCCCCGCCACCCCAAACCACCGGATCGTCACGTCCCATGAACTTCTGCTCGGCCCCGACACGGGACGGGTAGCGGTCGGTAGGCGTTTGTGTTCTTGTAGTCATGGCTTCTCCTTTGCTCGGATCAACGGGTAGACCCCGTTCTCGTCATGTACTTCCCCACCGGCTACCGGTGGGTTGAAAACGCAGACGCAGCGGAAGTCGCTGATCGCCCGCAGGATGTGGCGGTCGTGCTTGTCGAGGGCGTACATCACACCGGGCTCGAGTTTGTGGGTGGCACCAGCACCGTCGAGATCGGTGATCTCGGCCTCGCCCTCGATGGAGTACACCGCCTCGAGATGGTTCTGGTAGTGCATCTCGGTCGTCGTCCCCGCATACAAGACGGTGTCATGGAGCGAGAAGCCCATCCCGTCACCGGCCAACAGCAGACGTCGTGAGGACCAGGTATCGGCCTCGATGTCGCGGTCGGTGCCGGCGATCTCGTCGAGCCTTCTGATGATCATGCTTCTCCCTCCTCAGCTCAACCGGCGGCGACCGCTTCGCTGGCGGTCTCGGACGTGGAGAGAAGGCGATCGCCCTCGGTGTCGAAAACCCGCTCGACGGCCTCGTTGAGCAGGTCGAGCCCCTGTTCGAGTTGGTCGTCGCGGATGGTGAGTGGGGGAAGTAGCTTGACCACCTCGTCTCGGGGTCCAGCAGTTTCCACGATGAGGCCGACCTCGAATGCAGCAGCCGATATGGCGGACGCCAGCTCCGGTTCGGAGCATTCGACACCCTGGATAAGGCCTCGTCCTCGGGCCTCCTCGAACATGGCGGGGTGGTCCTCCACCAGAGCGGTCAGCCGGGCGGTGACGGTATCGGCGCGTCGGGCCACATCCTTGGTCAGTGAGTCGTTGGTCCACCACCGGCGTAGGGCGGCGGCAGCGGTGACGAAGGCGAGATTGAATCCCCGGAAGGTCCCGTTGTGTTCACCGGGTTTGAACACGTCGAAGCGGGGGTCCAACAAGACCACGGCGAAGGGGAGTCCATATCCGCTCAGCGACTTGGACAGACAGACGATGTCGGGCTGGTGGTCGAGGTCCATCTCCTCGAACGAGAAGAACGGCCCGGTACGACCGCATCCCACCTGGATGTCGTCGACGATGAGGAGGATGCCGTGACGGTGACACAGCTCCCCGAGACGTCGCATCCACATCGCGGAGGCCACGTTGACCCCACCCTCGGCCTGGATGGTCTCCACCACCACCGCGGCGGGTTGGTCGACGCCACTGCCGGCATCGGTCAGGAAGTAGTCGAGTTGCTCCAGCGTGTCTACGTCGTCGTCGAATGACCCCGCATAGGGCATGGTGACGGCATTGGTGAGGGGCACTCCGGCTCCTGCCCGCTTCATGGAGTTTCCGGTGACGGCCAGCGAGCCCAAGGTCATGCCATGGAAAGCGTTGGTGAAGCTGATCACCGACTCGCGACCGGTGGCCTTGCGGGCCAGCTTGAGAGCGGACTCCACGGCGTTGGTTCCGGTGGGACCGGGAAACATCACCTTGTAGTCGAGCCCGCGGGGTGCGAGGACCACCTCCTCGAAGGTGAGCAGGAACTCCTCCTTGGCGGTGGTGGCGGTGTCGAGGGAGTGGGTCACTCCCTCCGAGGTGATGTAGTCGAGGAGCTTCTCCCGCAGAGGGAGGGGGTTGTGCCCGTAGTTGAGGGCTCCGGCCCCCGCGAAGAAGTCGAGGTACTCCGCGCCCTGCTCGTCGACGAGGGTCGCTCCCGATCCTTTCGTGAAGACCGTGGGCCATGCCCGGCAATAGGACCGAACTTCTGATTCGAGACGTTGGAATGTGTTCATTGTGCTCCTGAGTTGCTGTGAGTAGTGGTAGGGGACACGGTTCGGCATCGCGCCCGCAGAACCGTTGTCTCATTCGAGACGGTGGCTGTGTGAGATGGTGCATATGACCCCGAGGGGTCAGAGAGCTCCGATACGAAATCGGACTTCAGCCTCGTGGTCATCGGTAATGTCGTCGGGGAAGTCGGAGTCGGCGAACAACACGTCCTCGACGCATTCGGTATTCCAACGGCGGGCGAAACTTCGAAAGAGCCCGATCGACTGCTCATTGCTCGGAGTGACGGTGGCTTCGACGTATCGGAGCCGGGGCACGCGGGGCTGGTCGACGAGATGGTCGAGAAGATCACTCGCTACGCCCATGCCCTGGGTGGAGGGGTCCACTGCGATCTGCCAGATGAACAGGGTTTCAGGATGATCGAAGGGGCGGAAGCCGGTGACGAACCCAACCATGCCGCCGTCGCGTTCCGCTACTGCACAGGTGTCGCCGAAATACTCCTCCAACATGAGGTAGCTGTAGGGGGAGTTGAGGTCGAGAGACCTCCTGGCGAGACGCCACATCTTGGCTGCGTCGCTGCGAGTGGGCGAGCGGAGGGCGACGCGGTACGTCGCTGTTTCACTCGAATTGGGGATAGGGGATCACCTGCTGGAAGGATCGCTCTCTATAAAACCGTAGGCAGATCGAACCGTAACTCGAAAAACACTCAACCCACTGCCGTCGAGTCCCGTGTGAAAGGGTGATCGTGGGGGACCGACGGTGCAATGATTGGGGTGACAGGACCTGAACGCGACCGGATATGGCGTGCTTTACTGCTGGAATGAGTGTTGGCGGAGGAAAGCTGGCGGTGCTTCGGGTGGTGTCGTTCATCGGGATACTCTTGCTGCTCGTCGCCATCTGGGAGGGATACAAACTTCTCGGCGCCGCACTGGGTGGGCAGTGGCCCGGCACCGAGATCGAGATGAAGCCCCGCCCCGACAACCAGAACATGCCGCATGTCTGGGACATGGTGGCCGCCTTGTTCCAACCGGCTCGCCGGGGTGGAGACTCCCTGATCTCCGCCCTGCTGGTCGCATCGGCGTACACCCTCCGTTCGGCGGTCTTGGGGTTCGTGATCGGCGGTTTATTGGGTTTCGGGCTGGGGGTGGCGTTCGTCCGGTCGGAGATGGCCGAGCGGGCTTTCCTCCCGTATGTCGTGGCCTCCCAAACCATCCCCATCATCGCCCTCGCTCCCATCGTCGTGGTTTGGGGGGGACGTCTCGGTCTCCCCTCGTGGATGGGGGTCGCCCTCATCTCCACCTATCTCACCTTCTTCCCCGTGGCGATAAACACGTTGCGCGGGTTGCGGTCACCCGAATGGACGGCGACCGAGATGTTTCGCTCCTATGCCGCCAGACCCACCGAGACCCTTTGGAAGCTCCAGGTCCCGGCGGCTCTCCCCTACATCTTCACCGCCCTCAAGGTGTCGGCCACTGCCAGCATCGTCGGGGCGATCGTGGGAGAACTCCCCTCCGGGTTCGGTGAGGGGTTGGGTCGGGCACTGCTCCAGTTCAACCAGGCCTTCACCTCCGATCCGTCGAAGTTGTACGCCGCGGTGTTGGTGGCGTCGGTTGCGGGCATCTTCTTCGTCGCCCTGGTGACCCTCGCCGAGTGGCTCGTCATCCCGGCGGGCAGACGGGTTGAGAACTGATGGGCGAGATCGTGGCGGCGCGTCGGGTGAGCAAGGTCTTTAAGACTGGCAAGGGAGCGGTGGAGGCCCTGCGCGACATCGACCTCACCATCGACCCCGGCGAGTTCGTCTCACTGATTGGTCCCTCCGGTTGTGGCAAGTCGACCCTGTTGCGACTCGTCGGCGATCTCCTCACCCCCACTGCGGGTGAGTTGGTGGTGAACGGGAAGACTCCGGCGCAGTCGCGTCTCGACCACGACTATGGAATCGCCTTCCAGAAGGCGACCCTCCTCGATTGGCGCACCGCCATCGAGAACGTCGAGCTCCCGCTCGAACTCATGAACGTCGGTAGGGACCAGCGGAGGGCGAGGGCCACCGAGATGCTGGAGATGGTCGAGCTCGGGGAGTTCGTCAACGCCAACCCGTGGCAGCTGTCGGGGGGGATGCAACAGAGGGTCGCCATCGCCCGGGCCCTTGCCCTCCGGCCGCCACTACTGCTCATGGACGAACCGTTCGGCGCCCTCGACGAGATGACCCGTGAGTCGATGCAACAGGAGCTCCTTCGGATCTGGCGAGAGACGGACACGACCATCATCTTCGTCACCCACTCCATTCCCGAGGCCGTGTTCCTTTCCACCCGGGTGGTTGTGATGGCGTCCCGTCCGGGGAGGATCGTTGACTCGATGCCCGTCGACCTCTCTCATCCCCGTGGTGTCGACACCCGTGAGGACGAGAGGTTCTACACCACACTGACCGAGGTGCGGGAGGCTCTCCGTGGTCGGTGAACGGATGACCGCTTCCCCCGACCACCGTGCAGGCACCGCCGGCGTTGGTCGCCTCGCCCCCGCCGCAGTCGCCCTGATCGCTCTCGTGGGATTGTGGGAGGCGGCGGTGCGACTCCTCCAGATCGAGGCCTTCCTCCTCCCCGCACCCTCGGCCGTGTTCACCGAGTTCGTCGCCGATGCCTCCGTGATCTGGAGCGCCGGGTTCAAGACCCTCATCGAGGCGGTCGGTGGGCTTGTCGCCGGCACCATCGGTGGCATCCTGGTCGCCTTCGTCGTCGCCCGGTGGGAGGCGGTGCGCCTCGGGGCGATGCCGTTCGCCGCTGCGGTCAATGCCATGCCGATAGTCGCCGTCGCCCCCATCACCATCGCATTGTTCGGGCTCACCAACCCGGTTTCGAGGATGGCCGTGGTGGCCCTCATGGTGTTCTTCCCGGTCATGATCAACACGACCAGGGGTCTTCTCTCCGCGGATGCCAACGAGCTCGAGTTGATGCGTTCCTACGGAGCCTCGGGTTGGTCCATCCTCCGCCGGGTTCGCATTCCCTCCGCCCATCCCTACTTCTTCAGCGCCCTCAAAATAGTGGTCCCGCTCTCGCTGATCGGGGCGATCGTCTCGGAGTACTTCGGTGGCCCCCAGGACGTCCTTGGCCAGTACATCACCAACCGGGCCCAGCTTTTCCAGTTCCCCGACGCCTGGGCGGCGATGCTCGTCGCCGCCATCCTCGGGATCGGGATGTACAGCCTTGTCCTCCTCGCCGAAAGATTGGTCATGCCCTGGCATGTGTCCGTAAGGACGAGTGATCAACGGTGAGCAAACACGCCAACAAACCGGAAAGTAGGTAATCCGATGCAACGACCATCCACGACAACCAGATTCCTCGCCCTCATGGCCGCACTCGTCCTCGGACTGGCGGCATGTGGCGGCGGGACCGACAGCGACGCCGCCGGGGAGACCGAGACCACCGCCGCGGTGACGGAGGAGACCACCGCCGAGACGACTGCCGACACCACCGGAGACACCTCCGGCGAGGCGACGACCGAGTGTGAGACCCCCGACACCGTGAGACTCCAGCTCCAGTGGTTCGCCCAGGCCCAGTTCGCCGGGTACTACGCGGCGCGTGATCTCGGCTTCTACGAGGAGCGCTGTCTCGAGGTGGAGATCCTCGAGGGTGGCGTCGATATCGTACCCCAGCAGGTCCTCGCCTCGGGTGGCGCCGAGTTCGGCATCGCCTGGGTGCCCAAGGCCCTCGTCTCCAGACAGTCGGGTGCCGACATCGTCAATATCGCCCAGGTATTCGAGCGTTCGGGGACACTCGAGGTGTCGTGGGCCGACTCGGGCATCGAGTCGCCAGAGGACTGGGCCGGCAAGACGGTGGGCAACTGGGGCTTCGGCAACGAGTACGAGCTCCTCGCCGCCATTGAGCTGTTCGATGTTCCCGACGTCGAGCTGATCGGTCAGGACTTCACCATGACCGCACTCCTCAATCGCGACATCGATGCCGCCGAGGCCATGACCTACAACGAGTACGCCCAGCTGCTCGAGGCGGTCGACCCCGAAACCGGTGAGCTGTACCAGCCGGAGGACTTTAACGTGATCGACTTCAACGAGGTCGGCACGGCCATGCTCCAGGACTCGATCTGGGTCAATGCGGAATGGATTGGCGACGAGGCCAATGTCGATATCTCCCAGAGATTCCTCGAGGCGAGTTTCCAGGGGTGGGCCCACTGTCGGGACAACCCCGACGAATGCGTCTCGCTGGTCCTCGACGCCGGACCGACACTGGGTCAGAGCCACCAGGAGTGGATGTTGAACGAGATCAGCGTCCTCATCTGGCCGGCCTCTGATGGCATTGGTGTGATGAACCAGGAACTGTGGGACCAGAGCGTCGAGATCGCCACCACCCACATCCCCGATCTACAGGGTGTAGAGATATCCGACGAGGCCTTCCGCACAGACATCGCCGAGGCCGCCGTCGCCCAACTGGAATCCGAGGGGATCGATGTGACCGGCGAGGGATTCGAGAAGGTGGAGGTCGAGTTGACCGAGGGCGGGGAGTAGCCACTTCCCATCCGAGGAGACGAAGATGGGAAGAGACCTAAGGAGAAGAGATGAGCAAAACGGTTAGGGCGGCCATCGTCCAGACCGAGTGGACGGGTGACACCGAGTCCATGGTGCAGAAACATATCGACTACGCCCACCAGGCCGCGGAACAGGGAGCACAGGTGATGTGTTTCCAGGAGATCTTCAACACCCCCTACTTCTGCCAGGTGCAGGACAACGAGCACTTCGACACCGCCGAGGCCATTCCCGACGGTTCCACCATGCAGAGGATGATCGATCTGGCCCGGGAGACCGGCATGGTGATGATCATCCCCATGTTCGAGAAGGCCGATGAGGGTTTCTACTACAACACCGCGGCCGTTATCGACGCCGACGGGACCTATCTGGGGAAGTACCGCAAACACCACATACCCCATGTCACCGGGTTCTGGGAGAAGTTCTACTTCCGTCCCGGGAACATGGGCTACCCGGTGTTCGACACCAAGGTGGGCCGGGTCGGTGTCTACATCTGTTACGACCGCCACTTCCCCGAGGGGTGGCGGGCCCTCGGGCTCAACGGGGCGAAACTGGTGTTCAACCCGTCGGCGACGAGCCGGGGGTTGTCCAGCTATCTGTGGAAGCTGGAGCAGCCGGCGAGCGCCGTCGCCAACGAGTACTTCATCGCCGCCATCAACCGGGTCGGTAAGGAGCCCTATGGCGACAACGACTTCTACGGAAGCTCCTATTTCGTCGATCCCCGCGGCCAGTTCGTGGGCGATGTCGCCTCCGACACCGACGAGGAGCTTGTGATCCGCGACCTGGACATGGACATGATCGAAGACGTCCGCAAGCTGTGGGCCTTCTACCGCGACCGCCGGCCCGACAGCTACGACAACCTGGTGGCGCCGTGATATTCCGTAATGTTGTCCCCCCACGGAGTGGGGGGAAGGTCCCGTTGTTCCCCCTCCAGAGGAGGGGGAAAGGTCCCTGCCGGACCGAAGGTCCGGGAGGTAAGGGGGCACGGCAGGTAGGGGGGCAAGACAGCCTCGGGGGTGGCGACCCGATTGTGTCGCGGAGTTGCCCCCCTCGACCCGACGGCTACGCCGTCGGCCCACTCCCCCCTCTCAGAGGGGGGAGAAAGGTCCGCCCATGCCCGTGATGGGTACTCACGCCGACCTCCTGGGGAGACATCGCGCGATCCTGCCATCGTGGATGGCCCTCTACTACGACGAGCCGATATCCCTGGTCAACGGGAAGGGACTGTGGGTCACCGATGCCGAGGGCAACGAGTACCTCGACTTCTTCGGTGGCATCCTGACCACGATGACCGGGTACAACGTCCCCGAGATCGTCGAGGCCATCAAGACCCAGGCCGAGAAGATGGTCCACACCTCGACCCTGTACCTGATCGAGAACCAGATCGCCCTGGCCGAGAGGATCGCCGAGCTGTCGGGCATTCCCGACGCCAAGGTGTTCTTCACCAACTCGGGAACCGAGGCCAACGACACCGCTCTGATGCTCGCCACCCAGTACCGCAAGTCGAATCAGATCTTGGCGGTGCGCGGCAGCTATCACGGCAAGAGCCACTCGGCGGTGGCGATTACGGGACAGCGCTCCTGGTCGGCGACGTCGTTGTCTCCCTTCGAGGTGACCTACGTCCACGGTGGCTACAAGCTCCGCTCCCCATTCGGACACCTCGACGACCGGGCATTCACCGCCGCCTGTGTCGACGACCTGGCAGACCTCCTCACCGTGGCCACGGCGGGAGATGTCGCCGCCATGATCATCGAACCCATCCAGGGTGTCGGCGGATTCGTGACACCGCCCGACGGGTTCTTCGGCGCCATGAAAGGGGTCCTCGACGACGAGGGGATCCTCTTCATCGCCGACGAGGTCCAGACCGGCTGGGGCCGGACCGGCGAGCATTTCTGGGGTTATCAGGCCCACGACCTCACCCCCGACATGGTCACCTTCGCCAAGGGTCTCGGCAACGGCCTCGCCATCGCCGGGGTGGTGGCCACGGCGGAGGTGATGGACTGCCTCGGGGCGAACTCGATCTCCACCTTCGGTGGGAACCCGTTGGCGACCGCCGGGGCGTTGGCCAACCTCGACTACATACTCGAGCACGACCTCCAGACCAATGCCTACAAGATGGGTGGGCAACTGCGGGAGGGTCTGGACGCCATCGCCGCCGAGTTCCCCGGGGTGGTCGACGTGCGGGGCAAGGGCCTGATGCAGGGCGTCGAGTTCGGTGATCCCGACGACCTCACCCCCGACACCGAGACCACTGCCAGGGTGATGGAGGAGGCCCGGGCCGCCGGTCTCCTCATCGGCAAGGGCGGGCTCCACGGCAACACGCTCCGGATCGCCCCCGCCCTAACCATCACCGCAGACGAGGTGACCGAGGGACTCGACCGTCTCGGCACCGCCATCAAGAACGCGAAGTAGGAGGAGACATGAGCCGCATCCTGATCGAGAACGGCACCGTCATCACCGCCTTGGATACCATCTCGGCCGATGTGCTTGTCGATGGCGAGAAGGTGGCCGCGCTCCTCTCCCCGGGCACGTTCGAGGGTGAGGTGGACGGGCGGATCGACGCCTCGGGCAAGTATGTCGTCCCCGGAGGGATCGACGTCCACACCCACATGGAACTTCCCTTCGGGGGCACGTTTGCCTCCGACACCTTCGAGACCGGCACCCGGGCGGCGGCATGGGGTGGCACCACCGCCATCGTCGACTTCGCCGTCCAGACCCGGGGGGAGAGCGTGATGGCCGGATACGAGAAGTGGATGGCCAAGGCCGAGGGCAACACCGCCATCGACTACGGGTTCCATCTCATCCTCTCCGATGTCAATGAGCAGACCCTCAAGGAGATGGACATCGCCGTGGATAACGGTGTGACCAGCTTCAAGATGTTCATGGCCTACCCCGGGGTCTTCTACTCGGACGACGGTCAGATCCTCCGTGCCATGCAGAAGGCGGCCGAGAACGGGTCGATGATCCTGATGCACGCCGAGAACGGGATCGCCATCGACGTCCTGGTGGAACAGGCCCTCGCCCGTGGCGAGACCGACCCCATCCACCACGGACTGACCCGCCCCTCCATCATGGAGGGTGAGGCCACCCATCGGTCGATCAAGTTGGCCGCGTTGGCGGGGGCGCCGCTCTACATCGTCCATCTCACCGCGGCCGAGGCCCTGGCGGAGGTGACGATGGCCCGTGATGAGGGTGCCAACGTGTTTGCCGAGACCTGCCCGCAGTATCTGTTCTGGGGGTTGGAGCAGCTCGGCAACGGGTTCGAGGGGGCGAAGTACGTGTGCTCGCCGCCGCTGCGTGACGAGGCCGAGTTCCATCAGGAGATCCTGTGGACGGGACTGGCCACCAACGACCTGCAGGTGGTGTCGACCGACCACTGCCCGTTCTGCATGGACCCCTACGACGGTCTCCCCGCCCAGAAGCGTCTCGGTGAGGGTGACTTCTCCAAGATCCCCAACGGGATGCCC
>WHUC01000033.1 GCA_009377435.1 Acidimicrobiia bacterium
ACCCTGGCAGCGAGGCAGCAACGAAAACTGGAACGGTCTCGTCCGCCAGTTCCTACCCAAAGGAACCGACCTCAGCCAACACACCCAAGACCACCTCGACACCATCGCCCGTAAACTCAACGGGAGACCACGCAAAACACTCGACTGGGACACCCCAGGCGAACGATTCAACCAACTTGTCGCGCCCAGCACTTGAAACCGCCCGCGGAAAACACTCACAGAATGGTGGGACGAGCGTCCGACGCGGCGACCGTACCATCCCCACGTAACGGAGCATTTCATCCCCGAATCCGGGCTGGACATACCATTTCGGTTCTCAGAAAGGGCTTGCGAACAACAGCACAGACCCGTAGTGTTCGTCCTTCCTACAAACGTTTGAATTGGTGGCGACGATGTTGGGGAAACTCCCCGCCGATGCCGGCAGTGGGCCGGCGGAAAGGTAACGCCGATGGCCGATCGACTGTTGCTCAAGGGTGGTCATGTGATCACCATGGACCCCGAACTCGGGGACCTTGCAGCGGGGGACGTACTAATCGAAGGGGACTCCATTGCCGCGGTTGGCGTCGATCTCGAGGCGGGAGACGCCGAGGTCATCGATGTCAAAGGTGACATCGTAATCCCCGGGTTCATCGACAGCCACCGCCACACCTGGGAGACCGCGATCCGGGGTAGCGCACCCAACGCCACCCTCGACGACTACTTCGTCGAGATCCTCGACTCGTTCGCTCCGCTCTACCGACCCGCGGACGTGTACGCGTCCAACCTGGCCGGTGCCCTCGAGTGCATCAACGCCGGGATCACAACACTTCTCGACTGGTCCCACATCAACAACACACCGGAGCATCCTGACGCCGGAGTCCGAGGTCTCCAGGAAAGCGGGATCCGTGCGGTGTACGCCTACGGCAGTGCCAACACCTCACTGGCCGATTATTGGTTCGAGAGCACCATTGCCATGCCCGACGACGATGTCCGCCGCATCAGGGAGACCTACTTCTCATCCGACGACGGTCTTATCACCATGGCACTAGCCACCCGTGGTCCCGGGTTCTGCAAGCCGGAGGTGGTCCAACATGAGTGGGCCCTTGCCCGCGACCTCGGTATCCCCATCACGGTGCATGTGGCGATGGGTCGGCTGGCGGGTCGGTTTGGGATGGTCCAGCAACTCGCCGACCTGGACCTGCTGGGATCCGACACCACCTACATCCACTCCTGCTACCTAAGTGAGGAGGAATGGAACCTGGTGCGCGACACCGGTGGCACCGTGTCGGTGGCGGCCCAGGTGGAGTTGCAGATGGGTCACGGCCAACCACCGACTAGCCCATGTATCGCCCACGACCTGAGGCCGAGCCTCTCCATCGATGTGGTGACCACCGTGCCCGGTGACATGTTCACCCAGATGCGGGCCGCCTTCGGCGCCGAGCGGGTGCTGGTCAACGCCGAATCCTGGGAGGCGGACGTGAACATACCGGAGGACACGATCACGGCGAGGGACGCCCTGGCGATGGCCACGGTCAATGGCGCCCACGTCGTCGGTCTCGAGGACCGCACCGGTTCGCTCGCTCCGGGCAAGCAGGCCGATGTCGTGGTGATCGATGGGAACGCCATCAATACCGCTCCCGTCATCGACCCGGTGGCGACAGTCGTCCTGAGCGCCGACGTCTCCAACGTCGACACGGTGATCATTGGCGGCGTGATCCACAAACGGAACGGGAAGCTCACCGCCGATGTCGCCAGGGCGATCGACCTGGTGAGCCAGTCCCGTGATTATCTCGTACCCCAGATCGAGAATCCCAAGCCGGACTGGTTGCCGGTCTGAAGAGGCCGGGTTCGATACCCAAACGCCAAGGAGACCATCGATGATCGAGCACTACGTCCTTCTGGCAGCCGGCGAGGGTCGCTCCGCCGAGGTCGACGCCGCCCTGGATCGATTCCTCATCGAGATCATTGCACTCGACTCCGTGGTGGAGATCACCGCGGGGACCAACTTCAACCAGGTGGGCCTGGATCGGGGCTGGACCCACGGCATGTTGGTGCGACTCACCGACGCCGACGACCTACCCGGGTATTGGGAGCACGAGGCCCATGTCAGACTGGTGGAGATACTCGACGAGACCTGTGACGACCGCTTCGCCCTGGACTACGAGACATCCGGCGAGACTTGATGAGCGCGGCGTCACGTCATGTGGTGGCGCGCTCCGACCAGGCCGCCTACGCGATACCCACCCCCTACCACGGCCACGCCAGTGGTTTCGGGCGGTGGGCGATCGTGGACGACTCCACGGGCGGGGCGGTTCACACCGGCTTCGGGGTCAGTCGTCTCGAGGATGGCGGATCGATCGACGCTCACGTCCATTCCTTCGAGGAGACCGTCTATGTCATGGAGGGGCGACTGCTGTGTGAGACCCGGGGGGAGGCGTTCCTCCTCCAACCGGGCGACTACGGGCTGGTACCGGTTGGGGTCGAGCACCGTTGGCGCAACGGGGGAACCGGGTCGGTGCGATGGGCCGAGATGCTGGCCCCCCAACCGCGCAGCTCCCACGACGGCGACACCTTCTTCGTCGACGCCTTCGAGTCCCCCCCACCGGTCGCCGTCGAGGTCCGCGATCCGCGGACCCGCCGGTTCGGTCACATCGACCCCGAGAACATGGACGCGGCCAACCAGACCCAGGACCGGTTGGCCGTGTCGGCGAGCATGCGCACCGCCCTTCTCGTCTACAGCGGCATCACCGTCAAGATGATGGCCGACACCGACCTCGGAGCCCAGTTGTCAACCATGTTCATGGTCCAGTACGAGCCGAATGGGTTCGCCGGGGCCCACGACCACCCCCTCGAGGAGACCTATCTCATCCTCGAGGGCAGGGTGGACGCCGTGTTCGACGACGAGCGTTATCGTCTCGAGGCTGGTGACGTGGCCTTCGCCGGGGTGGGTTGTGTGCACGAGTTCGCCAACCCGGGAACCGAGCGGGTGCGCTGGTTAGAGACCCAGGCACCGAGACCCCCGTCACGCCACTCCTATCGGTTCGCCCGTGACTGGGCCTACCTGGCCGACCGTCTCGACTGATGCCGCGATTTGGTTCTCAGCCGAGGAGCGACCCACCGTCGACGACGAGATTCACGGCGTTCACCGAGCCGTTCTCCAGGAGAAACACAACGGCATGGACGACATCGGCGGTGGTGACCAACCGACCCGTCGGTGTCCGCGTGCGCACCGCCTCGAGCACTTCAGCGGGCTTGCCCTCCCAGTAGGGGCTGTCCCCCACTATCGCCGGGTGGATGGCGTTGAATCGGAGGGGCGCCAACTCCACCGCCAAGGTGTTGATCATGGTGGTGACTCCACCGTTGACGGTGCTCACGGTGGTGGATCCGGCATAGGGACGGTCCTTGGCAAGTCCGCCAAAGAGCACCACGGCGGCATCGTTGGTGAACCGCGGCAAGAGGGCGTGGACCACCTCGGTATATCCGACCAGCTTGAGGGTGGAGAGATATATCGCCCCATCGATGTTGTAGTCGGTCACTGTGTTCTCGTCGCGCTCGACGGCGGCGACCACCAGGTATCGAACCGATCCGAGATCGGCCAAACGGGCGCCGATCTCGTGGGGGGCTGAAAGGTCGAGGGAGATACCGGTTGTCGAGCCTCCGATCTCGGTTGCGGCCGCCCTGGCTCGGTCGGCATCGCGGCTCGTCACGACGATATCCCAGCCGTTCGATGCGTAGTGACCGGCGATCTCCTTGCCCAGCCCCGACGAACCCCCCACCACGACCACGTTTCCATCCATTGGCGCCTCCTCCGTCTTCGCCGGCGGCGTTCGGGTGGCACTGGGGTTGCGTTCAGCGCCTCGTGCACCCAGTCGGCTGGTGATTCAATCGTTTGCAGGCGTTACTCTAGCCGTGATGGATCACACGAGCGGCCGTGTTGACGAGCGGACCACCAGAACCGGGTCGAGACAGACATCGATCGGCTCCTTCCCACCGAGGACGTCGATTATCAGCTCACCGGCCGCACCCCCGATCTCCCGGCTCGGGTAGCGCACCGTGGTCAGTGGTGGCGCCACCAGATCCATGGCGGGCAGGTCGTTGTACCCGACCAGGGAGACATCTTCCGGCACCCGGAGCCCGACGTCCTTGAGCATCGCCAGCGCACCAAGAGCCATCAGATCGTTGTGGGCGAATACCGCCGTCGGCATGGGATGGGCCCGATCGAGGAGAGACTTCATGAGACGTCTTCCCTCCTCGAAGATGGGGCGGGAGCCAACCTCGGGGACAGCGGTCTCGGACAGGGCGAAATGTAGACATGCTTCGGCAAAGGCGTCGGCGCGTTGGCTGAAGTTGGCGACATCAAGGGGCCCTCTGAGCTGGGCGACCACCCGGTGGCCCAGATCGGCGAGGTGCTCCACCACCATCCGGGCGCCGGCTCGATCGTCGTGGATCACTTGGGGAAGGGGCGAGTTCTCCAAGGGCCGCGCCGCGATCACCACGGGTAGCACCCGTCCCGCCGACTCGAGGATCTCCCGATCCCCGGCCCTCGCCGCTGCGGTCACCACGGCATCGACGCGGCGGCTGATGATGTGGTCGAGTATCCGGGTGAAACGGTCGTGCTCGTCCTGGGTCTCGGCGATGACGGGCATGATCTCGGCGGTCTCGAGGGCGGCGGTCAGTTGATGGATGATCGGGGTCACGAAGGGGTTGCCCAGATCGGCGACTATCACACCCACGGTGGCGGTGCGTCCACTCTGCAGACCCCGTGCCACCATGTCGGGGCGGTAGCCGAGACGTTGGGCCACCTCCTCGACCAGGGCACGGGTCGTCGGTTTGACCAGAGTTGCCTTCGCCGGGTTGAGGGCTCTTGAGACGGTCGAGGGATGAACCCCAACCTCGCGAGCGATGTCATCGAGTGTGGTTCCTGCCACTTCGGCGTCGTCCTCCTGGTGGACCTGTTCTCCTGGCGGTGTCGCTGCCGACCGGAGATTTCTCGCACAGAGAGCCTACAAGCCCGGTGCGCACCGACATCACAACCCCGCCGGTTACGGTTGCGGGGATGATCTCCCTGGTTGGCATGCCATGACCCGCCGACACGATGTGATCGTGGTCGGAGGCGGCATCGTCGGGCTGGCGACAGCCACCGCCCTGACCCGGCGACGACCCGGCCTCGACGTTGTTGTCCTTGAGAAAGAGGCCGGGGTCGGAACCCATCAAACCGGTCACAACAGCGGCGTCCTCCATTCGGGGCTGTACTACCGACCGGGTTCGCTCAAGGCCCGTCTCTGTGTCGAGGGCAGACGTCGGATGGAGACCTTCTGTGTCGATGAGGGTCTCCCGGTGAAGCAGACCGGGAAGCTGGTGGTGGCAACCCATCGCGACGAGCTCCCGGCGCTGGACGAGTTGGAGCGTCGCGGTAACGCCAACGGCCTCAAGGGCCTGACGCGGCTGGGACCCGAGGGGATCACCGAGCACGAGCCGCACGCCACGGGTGTCGAGGCAATCCATGTGCCCGAGGTCGGTGTCGCCGACTTCGCCGCGGTGGCCCGACGATTGGCCGACAAACTCGAGGGCACCGTCGAGGTGGACACCGCGGTCGACGATGTCCGCGACAACACCAGCGGTCTTGAGGTCAACACGACCAGGGGCACGTTGCGGGCTTCGATGCTGGTCAATTGCGCCGGGCTCCACTCCGACCGTATCGCCGAGATGGCCGGTCTCGAGGTACCCGTTCGCATCGTCCCCTTCCGGGGCGAGTATCACATGCTCACCGAAGCGGGGGCCGGCCTGGTCAAGGGGCTGATCTACCCGGTCCCCGATCCTCGCTTCCCATTCCTGGGTGTCCACTTCACCCGCCGGGTCGACGACACCGTGGAGGTCGGGCCCAACGCCGTCCTCGCCCTGGGTCGGGAGCATTACCGCGAAACAGCCGCCCACTGGCCCGACGTTCTCGAGACCATGAGATACCGTGGCTTCCTCTGTCTGGCGGCGCGACATTGGCGGAAGGGCTCCACCGAGATGTGGCGTTCGAGATCGCGCCGTCTGTACGCCCGGTCCGCCCGACGTCTCATCCCCGAGATCGAGGCCGAACACCTCCGCCCCGGAGGCGCCGGTGTCAGGGCCCAGGCCGTCACCCCCGATGGCCGCCTGGTCGACGACTTCTCGGTGGTCAAAGGTCCCCGGTCCGTCCATGTTCTGAACGCACCCTCACCGGCAGCCACGGCGTCCCTCGCCATCGGCGACCACATCGCCACCATGGTGGAGGGACGCATAGGCGGCGGTGGCTGACGCACAATCGTTTGCGGGAATCTAGGCCTGACCATAGGATCTTTACCACCGACCACTCAAGGATGCCAATGTCCACGGTTTCAGATCTCCATACCAGTCGGGTCGTCGAGAGCGGAGAACTCGATCGTCCGATCATCCGTCGCAAGAAGCTCACCGCCCGCACCGACGCCTCGATGAAGACGGCTATCGACTTCGGCGAGTACGGTCAAATCGTCACCGATGAACCCGAGGCCCACGGTGGGTCGGGCGAGGGGCCTTCTCCCCTCCACACCGTGCTGGGAGCACTGTGCGGATGCGAGGCCGTCACCTTTCGTCGGACCGCCACCGAGATGGGCTTCGACTACGATTCCATCGAGTTCGAGGCCGAGTTCACCATCGATATCCGGGGGCGAATGGGCGACCGGGAGGTTCGACCCCATTTTCAGACCATCCGGGTCCAGGCCACGGTCACCACTGACGAATCGGCCGAGAGTCTCACGGCGGTGGTCGAGGAGACAGAGCGCCGCTGCCCGGTTTTCAACCTGGTGACCGACGCCGGCGTCACCACAGACATGGTGTGGATTCGACGGGACCCCTGACCGGGCCGGGTCACCAGTCGGCGGCGATGTACTTCGTCTCGAGGAACTCCAGCATGCCTTCGTGGGCGCCCTCCCGGCCGACACCGCTCTCCTTGACCCCGCCGAATGGCGCCGCTGGATCGGAGATGAGGCCACGATTGACCCCGACCATCCCCGACTCGAGCGCCTCGGCCACCCGCAATCCCCTGCTCAGATCGGAACTGAAGAGATAGGCGGCAAGACCGTGGACGGTGTCGTTGGCCATGGCGATAGCCTCCTCCTCCGTCGCGAAGGTCACCAAGGGTGCCACCGGGCCGAAGATCTCCCGACCAAGCACCGAGGAATCGGCGGTCACGTTGCCCAACACCGTAGGTTCGAAGAAGAAACCGGGCCGATTGGGGCTGTGACCCCCTGTCAACACGTCCGAGCCGGCGTCGGTCGCCATCTCCACCGACTCCGACATGTCATCCTGTGCCCCCTTGTTGATGAGGGGCCCGAGCCCGACCCCTGGCTCCATCCCGGGACCGACCTGGACCGCCGCCATGGCCGCGGCGAAGACGGAGGAGAATCGGTCGACCACCGGGGCGTGGACGAAGAATCGGTTGGCGGCGATGCAGGACTGACCGCCGTTCCGCATCTTGGCGATCATCGCCCCCTCGACAGCGGCATCGATATCGGCGTCGTCGAAGACCAGGAAGGGGGCGTTGCCGCCCAGTTCCATGGAGCATTTGACAACCCGCTCGGCGGCCTGGGCGAGCAAGGTGCGACCCACCTCCGTCGACCCGGTGAACGAGAGCAGGCGCACCCGATCGTCGCCCAGCATCGCCGGAACCACCTCCGAGGAGCGCTTCGAGGGGAGGACGTTGAGAACCCCCGGTGGGAGACCGGCCTCTTCCAGGAGCGACCCCACAGCCAGTGCTGTGAGAGGCGTGTCCGAGGCCGGTTTGAGGATCATGGTGCAGCCGGCGGCGACCGCTGGTCCGATCTTCCGGGTCGCCATCGCGGCGGGAAAGTTCCAGGGTGTGATGAGGAGGGAGACGCCGATGGGCTGACCGATGGCGATGATCCGCTTGTCCCCGTTGGGTGCGATCGAGAGCGAACCTATGTTTCGCACCGCCTCCTCGGAGTACCACCGGAAGAACTCTGCGGCGTAGGCGATCTCGCCCTTCGACTCGGCGAAGGTCTTGCCCATCTCGAGCACGATGAGTGCGGCGAGATCGTCCAACCGTTCCGTCATCAGCTCGTAGGACCTGCGGAGAATGTCGCTTCTGTGCCGGGGTGAGGTGGCCGCCCACTCGTCGGCTACCGCCGCCGCCGCCTCGACCGCCGCCATGGCATCGCTCGCCGATCCGCTGGGGATAGTGGCGACCGGCTCACCGCTCGAGGGGTCGAGGACATCGATGGTGGCCCCGTCGGAGGCGTCCTGCCAGTCACCACCGATGAGCAACCGGTCATGACCTCTGGTCTGGAGGGAGTCGAGGATTGCGAAGTCGGTCATGTCAGCTCAGTCCGTCGGAGACGTCTCTGTCCTCGGACTTTATGTCGCGTCCGGCGCCGTTGGCGAGTTTGGTGAGGAGGGCGGCGAAGTCCTGGTCGCCGTATCCGAGACCGATCCCGTCGACCACGATCTGATGGACGAGGGCGGCGGTGGGGAGGGGCACATCGAACTCCCGCCCCGACGCCAACCCCAGCTCGAAGTCCTTGCGCAGGAGATGCCACGTAAACGTCGGGGTGTAATCCAAATTGACGAAAGCGGGTGTCTTATATCTGGTGAACGTCGAGCCCATGACACTGTCATTGAGGAAGTCCAAGAAATCGGTCCGGGACACGCCCGCCGCCTCGGCGAGAACGGTGATCTCCGCCATCGACTGGGTCACCACCCCCAGCATCAGGTTGTGACAGATCTTCACCAGTCGGGCCTCGTCCCCCTCTCCCACATAGGTGACCTTGCGTCCGAACATCTCCAGATAGGGCCGCGCCGTCTCGAACGCCTCCCGTGGTCCGGAGGCAACCGCAGTGAGATTGCCCGACTCGACCACGTTGGGGTTGCCCGAAACCGGCGCCGCCACAACCTCGGTCCCCAACGTCTTCGCCCGGGTGGACAGCTCCTGGGAGGTGGTGGGATCAATCGTAGTGGAATCGACCAGGACTCCCGGGCGGGCGTCATCGTGGGAGAGGAGCCCACCATCGCCAAAGGTGACGTCCATGACATCCGTTGGCCCGGCAACCATGGTGAACACGATGTCGCGCTCGGCGAGCTCGGCCGGTGAGTCCACGATCTTGGCGCCCTTCTCGGCAAGCGGCTCCGCCTTGGAACGGGTCCGGTTGTACGCCCACAGGTCGACACCGGCATCGAGCAGCCTCCCGGCGAGGGCAAACCCCATGCGACCGGTTCCGATCCACCCCACCCGATGCTGATTCTTTTCCTCGGTCATTGGGCTCCTGCTCCTCCATCTCGGCAATCGTCATTTCACAGACGCCGCTCCGACTTCGACTGCTTCACCGCGCTCTGCTCCGCAAACGATTGTAGTATCGTAGGATGCAAGATGTCACTTCAGAAATGGCCCCCCTTCCAAGCGATTCGAAGGAAGCGACGGGGAAGCTGAATTCGCCCAAGCGCGGGGCGAATCCGTCTAAGTTGTAGTTATTGTGACCGACCGCACCACCCTCAAGGACGTGGCCAAGGAAGCCGGTGTCCATGTCTCGACGGCCTCGCGTGCCCTCAATCCCCTCACCTCAGCGGTGGTGAATACAGACACCCTTGAACGGGTGGCGGCGGCCGCCCGCAAGCTGGGTTACCGACCCCACCCACTCGCCCGGGGGCTCCGCACCAACCGGACCATGTCGGTGGGCATGGTGATTCCCGATGTCGAGAACCCCCTCTTCGGCCCCATCATCGCCGGCGCGGAGTCGGTGTTGGTCGATGACGGCTACTCCGTGCTGATCGGCAACGCCGACGGCGACCCGGCCAGCGCGGATGCGGTCATCGCCTCCATGCTGGATCGACACGTCGATGGTCTCATCCTCGCCACGGCCGCCCGGACCGACGTGGCCATAGAAAGGGCCCGGGAACGGAGGGTGTCGATGGTCCTGGTCAATCGGACCATCGAGGACGGCTCGGTTCCGTCGATCGTGGGTGACGATCACGCCGGTATCGGATTGGCAGTCCAGCATCTGGCGTCCCTGGGGCACCAAAGAATCGGACATGTGGCCGGGCCGAGCAAGGTGTCTACGGGTCTGGGACGTCGCCAGGCATTTCTCAGTTGGATCCAGGCCGTCGGTCTCGAGGCCGACCCCGATCTGGTCGAGGAAGCCGACTGGTTCCAGGTCGAGCCGGGCTTTCGGGCGGGGTTGGAGCTTCTCCGGCGTCACTCCGAAATCACCGCGATCGTGGGTGGGAACGATCTCCTCGCACTCGGTTGTTACCGGGCGATCCGAACGCTCGACCTCGAAGTCGGCGTCGACGTGTCGGTGACGGGCTACAACGACATCCCCCTCCTCGACCTCATGCAACCCGCCATGACCGCGGTGCGCGTGCCCTACCGACAGATGGGTGCCCAGGCGGCCGCGACCCTGCTCGCCCAGATGGCCGACACGGGTGACGCACCACCGGCCTCGATCAAGCTCACCCCCTCATTGGCCGTGCGATCCTCGACGGCGCCGCCGCCCGACCAGACCAACCCTTGAGTCAAACCCGGGCCGGGTCACGGCGGGCACCGGTCCTGACGGGAATCGGCCTCGGGCTCTTCGGGCTCACCGCGGTCGCGTTTCTCCGCCCACCCCTGCTGCCGGAGATGGGGCGGGAGATGGACCTGTCGGCAACTGGTCTAGGCGCCCTGCTCTCCATATTCGCCCTCGGCCGTCTCGCCGCCGACATACCGGCCGGCCACGCCGTCGACCGCCGGACGGCGGGACCCCTTATGGCGGCATCCGGATTCCTCGTGGCGGTCGGAACCCTTCTCATGTCGATGGCGCCCGGGACCGTCATCCTCTTTGGCGGCGCCTTCGTCCTCGGCTTGGGATCAACCCTCGTCATCACCACGGCCACGGCGGCGTTCGCGACGACGACCCGGGCCAACCGGGGCATGTCCCTGTCCCTCTTTGCCGGGGCCATGCTGGCCGGCCAGGCAGTCGGTCCGGCCATCGGCGGTGCTCTTGGTGTGACCTTCGACTGGCGGGGGACTCTCCTCGTGGGTGGAGCTCTTGCCGCGGCGCTGGCTATACCTTTCCTCTTTGTCCGACGGCCGGTACCACTCAGCCACACCCCCGACAGACCAGCATCGGTAGCGCCCGACCAGGTGCCCCGTCGCGTCCTGGCGGTGATCTATCTGCTCCCGGTGGCCCAGTTCTCCATCGGTGCCGCCCTGATCCAGACATTGATACCGGTGGTTGGTGACGGCGAACTTGGCTTCGGACCGGGCACGGTCGGGCTGGCCATCGGCATCGGCGGGGTGATCCGCTTCGGCGCCGCAATCGCTTCGGGCCACATTTCCGATCGAATTTCGCGCCGGGCGGCCCTCATCCCGGGACTGGGCCTCCAGACGGCGGGTGTTGTGGCGTTCGGATTCGGGTCGGCTGCGTTCTGGTGGTGGATGGCGATAATCCTGCTCACCCTGGGGTCGGTGGCCGTCAACGTCGGCAACACGATCCTCGCCGATCTCAGCGAGGGGGGCGATCGACTCGGCCGCCGTCTGGGGGCGTTCCGGTTCACCGGTGACGCCGCGTTCCTCGTCACCCCCGTGGTGATCGGGGCCATCTTCGAGAGGTACGGACGGGCCATCTCCTCGGTGCCACTGGTCACCCTTGCCGTCTTGGTGACCGTGGCGGCGATGATCGTCATCCCGGAGACACGGCACGCAGCGGGTGTCGGGCGATTGCCTCCCGACGATCGGGGCACAAGCAACACCATCGGAACCTAGTGCTCTAGCGCTGATCGCTGCCAGAGAACGGAATCGTCATTTTGGGTGGCGCACATGCCAGAACTGTGCCAACATCGGAGAATGGCAATCGTTTACCGCGAGGTCAGACCCGGAAAGGGTTTACCAACCACGTGTATCCGGGTGCCGGGACCCAAGCTCACAAATGCCAGAGAATGGGATGGTCTCTTGAGTGGCGCCGGTATGCGAAGTGTGCCAAGATTCATACTCTGGCAATCGATTGTAGGAGTAGGTACCCGACGGGTGGAGACCTGTTAGATGGTGACCGAGCCCCTGAGCGACAGCCAACCTGAACAAATGGCGAGGAGGACATCATGAAGAGAACGAGGTGGATTACCACCCTGATGGCGATGGTCTTGGTAGTGGCCGCCTGTGGCGGCACCGAAACGACAGACACCACCACCGCGGCTGACGCCGACACCACCGCAGCGGTCACCGAGACCACGACGGCGGCAACGGAGACCACGGCGGCGGCAACGGAGACCACGGCGGCAGCCACGGACACGACGGCGCCGGGTGGAACCGACACCACGGCAGCCGGCGGCGAGGGCGAGCCGATCGTCTTCGGGGCATCATTGCCACTGACCGGTGAGTTCTCGATCTCGGGGAGCAAGCACGCCAATGGATACCAGTTCTGTGTTGATGAGATCAACGCCCGAGGTGGGCTCCTGGGACGACCGGTGGAATTGCTCGTCGAGGACAACCGTAGCGACACCGAGGTCACGGTCACCCAAACCCAGCGCTTTATCAACGTGGAGAATGTCGACGCCCTCCTTGGGACCTTCTCCAGCCTTCTCGGCTTCCCGGCTTCGACGGTGGCCGAACAGAACGGAATGATCTATCCGATGCCCTCCAACGGTGCCCTCCGCATCTGGGAACGCGGATATCAGCACATCTTCTATTTCCAGCAGCTCCCCGCCGAGTACACCGGTAGGTCGGTCCTCAACATGGTCGACCACTACGAGGCGGAGGGCATCATCGGGGAGCGGCCCCAGACGGCCGCGGTCGTGTATGCCGACGACTTCTTCGCCGCGGCCATCGCCACTGGTTTGCTCGGAGGCACGGTTGAGATCCCCGACTCGGGTGAGATCATCGACCTTGCCCCTGGGTTCTTGGCCGACGCCGGAATGGAGGTGGCGTTCGAGGAGGTGTGGCCGATCGGATACACCGACTGGCTCACACTCGCCAACTCGATCCGGCAGGCCGACGCCGACTTCTTGGTGATATCGAGTGCCTCGACCGACGAGGTAATCGCCCTCCTCCAGGCGCTCCAGACGGTGGGATACCAGGCGCCACTGGTCTACACCGCCCAGGGTGCGCAGACGGAGTTCCAGGAGGCATTGGGCGAGGCCGCCGACGGAATCGTGGTCCATTCGGTATGGAGCCCTCTGGCCAACTTCCCGAGCACCCTGGCCGGTGAGCCCTATACCAACGAGGACTTCGTATCCGGCTACACCGAGTCGTTCGGTGAGCCCCCAGACGAAGACGAGGCGATCCCCTTCGCCGTGTGCCAGGGTGTGGAGCAGGCCATCATCGGGACCGGCGGCACGGACAACGCCGCTATGAGCGAGTGGATGCACACCCGCACCGCCGATACCGCCGTTGAGACCATCGTCGGCAACTTCGTGTGGGATGAAAAGGGCTTGGCCGAGGAGCGAAGCTTCCTGATCAACCAGTGGCAAGACGGTGGGTTGTCCTTTGTGTTCCCGGTCGGGGAGTTCCCCGGCACCGTCGACGTCACCTACCCCAAGCCCGAGTGGTAAAACGTCCCGCCAAGAGGGGAGCCCGACCCGTCGGGCTCCCCTAGAGTCGGGCAGAGACACGTGCGATCGGATCGCTCCTGATGCCACTCCTCCAACTACGCGACGTAACCAAGGCGTACGGCGGGATCATCGCGGTCAATGGGGCGTCGTTCGACGTTGCCGAGGGTGAGATCACGGCTCTGATCGGACCCAACGGCGCCGGGAAGACAACGGCGTTCGACACCATCTCGGGAGTGGTGGTACCAGACTCGGGCGCCATCACCTTCGACGGCGAGGACATAACCGGTCTGATGTCACATGTCATCACCAAACACGGATTGGGGCGCACCTTCCAGATCACCCGCGAGCTGAGCGACATGACCGTTCTCGAGAACATGGTCGTGTCGACGATCAGCAATGACCTGGGGAGCCTCCTCCGATCCAGGATCGCGGCCGACGAGCGTGACAGGGCGATGGAACTTCTCGCCTTCGTCGGGATAGAGCGGCTCGCCGATGAGCCGGCGAAGAGTCTCTCCTACGGGCAACGCAAGCTTCTCGAGTTTGCCGCCGTCCTCATGACCGAACCGAGGCTGATCCTCCTCGACGAGCCCGCGGGCGGGGTCAACCCGGCCCTCCTGGAACGCATCATGGACCGCATCGAGGAGATCAATCGGAAAGGCGTCAGCTTTCTCATCGTCGAGCACAACATGGACGTGGTGATGCGTCTCAGTCACTCGGTGGTGGTGATGGCCCACGGCCAGGTCATCCTCCAGGACACGCCCCAGGTGGTCCGGGAGGATCACCGGGTTCTCGACGCCTATCTGGGGGACGTGTGATGGCGCTGCTCGAACTCCATGGTGTCCGGGCCGGTTACGGCATCGGGCCCGACATCATCACCGACATATCGCTCGAGGTGGAGGAGGGCGGCACCTACTGCATCATCGGCCCCAACGGCGCCGGGAAGTCGACCCTCCTCAAGACCATCGCCGGGCTCATTCCACCCCGGGAGGGAAGCATCTTGTTCGAGGGCAACGAGATCGGCGGTCGTCGGCCCGACCAGATCCTCACCGCCGGTGTCTGCTTCGTTCCCCAGGATCGGACCCTATTCCCCGAGATGTCCGTTCGCGAGAACCTGGTCATGGGTGGCTATCTCGTACGCGACCGAGAGGTGCTCGAGGAGAGGATGGCATTCGTCCTCGGACTGTTCCCCCTTCTCGCCGAGCGGTCATCCCAAATGGCCCAGACCATGTCCGGCGGTGAGCAGCAGATGCTGGCGCTGGGGCGCGCCCTCATGATCGAGCCCCGGTTGATGATGATCGACGAGCCCAGCCTCGGAATCGCCCCCCAGGTCTCGGATCAGATCTTCGACACCATCGGTCACCTCAGCACCGACCTGGGGATAACCGTGCTGCTCATCGAACAGAACGTGAAGAAGGGGATCGAGGTGTCCGAGTGGGCCTTCGTCCTCGATCTGGGCACGAAACGCTTCGAGGCCCCCGCCGACGTCATCCTCGATGACCCCCGGATCCGTGACCTCTACCTGGGGAAGTTGGCGGCGGCGGCCAAGGAGGAATCATCGTGATAGCCAATGTCCAGATCCTCATCCTCGGGCTGATGCTGGGTGGGGTATACGCTCTGATGGCCTCCGGTCTGACACTCCTCTTCGGCGTGATGCGGGTGGTGAACCTCGCCCACGCCGCCTTCATCGTCCTTGCCGCATTCTTCAGCTTCTTCATGTGGGAGGGTTTGGGGATCGACCCGCTCATCTCCATGGTGATCGCCATCCCCGTGTTCTTCCTCTTCGGTGTGATCCTGTATCGACTGCTGTTCCCCCGCATCGAGGGTTCGCCGAGATTCGCCGAGATGACGGTTCTGATGACCTTCGGTCTCGCCTTCATTGCCGAGGGACTCATGTCCTACTTCTTCACCGGGATCTTCCGGTCGGCGAGCCCACCCTATGCCCGCGACGCCTTCATTCTCGGTGACCTCTTCATCCCCACGGGGCAGCTCTACGCATCCACCGCCAGCGCGGCACTGCTGGTGGCACTGTGGGCGTTCCTCAAGTTCACCCGCACCGGGTATGGGGTGCGGGCGACCATGCAAAACCGCGACGCCGCCCAGATCGTGGGAGTTGACGTCCGGCGGGTCTCGACCATCTCGTTCGGTATCGGGATGGCCGTGGCCGGGGCGTCGGGCGCCCTGGTCAGTTTCCTGTTCCCTTTCTTCCCCTCACGTCATTGGCAGTGGATCGCCATCCTGCTGGCACTTATCGTTCTCGGGGGGATGGGAAGTCTCAAGGGTGCTGTGATCGGCGCCCTCGGGTTGGCCGTGATCTCGGCCTTCGTCAGCGACGGGATCGGGCCGGTCTGGGCGCCAATCACCTTCTTCGGCGCCCTCTTCCTCATCCTCCTCATCCGACCGCAGGGTCTGTTCGGGAAGAGAGCGAGAGCCTGATGGTCTCGATCCAGACATCGACCAGCGAAGAACTGGCGACCCCGCCCGTCGAATCGAAGGGACGCACCAGTCGTTGGGTTGTCCTCGTCGTTGTCCTCGTAGCGGTATTGGCCCTCCCCCTCATCCGAGGGTACGCCTCCTACAACTACGTGCTCCAGGTGGGGATGGTCGTCTTCATGTGGATCGCCATGACATCGAGTTGGAATATCCTGGGGGGTTACACGGGCTACATCTCTCTGGGGCACAACGTCTTCTTTGCGGTCGGTGGCTACGTCGCCGGTCTGCTTCTGCTCGAGTTGGGCTGGTCGCCATTCGCCACCGCCCTGCTGGCCGGGCTGGTCGCCCTGGCGATCGGCCTGGTAGCCGGTCTCATCACCTACCGCACCCACGGGCCATCGTTCATCATCTCCACCATCGCCCTCTTGTTGGTGGTCACCCTCCTCATGGACAACTGGAGCTATCTGGGCGGGTCCAACGGTCTCAGCCTCCCCCTGCCGCCGTTTGAGATCAGTTGGCTAAAGGTTCCCTTCTACTACGCCATGCTGGTGGCCGCGATCGGTGCGGTCCTCCTCGGTTACCGGGTCCAGCACTCCAAGTTCGGCATGGCCCTTCGCGCCATCGCCGAGGACGAGGTGAAGGCCGAGGTGATCGGGATCGACACCCGCAAGTTCAAGCTGATGGCCTTCGCCCTGAGCGCCTTCTTCCCCGGGGTGGTGGGAGCGCTGTGGGGTTATTCCCTCGCCTACCTGCGGCCCGTCATCTTCCTCCTCATCGCGGTGGCGGCCCGGATGGTCCTCATGGCCATCATCGGAGGAAGGGGCACCGTGGCGGGACCGGTGATCGGGGCCATCCTCGTGGTGTCCTTCGACGAGGCCTCCATCACGTTCTTCGGGTCGAGC
>WHUC01000221.1 GCA_009377435.1 Acidimicrobiia bacterium
CGGACGAGGGCATCACCCAACTGATTACCCAGCCGGCGTATGTCCGCCCGCAGTTGCTCGTCGCGTTGGGCCATCTCCATGAAGGAGAGCGTAGGGCGGTCAGGTTGTCGCCGTGTCCGGGCCTGAATGGGAACAACCGGCGGGGGTCGGTACTCTTGGTCCCTCATGTTCGACACCCTCACACAGCGCTTCGAGGATGTCTTCGTCCGTCTCCGGGGCAAGGGGAAACTCTCCGAATCGGACATCGATGCCGCCCTTCGTGAGGTCAGGCTCGCCCTCCTCGAAGCCGATGTAAACGTCAAGGTCGTCAAGTCCCTTCTGGACAGGGTGAGGGTGCGCTCCCTCGGTGACGAGACCTCCCACAGTCTCACCCCCGGCCAGCAGGTGGTGAAGATCGTCAAGGAGGAGCTGATCGCCACCCTGGGAACGGAGACGGTAGGGCTGGTGCAGTCCTCGCCGCCGCTGGTCATCCTCATGGTCGGTCTCCAGGGTGCTGGTAAGACGACGATGGCGGGCAAGCTCGCCAGACATCTCAAGAGCAAGGGAAGGCGTCCCTTCCTGGTCGCGGCCGATCTGCAGCGTCCTGCCGCCATCGATCAGTTGGAGACCCTTGCCGCCCGGGTTGGGGTGCCGGTCTACGCCGAGAGAAAGTCAAGGGTGCGAGGGGTGGTCAAGGCGGCCATGAAGGAGGTCACCCGGATCGGGTCCGACGTCGTCATCATCGACACCGCCGGTCGTCTCCAGATCGACCCGGTGCTGATGGCTGAGCTCGCCGACGTCCGCAAGATCGCCGAACCCGACGAGATCCTCCTCGTCGTCGACGCCATGACCGGTCAGGACGCCGTCAACGTGGCGCAGGGATTCAACGAGCACGTGGGGCTCACCGGTGTGGTTCTGACCAAGCTCGATGGCGACGCCCGCGGTGGTGCGGCGATCTCGGTCCGTGAGGTGACCGGCACCCCGATCAAGTTCGCCGGTGTCGGCGAGGGGCTCGGCGATCTCGAGGAATTCCATCCCGACCGGATGGCGTCCCGCATCCTCGGTATGGGCGATGTCCTCACCCTCATCGAGAAGGCCGAGGAGTCGTTCGATGTCGGCCAGGCCGAGCAGGCAGCCCGCAAGCTGGGCAAGGGCGAGTTCGATCTGGACGATTTCCTCACCCAGTTCCAGCAGATGAAGCGGATGGGGCCGCTCCAGGACATCCTTGCTATGCTTCCGGGAGCCGGTTCCGCGCTCCGTGACGTGGAAGTCGACGATCGTGACCTGAAACGGGTCGAGGCGATCATCCAGTCGATGACCCCAGGCGAGCGTCGGGATCCCGGCGTGATCGGCGGAAGCCGGAAGCGTCGGATCGCGGTCGGATCCGGTACCACACCACAAGCTGTCAACAGACTGCTCAAGCAGTTCGGTGACGCACAAAAAATGATGAAACAAATGGCCGGCGGTCGGGGCATACCGAACATCCCCGGACTCACCCCCGGCCGAAGGAAGAGGTGACGCCATGGCCGTCAAGATGCGTCTGATGCGCATTGGAAAAACCAAGCAACCGGTGTACCGCGTTGTTGTGATGGACGGACGCCGCCCCCGCGACGGTCGGTACATCGAGCAAATCGGAAGGTACGACCCCCGCCCCGACCCGTCTCTGGTCGAGATCGACAACGAGCGCGCCGTCGACTGGCTCGGCAAGGGCGCACAGCCCACGGAGACGGTCAGAAAGCTTCTCGAGATCTCTGGGGCCTTCGGCCGCCACGCCGTTGCCGTCGGAAAGGTCCACACCGTCGGCTCCGCTGGGACCGAGGTGCCGGTGGAGGCCGAGCCGCCTGTCGTAACCGAAGAGGACGCCGCAGCCGAAGCCGTCGACGCCGCCGAGGAGGAATGACCGTGGCACAGGCAGAGATAGTCGAGAAGGTCGTCGGTTACGTGGTCGGTCACATCGTCGAGGACACCGACGCGGTCAGCGTGACCATGGTCGAGCAGGGGCCGTCCGAGGTCCTGGCCGAGGTCCGCACCGCCAAGTCCGACATGGGTCGGGTGATCGGTCGCAGGGGCCGTGTGGCGCGGGCTATCCGCTCCGTTGCCGCACTGGCCGGTGAGGAAGAGGGCGTCGAGACAGATGTCGAGTTCGTCGACTGACGACCCACTCATCCTGGTGGGCACCCTGGGACGACCCCATGGTCTCGCCGGGGAGTTGACCATCTGGTTGGAGAGTGACTTTTCCGACCGGTTCACACCGGGTTCGGTGCTTCGGACCGACTCGGGTGACCATTTGACGGTGAAACATCTCCGTCACGGCAAGAAGTCCCCACTCATCGCCTTCGAGGAGATCGCCGATCGCGACACCGCCGGGGCCCATCGGGGCACCCGCCTCCTCATCGACGTCGTCACCAGGAGGGATCTGGGTGAGGACGAGTACTGGCCTGAGGATCTGATCGGGCTCGCGGTGGTGGATGTCGCCGGTTCGCCGGTCGGAACCATCTCCGATGTAATCCTCACCGATACCCAGGATCGCATCGTGATAGACGTCGGTGTCCGCCGTGTCGAGGTTCCCCTGGTCGACGAGTTGGTGCCCTCGATCGACATTGCCGGGAGGACGGCGACCGTGAACGTAATCGACGGGCTCCTCTGAACGC
>WHUC01000034.1:0-7469 GCA_009377435.1 Acidimicrobiia bacterium
CCCGGGCAGGTTGCGCCCCAGATACCTCCCCTGACGTATGGCGAACTGGGCTGTCGGCGGCGAAATCGCCCCGGCCCCATCGGGCACCGCGGCGGCGTCGCCCACCCCGAATATGCCCGGTGCGGCCCGCAGATTGCCGTCGACGATGAGACGCCCAGAATCGGTGACGGGGAGACCCGAATGGGCGATGAGCGGATGGGGCTTCACCCCCGTCGACCAGACCACGGTGTGAGCCGCGATGTGCTCGCCGTCGGAGAGATGGACACCGGCGCCGTCGATGAACTCAACGGCTTTTCCGAGGTGTATCTCAACACCCCGACGGGCCAGCGCCCTCTCCGCAGAAGCACTCAGTGGGGCGGGCAGCGTGGGTGTCACCCGATCGGCCGCATCGACGAGGATCACCCGGGGCGGCGGTGCCGTCGGGTAGAACCTCTCCGCCGCCTCGTCGAGCATGTCGGCGAGAGCCGCGGCGAGTTCGGCACCGGAGTATCCGGCGCCGACGATCACAAAGCGGGTCAGGGCCGGGTCGGGGTGGGATGCGGCCGCTTCGAGAAGCGCCAGGACCCGGTTGCGGATCCGGAGGGCATCGTCGATTCCCTTGAAGGGGACGGTGTGCTCCCCCACTCCGGGGATACCGAAGTCGGCCGGAACCGACCCGGGGCCGATGACGAGGGCATCGCCGGACACGACCATCTCGGGCGTCCCGAACCCGGGGGCGACAGTCACCGATCGCCGCCCGGGGTCGATCCCAACGATCTCGCCCTGGATGAAACGGGCCCGGGGCACAAGGTGGCGAATCGGTGCGAGGATGTGGCGGGGATCGACGTCACCGGCGGCGACCTCGGCCAGCATCGGGGTGAAGAGCAGAAAATTGTCGGTGGAGACGATGGTGACCTGGGTCCTCTCGTCCAGAGACCGCGCCACCTCGAGGCCGGCGAACCCGCCACCGGCAATCACAACATCCAAGGGGTGCCTCCCCGCTCGACGACGAGACTCCTGTCAACCCTACATCTGGAACCAGCCGACCAAAGCCTCCGACCAGATCGCCACCGCACCCCGCGCCTCCCCACCCTCGCGGACCCGCCGGTCGGTCGAGACCACCACACTCCCCGGTCGGGAGTTCTCGATGATGGAGTCGTCGGCCGAGTCGACGTAGCGAACCTCGATGCCGCGTCCCGCTCGGCGCGAGGTGGTCGCCACCGAGCTGTCCCAGAAAAGGGTGACGATGGAGCCGGAGGCGGCCTTGGTGAGGAGATCGGCGAGCTTGGCCTCGAGTCGGAGACGATCCATCGCTTCCGGTTGGCGACCGGAGAGAAGATGGGCGACGTTGTATCCGTCGATCAGCCAACGGCGCGGGGTGCGGAGGAGCTCGGTCACGGCCTCGGGGAGATCGGGACGCACCGCGAGATCGTCGATGGCGTGGCGGACCGTCGGTTCCACCTGGGTCGAGACCTTCCGTCGGGCGGCCAGCGCCACCCTGTCGAGCGTATCGGCGATGGCCTCGGGAGAGCCGGGGATCCCCAAAAGGGCCTCGGTTGTCGAAACCTCGACCGGCTTGCGTCTCTCTCGCTCCAGGGCGAGACGGGTCTCGGCAAGACGACCCTCACTGGCCCGCAGTGCCTCCTCCACCGCGGATTTCTCCGCAATGGTGTCCTCGACGCGCCGTTCCACCTCGGCACGGACCCGATCGGCAGTGAGTCGACGTCGAGCCTCCAACTCGATCTCGGCCCCGAAACGCTCGGCGGTGGAGGACTCGATGGCGTCGCGCTCCCGCTCCAGGCGCTTCAGCTCCCCACGCAGTCGTTCGATGGTCCGGGCGTCGTCATGGCGGGCCTCCTCCATGCGGGCCAGCTCCCCGGCAAGGTCGGCGTGGCGCCTCCGTTCGGACAGTTCCGCGATCCGTTCCTCCCAGGAGGGGGGGCGGAGGAGAAAGAGCGCCGAGGCGGCATGCTCCCTCGCCGGTGCATCGGGATCAAGATCGTCGGTCTCCTCGACCACCTTCGATCGGAGCCAGTCATCGCTGTCGAGTGCGTCGACGGCCTGGCGAAGCAGTGGAGGGGGGATCCGGCGGGCCGACGAAGACGCCAACCGGCGCAACCTCGCCGGAACCTCGTCGGAATCGATCCGACGCATCGTCACCCGGAGATGCTCCACGGCGGGTCGAAGGAGTTCGATATCGGCCGGCGTCGTCATTGTCTGGTGCCCAGGGTAGGAGATCGGACGGTGAACCCTGGAAGAGAAGGAGCGAGCCCACCCGCGAACGAACCCGCGTATTGACTTATCACGATGACGCGGGCATACTGCGACAGGTAATGCACAACTATCTAGTAATTCTCGAGTAACGCACACGTCACAGCCCGACGTGTGTGTCATTGTGCCCTCCCGGAACCGGGGGGGTTTTTCAATGGACAAATGGACACGGCCGACGACCAACGGCAAGGGAACCGCATTATGAACCGGATGACCGGAGCGCAGGCGCTCATCAAGGCGCTCGAGTACGAGGACGTCGATATCGTCTTCGGGGTACCCGGTGGCGCCATCCTCCCCGCCTACGACCCCCTCTACGACTCCCCGATCCGTCACATCCTCGCCCGGCACGAACAGGGTGCCGGCCACATGGCGGAGGGATACGCCTGGGCCACCGGTCGTGTCGGGGTGTGCATAGCCACCTCCGGTCCGGGTGCGACCAACCTGGTAACCCCGCTCGCCGACGCCCTGGTCGACTCGGTGCCTCTCGTCGCCATCACCGGTCAGGTGGCCACCACCGCGGTGGGCAACGACGCCTTCCAGGAGGCCTACACCACCGGGATCACCATGCCGGCAACCAAGCACAACTACTTCGTGGCCGAGCCCGATGAGATCGTCCAGACGGTCCACGAGGCGTTCCACATTGCCGCCACCGGCCGACCCGGTCCCGTCCTCGTCGACGTGCCCAAGGACGTGCAGAACGCCGAGGTGACGTGGGAGGATCCCAAGACGATCAACCTGCCCGGATACAAACCCACCGTCGAGGGGCACGCCCTCCGCATCCGCGACGCCATCGACATGATCGAGAAGGCCACCCGACCCGTCTTCTATGTGGGTGGGGGCATCATCAAGGCCAACGCCTCGGAAGAGCTTCGCCAACTGGTTGAACGAACCGGGGCACCCGTCGTCACGACGCTGATGGGGAGGGGCGCCATCCCCGACGACCACCCTCTGGCGTGCGGGATGTCGGGGATGCACGGCACCTACGCCGCCACGACCGCCATCCAGCGGGCCGACCTTCTCATCGCCCTCGGGGTTCGCTTCGATGACCGGGTGACCGGCGACCCCGATCACTTCGCACCGGAGGCGGCCGTGATCCATGTCGACGTCGATCCCGCCGAGATCGGCAAGGTTCGGGTCCCCCAGGTCCCCATCGTCGGCGACGCCCGCCGGGTTCTGTCCCAGATGATCGAGGCCTGGGGGGAACGCGACCAACCTGACAGGACGGCGTGGGCGAGCCAGGTATCCGACTGGCAGCGGCGTTACCCCCTCCGCTATGACCAGGACCCCGAGGGTCCGATCAAACCGCAGTACGCCATCGAGGAGCTGCATCGTCTCACCGGTGGTGACGCCACCATCGTCTCCGGGGTGGGCCAGCACCAGATGTGGACATCCCTGCACTGGAAGTTCACCGACCCCCGTCGCTGGATCAACTCCGGTGGCCTGGGAACGATGGGTTTCGCCATCCCCGCCGCCGTCGGCGCCAAGGCCGGTCGACCCGACGACCTCGTGATCGCCATCGACGGCGACGGCTGTTTCCAGATGACCTTCCAGGAGCTGATCACGGCGGCGACCGAGGGAATCAATGTGAAGATCGTCGTGATCAACAACGGCGCCCACGGGATGGTCACCCAGTGGCAGCGGATGTTCTACAACGGGCGGTTCTCGGCCAGCCAGCTCGGCGACAAGGTCGATTACGTCCGTCTCGCCGAGGCTCTGGGTTGCGCCGGTTTCCGGGCCACCAGTCCCGACGAGGTGGCCCCGACCTTCGAGAAGGCCCTCGCCGTGAACGACATGCCCGTCGTGGTCGAGATCAAGGTCGACTGGAACGAGATGGTCTTCCCCATGGTCCCCGCCGGGGCCTCCAACGACACCGTCTTCGTCGGACCGGACGAGAAAGTGACCGTGGAAAGATGAACCACACGCTGTCGGTCCATGTCGAGAACAAACCGGGGGTTCTCGCCCGGGTGTCGTCGCTGCTCGCCCGACGTGGTTTCAATATCCACTCCCTCGCCGTGGGCCCATCCCACGAGCCGGGTATGTCGAGGATGACCATCGTCGTCGAGGCCCCGGAATTGGAACAGGTCAAGAAACAGCTCCACAAGCTGGTCAATGTGGTGAAGATCTCCGAGCTCGCCCCCGCCCAGGCCATCGAGAGGGAACTCGCCCTGATCAGGGTGCACGCCCCGGCCGGGAAGAGGACCGAGATCCTCGAGCTCGCCTCCCTCTTCGACGCCGAGGCCATCGACGTCGGCCGGCAGAGTCTCGCCTTCCAGGTCATCGGCACCCCCGAGCGCATCGAAGACTTCGTGGAGCTGGTCGGGACGCACGGTCTAACCGACCTGGTGAAGTCGGGCTCGATCGCAATGGCCAAGGAGCAGAAGCGACGAAGCCGCTCCAACCAGCTCAGGGCCATCTGACATGGCCATCAACGCGTGGCTGGCACCCCCCAACGCCGCCTCGGAGAAAAAGCTCGCACACCCCAACACGGGACACCGCAATCCATCGTGGCGACGATCTCGCCACGCGAAGGGGGCAAACGTGCGAGCCGGCGTCTGTTTTTCTCCGAGCCCACCACAACTACACCAACACCAACCCGTGGCCAACCGTCCAAACGGCGGCTCGGAGAAAAAGCTCGCACACATAAGAAAGGGACACCCCCGCAATGGCGAACATTTACTACGACAAGGACGCCACCATCGGTCTCCTCGACGACACCATCGTGGCCGTGATCGGATATGGCTCCCAGGGCCATGCCCACGCCCTCAACCTCCACGAATCGGGGGTCGACGTGGTCGTCGGACTCCGTGAGGACTCGTCGAGCCGGAGCAAGGTAGAGAGCGACGGTCTGCGGGTGGCGAACGTAGCCGACGCCGTCGACGAGGCCCAACTGATCATGGTCCTCGTCCCGGACGAGATCATGGCCGAGATCTACCACGACGAGATCGCTCCTCATCTTGAGGAGGGTGATGTCCTCGCCTTCGCCCACGGCTTCAACGTGCATTTCGGCGCCATCGAGCCACCCGAGGGCAACGACGTGGTGATGATCGCTCCCAAGGGCCCGGGCCACCTGGTGCGTCGCACCTACGCCGACGGGTCGGGTGTCCCCTGTCTCGTCGCCGTGCACCAGGACGTCTCGGGCAAGGCCAAGGACATCGCTCTCGCCTACGCCTCGGCCATCGGTGGCGGTCGGGCCGGAGTTCTCGAGACCACCTTCGCCGAGGAGACCGAGACCGACCTATTCGGGGAACAGGTAATCCTCTGCGGTGGGGTGGCTGAGCTCATCAAGTCGGCGTTCACCACGCTGGTCGAGGCCGGATACCAGCCCGAGTCGGCGTACTTCGAGACCCTCCACGAACTCAAGCTGATCGTCGACCTCCTCTATGAGGGCGGCATGGGCTGGATGCGCCACTCCATCTCCAACACCGCCGAGTACGGAGACTACACCCGGGGACCCCGGATCGTCACCGACGAGACCCGTGCCGAGATGCGCAAGGTCCTCGACGAGATCCAAAGTGGAGCCTTCGCCAACGAATGGCTCGGACAGGCCCGCGAGGGGGCACCCCATCTCATCGAGCAACGCGAGACACAGAGCAACCATCAGATCGAGCAGGTGGGCCGAGAGCTCCGCAAGATGATGCCATTTATCGAGGAGAAGAGAGCATGAACCGTCACCGCATGGTCGAGGACCTGATGCCGTGGGACTCGCTCGCCCTCGACTCCAACGACCTGGACGGAGCCGGGACCGACGAGGAGAAGGAGGACCGCTCCGGTGATGACTTCCGGAGCAACGGCCACAGGATGCTGAAGGAGAGTCGGCAGCAGTAGTCGGCGCGAGAGTGTTGTCCCCCCTCGAAGAGGGGGGAAGGTTCCTGCCGGACCGAAGGTCCGGGAGGTAGGGGGGCACCGCCACCTCCCCATCTGACCAGCGCCCTGAGCATCATGTATCCTGTGCGATCTCCCCTATCCCCAAGGACCCTGAAATCAGCCCCGGACTCAGTCTGGCCATCGTCTTCACCCTGATCGCGGTCAACGCCTTCTTCGTCGCCGGAGAGTTCGCGGTAGTCGCCGTGGAACGCTCCCGGGTCGACCGTCTCGCCGCCGATGGTGACCCCAAGGCGCGGCGGGTGCAGGGGTTGGTCAGGACGCTCTCCTTCCAGCTCTCGGGAGCCCAGCTCGGGATCACCGTTTCGTCACTCATCCTCGGGTATGTGTCCGAACCGGCGGTGGCGCCCCTTCTCCGACCCCTCATCGAGGCACTCGGGCTTCCCGAGTCGTCGAGTCTTGGGGTGGCCATCACCGCGGCGCTCGTCATCAACACCATCATCCAGATGGTCGTCGGGGAGCTGCTTCCCAAGAATCTGGCGATCGCCCGCCCCTATGCGATGGCGGTGAGGGTGGGTATCCCCATGGGCTTGGTCAACCGGTTGGCACGTCCCTTGATCTCGTTCCTCAACGCCTCGGCCAACTGGACGGTACGTCGGTTGGGGGTGGAACCGCGGGAGGAGTTGGAGGGCATCCGATCCCTCCAGGAGCTTGAGATGATCATCAGGGCGTCGGGAGCGGACGGTGGTCTCGCCGACACCGAGCTCAGGATGCTGACGAGGGCTATTGCCCTGGTCGACATGTACGCCGAGGACGTAATGGTTCCCCGGGTGTCGGTCGAGGGGATATCGGCCGCCACCACGGTGGCCGAGCTGCGAGCCATGGCGATCGAGACCGGTCACTCCCGTTTCCCCGTCTTCGGGGAGGATCTCGACGACATCCGCGGCATCGTCCATGTCAAGGACACCTTCGCCGTGGACACCGTCGATCGGGACACGGTGACGGTCGCCGACATCACCACCGAGACACCACTGGTACCCGAGTCGCGACCACTCGACCTCCTCTTCACCGATCTCCAGCGGGAGAAGCGATCCATGGCCGTCGTGGTCGACGAGTACGGGGGCACCGCCGGGATCGCCACCATCGAGGACATCATCGAGGAGATCCTCGGGGACATCGCCGACGAGCATGATGATGATGACGGCGAGGAGTGGGGCATCGCGGGGGATTCAGACAACATCCTCGATGGATCCGGTCATCGCCACGAGGTCGAGGATGCCACTGGTTTCCTTTGGCCGGAGGGGCGCTATGAGTCGCTCAATGGGTACGTGACGGCCGTCCTGGAGCGGTTCCCCCGCGTCGACGACCATATCGAAGTCGACGGCTTCCGGTTGACC
>WHUC01000034.1:7693-16528 GCA_009377435.1 Acidimicrobiia bacterium
TTCTTCGTCGCCGCCGAATTCGCCTTCACCGCGGCGAGCAAGACCAATCTGGAGGCCCGCGAGGGGCGGACGGCCCGCTGGGCGGTGGCGGCGATCGATGACCTCTCGTTCACCCTCGCCGGGGCGCAGCTGGGGATCACAATCTCCAGCCTGCTGCTCGGCGCTGTCGCCGAGCCCTCGATCGCGGCCGTGCTCGAGCTCGCCATAGGCAATTTCGTCGAAATCAGCGATGCCCTACTGCATACCATCTCGCTGATCATCGCCCTCGGAATCGTGGTGTTCCTCCACATGGTGGTCGGTGAGATGGCGCCCAAGAACCTCGCCATCGCCGCACCCGATCGGGCCGCGATGCTGCTCGCCTACCCCAACCGGATCTACACCTTCCTGTTCCGACCTGCGATCCTGTTCCTGAACGGCCTGGCCAACCTCGGGATGCGGCTCTTTGGCTACGACCCCGAAGAGATCGGGAGTGACGCCCACACCACCGACGATCTCGCCACCATGATCTCGTCGGGACGGGAGGGTGGCGTCATCGAGGAGTTCACCCACCGTCTTCTCACGGGCGCCATCGACCTCAACGAGCTCGACGCCTCCGATGTGATGATTCCCCGACCCGACGTGATCGCCCTCCGGGCCGACTCGACCCCGGAACAGTTCGAGGATCTGGTCATGTCCCGGGGCTTCTCCCGGATACCGGTCTACCGCGACGAACTCGACGATCTCTCCGGGTTTGTGCATGCCAAGGACCTGCTGTTGATAGACGATGCCGGCCGTGACCGACCCATCCCCGGCGACTTGATCCGACCGCTGCTCGCCGTTCCCGAGTCCGGTGGAGTCAACCATCTCCTCGGCAAGATGCGCCGGGAGAGGAATCACATGGCGGTGGTGGTCGACGAGCACGGGGCGACGTCGGGGATCATCACGATGGAGGACATCGCCGAGGAGGTCGTTGGTGAGATCGACGATGAGCACGACCGAACGGGCATGAGGGCGAGGGCCATCGGACCCGATCTCTATCTGGTGTCGGCGAGCCTCCGGCCCGACGAGATATCCCGGACCCTCGATATCGAGATCCCCGAGGGCACATACGAGACGCTCGGCGGCCTCGTCATGGAGCGTCTCGGCCGAATCCCCCGGGCGGGCGACACCGTCGCCGACGACGGTTGGACCATGAGAGTGAGACGGATGGCCGGTCGCCGTGTCGTCGACCTCGAGGTCACGGTGAACCAGCCCAACCAACCCGATGACACATAGATCAACAAACGAGGAGGAGAGGCGCAAAGTGAGGACACACGGATTGGCGGTAATCGGCGGTGACGGGGTGGGACCAGAGGTGACCAAGCAGTCGCTTCTCGCCCTCGGGGCCGCCTCGGACCGCTTCGGGTTCACGACCGAGATAACCGAGTTCGACCTCGGCGGTGAGCGTTATCTCCGCACCGGTGACGTCCTCCCCGATGACGACCTCGTTGCCCTCGCCGACTACGACGCCATCCTTCTGGGAGCGGTGGGCACCCCCGAGGTGGCCCCCGGTGTCCTCGAGCGTGGTCTTCTCCTGAGAATCCGCTTCGAGTTCGACCAGTACATCAACCTGCGCCCTGTCAAGCTCCACCCCGGTGTCCCCACACCGATCGCCGGCCTCACCCCGGAGCGTTGCGACATGATGATCGTGCGGGAGAACACCGAGGGGATGTATGTCGGGGCCGGGGGAATACTACGCAGGGGGACCCCCCAGGAGGTGGCGGTCCAGGAGTCCGTGAACACCCGCGTCGGTGCCGAGCGGGCTCTCCGCTTCTCCTTCGAACTCGCCCGGAAACGTGACCGGCGGCTCACCCTGTGTCACAAGACCAACGTGTTGAACTACGCCGGCGATCTATGGCAGAGGGCCACCGACGAGGTCGCGGCCGAGTACGTAGACGTCACCGTCGACTACATCCACGTCGATGCCGCCTGCCTCTATCTGGTCGACAGCCCGGAGCGGTTCGACGTGATGGTGACCGACAACCTCTTCGGCGACATCGTGACCGACCTCGGTGCTGCCATCCAGGGCGGGCTCGGTCTGGCGGCGTCGGGCAATCTCGACCCGGAGAGACGACGACCTTCGATGTTCGAGCCGGTGCACGGTTCTGCACCCGACATCGCCGGCAACGGATGGGCCAACCCGGTCGCCTCCGTGCTCTCCCTGGGGATGTGCCTCGACCACCTCGGTGAGACGGAGGCGGCCCGGGCCATCACCGATGCCGCCGTGTCGGTCCTCCCCGAACTGACGACGATGGGAGGCCCCGACATGGGAATGTCGACCGACCAGATCGGCGATCTCATCGCCTCGCGGGTGGTGGGCTGATGCCTATTCCCCTTCTCGCGCGCAATTCCGGCTGCATGGGGCCCCCGCCGGAATATCTCGCGAAAACGGGGAGCAGGTTACAGCTCGGGCGCTTCTCCCCCGCCGTGTCGTGAGCCGAGCTCGGAATCGAGGTAGAGGATGGCCGAGCCATCGTCGCCGGCACGTTCCAGTCTGCCGATGATCTCCGACACGGCCGCCTCTTCCTCGAGCTGTTCCTCGATGAACCTCTGTAGGAGGGGGATACTGTCGATGTCGCCCTCATCCACGGCAAGCCGATACAGGCCCCGTACCGCCTCCGACACCTTCTCCTCGTGGGCGAGGGAGGCCCGGAAGGCGGCGATCGCCGATGAATCGGCCGGTGCCCCGGGGGCATCGATGGCGCCTATCTTCACCTCGCCTCCCCGATTGAGGAGATGGTCGGTGAATATCTGGGCGTGATCGCGCTCTTCGTTGGACTGGGCGAGCATCCAACCGGCCATCCCGGGAAGATCCTCGGCGGAGAGCACGGCGGACAATTGGAAGTAGACCACCGAGGCGCTCAACTCCAGGGTGATCTGGTCATTCAATGCGGCTACGAGCTTGTCGCTGGCTTTCATACCCCCAGCCTATCCCACCACGCCGCCAATCCAGTGTTCACAGCGACCTACCGAACTTCTCGTCGTAGTCCTCCATCGCCGCCTCGATCACCCGGTAGGCGTGCTCTCTCCCGTATCTCTTCTGGATGTTCACCGCGACATCCGAGCCGGTGTGCAGCTTGTAGGTCTCGAAGTAATGGTGAAGCCGATCGATGAGGGCGGGGGGAAGCTCCACGAGATCCTGGACATCGTTCCAGATGGGGTCCTTCCGGAGCACCGCCACGATCTTATCGTCGGCCTCACCCCCGTCGATCATCTGGAGACCACCCACCACCCGGGCGGTGAGGAGGATATCGGCGCGATCGATGGGCCGTTCCGAGATGACGCACACGTCCATGGGGTCGCCGTCGCCGACCTCGGCACCGGGGCAGAGATCACGAACCCGGTCGCCGCAGTAGGTGCGGGGTATGAACCCGTACAGGGTCGGGGGCGACGACGACGTCTGTTGGGGACGATCGACCTGGAGATATCCCGTCCGCTTGTCCACCTCATACTTGACCACGTCGAACGGGGTGATCTCGATGTAGGCGGTGATCATGACCGGCGGCTCGGGCCCAACCTCGAGTCCGTGCCACGGGTGGGGTCGCCATGATGTGAAGTCGGTCATGCTAGGGATGGTATGACGCCCGCACCCTCAGCGGTCGAGGCGGGGTTCCTCGAACCAGGGACGGTAGTCGGGGTCGGGTCGGGAGGTATCGTGGGTCTCCATGATCCTCAGCACCTCCGCCACCCCCCTTTCCAGCTGGGGATCGGTACCGGCGGCGTAGTCGTCGGGGGTGATCACCACCTCGATATCGGGATCGGTCCCGTAGTTCTCCACCTGATAGCCGACATCGTCGAACCAGTAGCCGAACTCGGGTTGGGTGGTGACGGTTCCGTCGACCAGGGTCTGCTGCGGCCAGATCCCGACGACGCCACCCCAGGTCCGTGTTCCGATCAGTGGGCCCAGACCGGTTCGCTTGAAGCTGTGGCTGAAGATGTCGCCGTCTGATCCGGCCAACTCGTTGGTCAGCGCAACCATGGGCCCCACCGGGGCGTGGCCGGGGAATGCCGCCGGTTGTCGCCACCGACTCACCACCCATCCCCTCCGCTCCCGTAGCAGCTTCTGCAGGAGGAGCTGGCTGACGTTCCCTCCCCGGTTGTAGCGAACATCTATGACGAGACCGTCACAGTCGATCTCCGTGCTCAGACCGCGGTGGAACTCTCCGAAACCCCACGACTGCATGTCGGGGATGTGGATGTAGCCGACACGACCCTCGGACATCTCGACGACACGGGAGCGGTTGCCGCTGACCCAGTCCCGATAGCGAAGCATCTGCTCGGATTCAAGGGTTCGCACGGTCACCAGATGGGGCTTGCGTCGACCCCGTCGCACCGTGAGGGTCACGGGACGACCACCCTTGTCGACGAGGACCGCTCCCGGGGATGTCGATGCGTTCACCTCGGTTCCGTCGATGGCGACGATACGGTCGCCGATCCCAATGTCGACACCTGGATCGCTGAGCGGTGACGTCACCTCGGGATCCCAGGGATCGCCATCTGGGATCCGGGCCACCTTCCAACCCGTGGCCATAGGATCGAGGTCGACGCCGAGATAACCGATCGGATAGCGCGGGGTGGGCTGGTAGTCGCCCCCCATCTCATAGGCGTGAGACGTGCCCAGCTCACCCTGCATCTCCCAGAGAAGGTCACTCAACTCGGCCCGGGTGGTGATCCGGTCGACAAGCGGCAGGTAACGATCGTGGATCGCCTTCCAGTCGACCCCGGCCATCTCGGGGAACCAGAAATGGTCCCGTTGCAGACGCCATGCCTCCGAGAACATCTGGCGCCACTCGGCCGGTTGGTCGACCGCGACCCGGATCCGATCCAAGTCGACCCATCCGGTCCGGCGGGTGGTCTCCGTCTTGGCGTTGTTGTTGTCGGCCTTCCAGTCGACCGGCACCACCCTGACCCTGCGCTCCGCCCGGATCTGGATGGTCCTTCCATCGGGAGTGGCCGCCACGTCGGAGATCCCGTCCATGATCAAGTCGATCTTCTCGGTGTTGAAGTCCCACGCCTCGAGACGGCCCTTGGGAGGCGCGTCCGGTTCCGCCGGCTCCGGCTGCGCCCCCTCCACCGGCACCACGACCGAAAACACCCGGCCCTTCGCCCCCACCACCCGTCGGTACCGACCGTGGGGCAGGGGGAAGGCCACGATCCGCGCCGAGATGCCCTCGATCTCGATCTCGACGCCCCCTGACCGCTGCTGGTTGTCGGATCCATCCTCCTTCTTCCCGTTTGTAGCCGGTCCCGGGGGGCGGGGCCGGCGGTGGGTGAGGTCGAACGGCGAGTGCAGGTCGGAACGGAGGGTGAGAAGATGGGGTCGCACACCGGTGGGGAACCCATAGTCGTGGAAGTGGGTATCGGCCACGGGGTCGAACACACGGCTGGAGAGAAAGTACAGGTATCTGCCTTCGGGATCGAATGACGGCGCCCAATCGTGGAACTCCGAGTCCGTTATCTGGATGGGGGACGTCTCCGGGTCGCCGGTATCGACCAGGAAGAGGGCCGAACCGAGGACGGAGACCGCCTTCGAGTACGCCAGCCAGCGGCCCTCGGGCGACCATGTCGTTCCCGCGATCCAGGAGTGACGACTGGTGTCAACCTCGGTGATCGACCCCGACTCCAGATCGACGAGCAGCACCTGATGACGATGATTGGTGACCGCCAGTCGGGCGATCCCGGCCGGCGCCGGATCCAGGGAACGGACCCGACCCAGATCGCCCACCACCCGGTCCGTCGTCCCGTCGAGGTGGTCGATCGCGATGGAATCCTCCCCGGTGGCATCACCCACCGAGACCACCCGCTCACCGTCGGGGAGCCACGCCGGGAGTCGACGCCGCTCGTCACCCTGGAGGCGATGGCTCCGCACGGCACCCTCCCACAAGGGCATGGTGAGCACGTCACCCCTCACCGATGCCGCCAGCGAGTGGCCCTGGGGGTGGAGTGTCGTCTCCCCGAGGTGCTTCCCGGGCGAAATGAACCGACGGTCCAGTCCGGCCCTGGAGGTGTGCATCCCCACCTCGACACGGTGGCCCTCCCCCGAGTCGACGTCATGGCGCCACAGGTCGGCCCCGCAGGTGTAGACGATGGATCGGCCGTCGGTCGACGGCGTGCGGACGTAGTAGTCGGAGTGGTCGGTGAGTCGGGTGAGATCGTCACCGCCCGGGTCGACCGAATAGAGGTTGCCCTGGCCCTCGTGGTCGGATAGGAAGACGATCCGGTCACCGACCCACATGGGGTCGGCGAGATTCCCCTCCAGTTCGATCAGGGGCCGGAACCCACCCTTGCCCGACTCGTTGATCCAAAGTGTTCCGGCGCGGCCACCCCGATACCGCTTCCAACGGGCCGGGTCGGCGGAGTGACGCCCCAGCACCAGACCGGGTCTGTCCGGTTGGTAGGAGATTGCCTCGGCGGGACCCCAGGGGAGACGCTGTGGTCCCCCACCGACAACAGACACCGACCAGAGGCGCATGTCCCTGACGAATGGGAGCTCGGCATTGGAGGAGTAGACCACCGTGTCATTCCCGTCCCACGCCGCCACCCGGCTATCGGCGCCCTGATGGGTGAGCCGGACCGTGGAACCGCCACCGACGGCGATGACGTATACCTCCGACGCTCCCTCATGGGCACCCGTGTAGGCGACGGACTCGCCATCGGGCGAGAAGTGGGGATAAGACACCGGACCAGGATTGGTGACCAACCGCGATGCGGTTCCCCCCGTTCTCGGCACCGTCCACAGGTCATCCTCGGATACGAAAACGATGAGATCGGAATGTACGGTGGGAAAGCGATGATATCCGGGTGTCATAACTCCAACACGGTAGGGGTCCGACCAACCGTACCCACCGGCCGGCCATGGGGGCTCGAAGAAGAAGCTCATACAAGTCGACAACGTACGAGCCAGCGTCTGGTTCTCCGAGCCCATCCGCCATTACGCCAACCGCCGCATCACCACGGGACACCGCAGCCTATCCTGGCGACGATCTCGCCACGCGACAAGAGCAAACGTGCGAGCCAGCGTCTGTTTTTCTCCGAGCCCACCTCACCAAAGACTGCCCCGACCCGTGGGCAAGTTGCCACGACGGCTCGGAGAAAAAGCTCGCACAAGTCAAACAGCCAGGATCGCCAGGGCGACGAGCGGCACCGCCACCGAGAGAAGCCGCAGTGGGATCTCCCATGTGGCGAGAAGTCGATCCTCGTCTTCGGAAAGTGCCGTCTCCGATGCCCGGTCCCGACGGATTCCCTTGGCCGAGGTGCTCAGGGAGCGCTGCACCAGACTGAGCACGGCGGCGCCGGCGGCGCCGATCACCGCCGCAAGCCCCAGGGACTCGCTCTGGGCCCAGTAGCCCACCAGGACGGGGAAGGCACCCCAGGCCAATGCGAAACCAAGGTCGCTGTGGATGAGCGACGACCATTCCAACGAGTAGCCGACGCTGAGGGCGACACCCACAGTGGCCCAGGCCAGCACCCACGGAGAGATGACGTAGGCGCCCACCACGGCAATACCCGCCGCCACGACCAGACCACCTACCCCAAGCGCCCACAAGATCCTGTCGCTGAGCCGGGTGCCCAGGGGTCGGTCGTGTACCTCGTCCAGGGCATGGGCACCGATCCCGAGCCCGGCAGTGAAGGCCGCCAAGGTCCCCACCAGACGGAGGGCGTCCAACTCGGGTGCCAGACCCGCCCCGATGGTGACATAGGAGAGATGCCACACCGTGTATGGGATGTGGAGGAGGGTGCGCAGGTCAGACAGTTTCGATCCCCGGCGGGCGTAGAAGGCCGGTGGCCGAGCCGTCATCCGGAATCACCGCACCATGCCGGGCGGGCGGAAACTCGGCTACGGCGGCGAACCGGGACAAAAACTCCAGTAAACGACAGACAATCCCGGTCGGGAGGTGTGACCTCGGATGGCCCGAGGCACGCCACTCCCGAGGACGGCCAAGCCGTAGGGGGCAGGGGGGACGGAGTCCCCCAGAATATAGAAGTCACGTTTTCCTTCCCCACATCACCAGCCCACCCCCGAGCGACATCGAGCGGACCCTCACATCCACCAACCCGACTTCCCGCCAGACGTCGGCCAGTCGCTCTGGGTCCCATCGTGTGGAGAACTCGACGATGCTGGGACGGAGAAACCGCCCCACCTCGTGCCAACCGCCCCCGATGGCGCGTCCCACCGTGGGCAGGATCCCACTCGTGTAGACGGTCCATGGTGGTCTCCACACCCCGCTTGGGAGTCCGAACTCGACCATGCCCGCCATGCCGCCCGCTCGGAGTACCCGGACCAGCTCGGCCATACAGCCGGTCACATCGTTGACATAGCGGAGCAGATATCCAAAGGTGACACCGTCGAAGCACCCGTCGGGAAAGGGAAGCCTCTCGGCAGTGGCCATCACCGGCAACAGGGATGTGTTGCGCAGGGTCGCCAGCATCTCCCAGCTCTGATCCAGGGGAACCACGCGACATCCCCCCTCCTCGAGAAGACGGGTGATCGACCCGGTTCCGGCGGCCACATCGAGAACGAGGTTCCCCTCATCGAGCTCCATTGAAGAGACCATCTCCCGTCGCCATCGACCGTCCTGACCGAGACTGAGAAGACGCGCCCACCGTTCGTAGTTAGTGGCGATCGGGGCGAAGAGTCTCCTCGCCACCTGGGGTCGTGTGCTCATGGGATACCGACGCTAACCGACCCGATCGCATCGCGGAGGTGGCCCCTCGTCATTGGTGGGGGGAGACCAACGAACTGACGCCACGGGACACCGCCCGTCCATCATGGCGACGGGATCGTCACGCTATCAGGGCAAACGTGCGAGCCGGCGA
>WHUC01000222.1 GCA_009377435.1 Acidimicrobiia bacterium
CGGCGGGATTTCTCCAGGAGCTTGCCCAGCTCCTGGCTCATCATCGACTCGTCGACCGACTCGGCGACGTGGGTGATCCTCAGGTCATCACCCAGATGCTCGGCCATGAGGCGCGCCCGCTCCAGCACACGCCGACCCATGGCACTCATGTCCAGACCAGCGACAACCTCGGTCAACTCTCGTCCTCCTCCGGCGTCGGCGGGGCGGAGGGTACCCGATAGGGTGAGCTCGTATCCAAAACGGGTGGGACCTCGATGGCTTCGGCGAGACGGTCGAGATACCGATCCCGGCCGATCACCGTGGAACCGAGCGAGCGCAGGTGGTCCGTCTGCCATTGGACATCGAGAAGACGGGCGCCGCCCTCGGCGAGACGACCCACCAGATGAACGAGGGCGACCTTGGAGGCGTCCGTGACCCGGTGGTACATCGACTCCCCGGCGAAGAACCCGCCGATCTGGACCCCGTAAAGGCCGCCGACCAACTCCCCTTCATGATCGTGGACCTCCACCGAGTGGGCCCACCCCAGACGGTGGAGCCGCGTGTAGGAGTCTATGAATTCAGGGGTGATCCACCCCCCGGGGCGACGGGTGTCGGCGCATTCCTGGATCACGTCCTCGAAGCTCTCGTTCTCGACGATGGTGAACCGACGACAGGACCTCGCCAGTGACCTGGTGATCCGCAGGTCGGCGAACTCGATCACGGTGCGATCGATCGGGGACCACCAACCCATCTGATCGTCGGCCCGCATGGGGAACAAACCTTGCCGATACGCCGCCAGGATCGTCGCCGGCTCCAGGTCGGCGCCCACGGCCACCAGATCCTCCGCGGCCTCCCGGGGGTCGGGAAAGCGGTAACGGCTCGGGGGCAGATGCCTGATCACATTCCGGATTGTCGCCGCTGGGACGATGAAACGCACGCCAACTGCATCACTATCCTGAACCAGGTGCCCACCCACGAAGTGGCCAACCAGCCACCGCCACTCGAAGACGACGACCTCTACGTCTCCGACCCGGTGCTCGACAGGCTCGTCACCGCCCAGGGAGCGGGCCACCGACGGGACGATCTGGCCCGCTTCGGCAAGATGGCCGGGTCGGCGCGTTACCGTCGCTGGGGCGTCGAGGCGAACCGCAACCCACCCGTGCTCCACACCCACGACCGTTATGGCAACCGCGTCGACGAGGTAGATTTCCACCCGTCCTGGCACCACCTCCTCGAGACATCGGTGTCGGCGGGGATGCATTCGGTGAGCTGGGACGGCAAACCGGGGGGTTGGGTGGCACGCGCCGTCTTCAACTACCTCGACTCCCAGATCGAGGCCGGCCACTGGTGCCCGATCTCGATGACGGGTGCGGCAATCGCCTCCCTCCGCAAGCAACCCGAGCTGGCCGCCCAGTGGGAGCCATTGCTTACCTCGACCGTCTACGACCCCTCACCGGTCCCGATCTCGGGCAAACGAGGTGCCCTCACCGGTATGGGGATGACCGAAAAGCAGGGAGGATCCGACGTGAGGGCCAACACGACGACGGCGACCGCCCTCGACACCGACGGCGAGTACGTCATCACCGGTCACAAGTGGTTCACCTCCGCCCCCATGTGTGACGGTTTTCTCATCCTCGCCCAGACCGATGCCGGACTGACCTGTTTCCTGATGCCGCGATGGCTTGATGACGGCAGGCGCAACACCATCCGGATCCAACGGCTCAAGGACAAGCTGGGGAACCGTTCCAACGCCTCCGCCGAACTCGAGTTCGAACAGACGTGGGCCCGTCGTATCGGGGAGGAGGGCGGAGGCATCCCCACCATCCTCGGCATGGTGTCGGCTACCCGACTCGACTGTGTCGCCGGGTCGGCGGCTCTGATGCGACAGGCGGTCAGTCAGGCCGTCCATCACACCAGATACCGCCACGCCTTCGGTGCCTCCCTCATCGACAAGCCCCTGATGCGCAACGTCCTCGCCGATCTGGAGATCGAGAGTCGGGCGGCCACCGTGATGATGATGCGTCTCGCGGGAGCGTTCGACAGGGCCGACGGCGACCCGACGGAAGCGGCCATCCGCCGCATCCTGACCCCGGTGGCGAAGTACTGGGTGACCAAACGGGCCCCCGCGGTGATCGGTGAGGCGCTGGAATGTCTCGGTGGAAACGGCTACGTCGAGGACTCCGGCCTCCCCCGGCTGTTCCGGGAGTCGCCCCTCAACGCCATATGGGAAGGGTCGGGCAATGTTATCGCCCTCGATGTGATGCGGGTTCTCGCCCGAGAGCGGGACTCGGCGATGGTGCTCCTCGACGAGATCGAGACCTTGATCGGTGGCCACCCCGGGATCTCCACTTTCGTGACCGAGTTGAGGGGGGACATGGAGAGTCCCGACGAGGTCGGGGCCCGTCGTCTCACCGAGAAGATCGCCGTCGCCGCCCAGGCCGCCCAACTGGCCGCTTTCGGGGACGACGTCCTGTTCGACGCCTTTGTCGTCACCAGGATCCAAGGCGATCGGGGCCACCTGCTGGGGACACTCCCCACCACCGTTGATCTCGCGGCACTTTTGGGAACATGAACGGCGACCACCGCTGCCGACCCGATCGGTCCCCGACCCGCAGT
>WHUC01000035.1 GCA_009377435.1 Acidimicrobiia bacterium
CTCGAGTGGGGTCGGCTCGCCAGCTATCTGGAGCAGTCGACCCGTTACATCGCCTACGACGGCAGGGTCGCCGGAAGATACCGCTACCACGTGCCCGCCGAGCTGGCCGATTCGGGTCTTTCCGCCCGCTATGTCTCCTTCTGCGACCGCACCTTCGACACCTACTCGGACATCGTCACCCAACTCGTCGAACGCTTCGAGAAGCGTTTCCCCAAACCGGAGGGCGATCCCACCTGGGTGTGGAGGGCCACGATCCGGGCGCAAGCGTTCGATCTCACCCGTGGTCTGCTTCCCGCGGCGACCCGCTCCAATGTTGGCATCTACGGCACCGGCCAGGCCTACGAGATGGCGCTGATGCGGATGCGGGCCCACCCCCTCCAGGAGGTGCGTGACTACGGCGAGTTGATGCTCACCGAGCTGCGCAAGGTCATCCCGTCATTCCTGACCCGGGTCGACCTGGTCGACCGTGGCATCCGTTGGTCGGAGTATCTGGCCGATGTCCGTACCCGACTGGAGGCGGCGGCGGGCGATCTGGGCACCACCTACGAGTCGGGTCCGTCGGTGACTCTCACCGACTTCGATCCCGACGCCGAGAACGAGGTCATCGCCGCCTCCCTCTACCCGGTCTCGGAGCGCACCGACCGCGAGCTGATGGAACACGTCGCTGCGATGGGCGATGGGGAGCGTCGGGCCGTATTCGCCGCCCTGGTCGGTGACCGGGCCAACCGCCGCCACAAACCGGGCCGCGCCATGGAGCGGCCCAATTATCGGTTCGACATCGTCTGCGATTTCGGTGCGTTCCGCGACCTGCAACGACATCGTCTTCTCACCATCGAATGGCAGCGACTGTCGACCCGTCTCGGTTCGAGTGTGCCCGACGGGATCGCCGAGGAGGGGTTCACCGACAAGTGGGAATCGGTGATGGACGAAGCAGAGGACCTCTACGAGGAGGTGCGGACCGAGTTGGGGCCCGATGTCGCCCAGTACGTGGTCCCTCTCGGCTACAACATCCGGTTCGTCATGGAGATGAACGCCCGAGAGGCCGTCCATCTCATCGAGCTCCGCTCCCAACCCGCCGGTCACCCCACCTACCGGGCGGTCGTAACCGAGATGCACCGCCTCATAAAGGAGGAGGCCGGACATCATCTCATCGCCGGCGCCATGGAGTTCGTCGACTACTCCGATGTGGAATGGGCGCGCCTCGAGGGAGAACGCCGTAGCTCGGAGCGTCGTTCCCGCCGGGGATGAGCATCCGGTACCGTTTGGCGTATGGCTGAATTCGATATCGACGCGATGGTCAACCGATACGCCGAACGGGCCGCCGCGGTCAAGGACCGACCATTCCCACCAGTGGCCGGTTCAGAACGGCAACGATTCATCGAGCAGGCGGAGACCGACTTCACGGACTACTCCCTCATCGCCGGTGCGAAATGGTCGGTCGAGGATGACCATCTCGTCCTCCGGATTCCCCTTGGGGGCCGGAGCGACAGTCGATAGGCCGATGGTTCTTCTCCCGATGACCGCTACCAACGGGTGTCAGCGGTGACCCGGGAACGGCTTGACCTCGTCACGGGCAAGGGGGGCTCCGGAAGGTCGGCGGTCGCCGCCGCCATGGCCGTCGCGGCCGTTGATGACGGCGCCCGTGTCCTTGCCATCGACATGGATGCCACCGGCGGTCTCCCCGCCCATCTCGGTATGCGGTCGGCCCGGTTCGAGTCACGAGTGCGGGGTGGGGGAGGCTCGGGAGAACCCACCGAGGTCCGACCCGGTCTCTCCGTGATCGCCATCGACCGGGCAGCAGCCCTCAGCGAATATCTCAGGGTGCAGATGTCGGTCCCGACCGCAGCCACCGTGGGGCCCATCGCCCGGATCTTCGACGCTCTCGCCTCGACGGCACCCGCCATCCGCGAGATCGTCACGCTGGGCAAGGTGCTGTGGGAGGTGAAGCGAGGGGGGTGGGATCTCGTCGTCGGCGATGCCCCATCCACCGGCCAGATCCCGGGCTATCTGCGGGCACCGCGGACCATCGGCGAGTTGGTTCCCAAGGGTCGGATCCGGAATCAGGCAGATTGGATGGACAGCATCCTCACCGACGGCAGTGCGACGACACGTCTTGTCGTCGTCTCGGTGCTCGAGGAGCTCCCCGTCACCGAGACCTCCGAGTTGGTGTCCTGGCTCGACTCCGAGTTCCCCTCTATCCACCGGACCATCGTGGCCAACCGTGCTCTCAGCCCATTACCGGCCACCGAGCCGAGCGGTGACGGGATCACCGACCATGCCGCCGACCTGCAGCGCGCCCTGGTCGCCGAGCAGTCCGACTGGGAGAAGGTGCTTTCCCCGGACCACACCCTTCCCGCCTTGTTTGGGCCCACCGGACCCGAGGACGTGGTCGCACATCTTCTTGAAGGGGTGGCGACGTGGTGAACCCCCGTTTGCTCGTCGTGACCGGCGCCGGCGGCGTCGGCAAGACCACGATCTCGGCGGCGGTGGCGACCACCGCGGCGCGGGCGGGTTGGCGCACCCTGGTCGTGACCGTCGACCCGGCGAAGCGACTCGCCACCGCCCTCGGTGTCGAGCTCGGATCAGAGCCCTCGACCGATCCCCACGAGCCGAATCTCGCCGCGGCGATGCTCGACGCCGCCGGTTCGTGGCGTATCGTCGCCCGACGCCACGCCGACCCCGAGGTGGCGGATCGACTCATCGACAACGAGTTCTTCGTGGCCGCAACCAACCACTTCCCCGCCTCACAGTCATACGCCGCAGCCGATGAGGCGGCCGGATTCGTCGGGTCGGGGGAATGGGACCTGGTGGTGGTCGACACGCCACCGGCATCGGGCGGCATCGAGTTCTTTACCGCCCCCGCCCAGATGACCGATCTGGTCGGGGGCCGTCTCCTCCGCTTCCTCACCGGGAGCCGCATCCCCGGTCGCAATCTGTTCTTCCGGGCGGCGGCCCGACCGGCACTCCGCATCGCCGACGCGGTCCTCGGTGCCCACCTTCTGGAGCGGGTGGCCCAGTTCCTCATGGACCTCCGCACCACCTACGACGGTGTCGCCTCCCGGGCCGCCACGATGGAGCGTCTCTTTCGCGCCGCCACCACCCTGGTGGTCACCACGTCCGATGCCGGTCCGGTCGGGGAGGCCGCCCGGTTCTTCGACGAGCTCCCCGAGGTGGCGAGCGAGCCGAGAGCCGTGGTGTTCAACCGTTCGATTCCCGAGGAGTGGATCGGTGCCACCGCACCAGAGGGGGCGGATCCGCTCCTGGTCGCCAATCTTGAGGCGTGGAGCGCCGAGTCCGAACGACAGCGTGACCTGCGAAGCACCTTCCTGCGTCGTTACCGCAGCGACATGGTCTCCATCCCGCTCATGAAGACACCGCCCACCGGCCATGACCAGTTGGCCTCAATGATCCCCTCAGAGCTCATGTCGATCCTTGGGATCGACAACCACTAGAGGCTTCCCTGTGCCTCCACAACCCCGCCGTCGACGGGCAGGGTCACGCCCGTGATCCATGATGCCTGCGGTGACACCAGGAAGGTGATGGCGGCGGCGATGTCCTCCACGGTTCCGAGACGCTGCAGGGGATGGGTCGCAGCCATGTCATCCTCATTGTTCTCCCAAAGCGCGGCGGACAGCCTCGTCTTGACCACACCGGGGGCCACACCGACGACCCGCACCAGCGGGGCGAGCTCGTGGGCAAGCTGCCGGGTGAGCTGCACCAGGGCGCCCTTGGAGATGTTGTACGCCCCGATGAACGGTGCCGGCCGAAGACCGCCGACCGACGCGATGTTGACGATCACACCACCGTTTTGCGCCATCCAGCCGTGCCATGTCGCCCTCGTCCAGATGAGGGGACCCAGCTGGTTGACAGCCCACGTCTTCTCCACCGCACCGAGATCGACATCCATCATCGGACCCGCCGAAGGGTTGGTCCCGGCGTTGTTCACCAGGACATCACAACCGCCGAAGCGGTCGATGGTCTCGGCGACGACACCACCTGCGTCGTCGACGGAATCGGCGCGACCGACGAGGGCCAGGATGCGATCCCTCTCCAATCCCCTGTCGACCAGATGCCCCACCGCCTCGGCGAGGTTCTCCTCGCGACGTGAGGTGATCGTCACCCCGCCGGCGCCGGACTCGAGAAGGGATGCGGCCGTCTCCAGACCGATACCCCGGCTGGCACCGGTGACGATGGCGGTGGCGCCTTCGAGGTCGATGTTCATCTCGGTCCCTCTCCGCGGGTTCATGACGGATCACAACCCTACTCCCTGATCCCGGCTCCTCCGCGGTTGTGCCGGCCGATACCCTGGCCGCGTGGCCCCGTCCCTCCCCCGCCGTCTCGTCGAACCCTCCCGTCACCGGCTGGCGATCGACGACCCCGACCGCGCCGCCATCCTCGCCGCCCATCGGGATGCCCTGGAGAAGGGTCTCGAGGGGTACATCGACCCGGTCACCGGGTACTGGGTGTTCACCGCGGCGTTTCTGTGGAACCGGGGCTACTGCTGCGACTCGGGCTGTCGCCACTGCCCCTACATAGCCCGGTAGCCCCCACGTCGAGGGTGCACCCACTTACACCAAGCGCAACCCGCGACGACGTGCAGCAGGTCGCCCTCAGAAGGAACGTGTCTCATCGGGTGGGCTCTCTCAGCCAGAGCGATAGGTGGGAGGGTTGCATGGTGCTGCTCACCACATTCAGTAGTTCGACGGCCAGGTTCTCCGGGTCCACCTCATCGCGTAGGCGGAAGCCGAAGCCTTCCAGGGTCTGGGCGGCGTCGTACCGGCTGCGATAGAATCGCCGGTCGATAGCCTTCTGGAGCCGTCTTCGGGTGGGATGGAAGAGGGCCGCCACCAGGAGGACCGAGGCGGCGATTCCCAGGTCGCTTTCGAACCCGAGACGGAAGGCCACCCCACTGAGGAGGAAGACCGCACCCAGGTATGCCACTGCCAGGACTCCGGTGAGGGTACCGTAGACGAGGGTGAGTTTGATGATCCGGTCGATGTCGTAGAGCCGGTGGTAGAGGATGCCGATTCCCGCTCCGACCGGGCCCAGGATCAGGCTGAGGGGTACCGCCTCCTGGGCGATCGCGGATACCTGCCAGAACGCCGATCCCAGCACCACGATCGTCCCCATGAGCGCCCCGCAGTAGGCGAACCACTTGATCTGCTGGCGCTGGTCCCCTCCGGCACGGCGGTAACGCACCACCAGCGACGCCACCGCCATCAGCGCCGTTCCCAGCAGCAGCATGAGAGCGATGAGACCGACCGTGTCCGCGCCAGGAATGAGGCCGAAGGGGTTCATCAGCTCCGAGAGGCGGGGGTCGTTGGTCAGAGGGCCCGGCTTCAGAGCGAACCCGAGGCTGGCCGTTCCCATGGCCACGACGCCGATCCAGAGGACCGGGCGCCATCTGGGCGAGGGGAGGCGACCGTCGGGGAAGATGAGGAGCACAACCACCGACGGCAACCCGATCAACAGGATCCAGATCCACTCTTGGACCCACGCCGCCAAAAGCCCTCCCGGGAGCCTGCCCGGTCCCCGGAGCGACTCCAGGGCATAGCCGAGGCCCAACGCCTGCACGGCCGCCACCAATCCGGTGGCGCAGAAGACCCAGCCGATAGGGTTGGAGGGATGCCGGGAGGCAACCAGAGCCCCCACGGTCGAGAAGGCCACCACGATGATCGCCATCACCCCGACCTCCCCCACGCCAGCGAGCAGCAGACTCGCTGTTGCCAGTGTCGCCCCCACCATCCAGAGCGACCAGGCGACGATCCGCGGAGCCCTCACCTGTCGGGAGAGCGTATCACCGACACGATCCAGCCGATCACCGCCAGGGTGAGCAGGACATATCCGATGATGGCAGGCAGGCCCTGGGAGGTCGGCTCCCTTCCCAGCAGGAAGAGGATGGCGTGGAGGCCGAATGGGATCGCCGCCAGCACCCCGAAGGCGCGAGCCCAGCGGGGGAGCCCCGCTGGTAGGCTGATCATGAGGAGGGCAGGGACGTAGTAGAGGGTGCCGACGGCAAAGGACGCCTCGCCGCCCTGCTGGGGACCCCCTCCGGTCCAGAGTATCATTTCCGCCATCGCCAGGATGGCGAACCCACCGGCCACAAGGGGCTCCTGGCGTTCCAGGTGTCGCAGCGCCAGCAGGATGGCGCCCGCCGTCAGGCCTACGCTGCTCGCAGCGAACAGGAAGGTCTGGGCGATTCCGGTGCCGAGCGCTCCACCCACCTGCCCCAGCACCGCCCCGATCACGAGACCGGCCACGACCACCTGCGAGGGGCCGGTCCATCTCCGGGGTGAGGCCGTAGTATCAGTTGTGTTCATCTCAGCTCATTTCCATCTGCGACGTGGGCCGCGCTTGGGTCCATACCAGGCCCCCCCCGAAGGTAAGGGAGCGTGGCTGGGTTCGGCTAGCCGACCAGCCTCCGATCCCGTGTCGGGAAAACCCGGCCGTCGACGGGGGATAGCCCTCATCAGACGGTGGGGCTAGCCCGCTTTCGTGCTCAGATGGCCCGCGCCACAATGGGACGCATGGTGAGTGTCTCTCGCTGGACGGCGATCACATTGGCGATGTTAGGGACGGCTGCTGCCGCCGCCGGGCTGTGGCTGCATGCGGGCAGTGACCGCGCCACGGCCGATGGCTTCATTCAATACGCGACGGTGGCGGTTGGAACCAGCGCGCTGGGGGCGTTCATCCTCTGGCACCGACCACGCAACCGCTATGGCGTCACCCACCTCACGATCGGGTTGCTCTTCGGTACGGTTGTCCTGGCCGCAGGCTCCTTGTCACGTGCAGGCACCCCAGCCTCCTTGCCGATTTGGACCGAGGAACTGGGTCTGGCTTGGTCGTGGATCGCGGCGGCTGCCCTCTTGCCGCTGTGGGTGATTGCGATTGCCGCCTTCCCCGATGGGAAGTTTCACCGGAAAGCCTTGAAACGAACGACCATGGCGCTCGCCGTGGTGATGATGCTGATGGCGATTGTGGCCTATCTGCTGAGCCCACCCGGCGGGTCGCCCCCGCTGATTCCTGTCGACGTGCCTCCGCATCTCATCGGCCCTCTTGCCGCGGTGGGTGGAACCCGCTGGCTCTACCAGCTGGTCTCAGTGTCTGCATCGGTGCTGGGCGCCCTGGCGCCGGTGGGAGCCGTCGTGGGGTTGTTGGATCGCTACCGCCAGGCAGGGCCGGTCCTTCGCCAACAGATCAAGTGGTTGCTGGTGGGTGCGGCGATCTCGGTTGGGCTGCAGGCGATTCCCGTCCAGGCTTTCGACTCGGAGGCTCTTCGCACCACGGCGCGTCTCCTGGTCGTGTTGGCCGTGCCGCTTCCTCTCGTCGCGGCGGCGATCGCCATCTTCAAACACGGGTTGTGGGAGATCGACGTCGTCATCTCCAAGGGGCTCGTCTACGCGCTCGCCTCGGGAGTCTTGTCGGCGCTGTTCCTCGGGATCGCGGTTGTGGCGGGCGTGAGTGTGGGGGGACGGGATACCCGAGTGGTGGGGGCGCTCGGTCTGGCGCTGCTGGTCAGCTTTCTGACTCAGCCACTGCGACAACGTCTGGAAAAGGTGGTGGCGCGAGCACTCTATGGAGATGAGCCGCGCGGGATTATGGCTCTTGCCCGTCTGGGCGACACGGTGGGCCCAGTCGATGCCGCCAGTCTCGGACCTCGGATCGTCGACGTCGCCCGGACCGCAATGGGTGCGTCCTGGGCGGGCGTCTGGCTCTATGTGGCCGCCAACGGATCGGGGTCGTTCAGGCCCGTGGCCGTGTCAGGGAGAGGGGATGGTGCATCTGTCGTCGTTTCTGAGACGGTGGCCCGTGCGCTCACCGATCTATCCCGTGGAAGGTTGCTCACCGATCTCCCCTCGGAGATCGCCGAGACACTGCGTCCGTTGTTTGTAGACGAAGACGCAGTCGTTGCCTCCTTGACGTCAGCCGGCAACCTCATCGGCTTGATGGCATGCGGCGGTCGGGCCACGGAACCCTTCGGAGATGAGGATGTGGAGCTCCTGGCTGTCCTGGCGCGAGAATCCGCCCTCGCCCTGCGAAACATCCGCCTGGAGGGGGAACTCCGCCAGCGTCTTGAGCAGATCGAGCATCAGGCCGAGGAGTTGCACAGTTCTCGACAGCGGCTCGTGACCGCCCAGGACCAAGAGCGCCGCCGCATCGAGCGCGATCTTCACGACGGAACACAACAACAGCTCGTCGCCCTGGCCGCTCGGCTGAGACGGGCAGCACGGGGAGAAGGCCCAACCGTGGACCGTGACCTCGAGAAGCTCGCCGATGAGGCCGAGGAGGCGGTCTTCGCCCTCCAAGAGCTTGCCCGAGGCATCTATCCGAGCCTGCTGGCGGATCGTGGCCTCCAAGCAGCGCTGCAGGCTCACGCGGCGCGCCTACCCGTGAATGTGCAAATCGAGGTGGGACCGCTAACGCAAGGACGCCGCTTCCAGCCCGAACTCGAGGCGGCGTTCTACTTCGTCGCTCTCGAGGCCATGACGAACGCGGTCAAGCACGCCCCGGGTGCCCGCATCATCGTCTCGCTGCGCGCCGATCTATCGTCGGGCACGGTCAGGCTCGAGGTGCACGACGACGGGCTCGGATTCGACGTCGGGACGTCGACTTTCGGTAGCGGTCTACAAAACATGGCCGACCGGGTCGAGGCGATAGGGGGAGCCTTGGCGGTGGAAAGTGTCCGGGACGCCGGCACATGGGTCCGGGCCGTGGTCACGCAGCCAGCCGACATCCGAGACATCAGGAGTCGGGAAGCGACTCCCTGAGATAGATCAGGACCGCGGCCACACGCCGGTTGACGTCTGACTCCTCGTGCACGCCCAGCTTGGCGAAGACGGCTGCGATCCGCTTCTCGACCGTGCCGACCGCGATCGAGAGCTGTGACGCGATCGCGCTGTTGCTTCTGCTCTCGGCCATGAGGGCAAGCACGTCTACCTCCCGGGCGGTGAGCCGGGAAAGAGGCGAGCCCGGCTTCTTCGAGCGTCGATCGAGGAGCGTCTCGAGGATGCGAGGATCGAGCACCGAGCCCCCGGCGGCAACCTCACGCAGTGCCCTCGCCAGCTGATCGAGGTCTCCCACCCGAAGTTTGTGGAGGTAGCCGTAGCCCGCTACTCCCTTCTCGAACAACGCCCAGACATAACCCTCGTCGTCATGCTGGGTGAGGACGACCACCCCGGTGTCGGGTCGCTCCTTCTTGATCACATGAGCGGCGTCGATTCCCTCCATGGAGTAGGTAGGAGGCATCTTGATGTCCATGAGCACGACATCGGGATCGAGCCGCCTCGTCTCGGCGAGGACGCTGTCGTAGTCGGAGGCCTCGCCGATGACATCTATACTCGGCACCTCAGCCAGCAGACGACGTGTGCCTTCGCGCATGAGGTACTGGTCCTCGGCGATCAATACCCGCAAACCAAGCTGGCTCGAGTCGGTCGTCATTCGGTCAGTGTCCGCCCCGTTTTACCCCGCCGTACTTCATCCGGGTGTCCGAGATGGCGGCGGCGCGGGTCTCCTCGTCGTTGACGGCGGCAGCGACGATCTCGCCCACGAAGAAGGTGTGGGTGCCGAAGTCGATGGCGGAGCGCACCTCGAGGTCCATCCAGGCGATCGCCTCGTCGAAGACGGGGGCGCCGGTGGTGGCCTCGGTGATGGGGCGCTCGTTGAGGGTCATGTCCTCCTTCTCCGCCGGCGTGGAGAACTTGACGAACGGCTTGGTGTCTTCGCTGTTCCACAGGTTGATCGTGAACACACCACTCTCGGCGACAAGACGATGGGTGACGGCGGTGTTGTCGACCCCTACTCCGACCAGGACCGGCTCCATCGAGACCTGGGTGATCCACGAAGCGGTCATGGCGTTCCATTCGTCGCCGCTACGGGACCCGATCAACGCCAGGGCGTTGGGGATTCGGAAGGTCACCTTGTTGAGTACCTCGTCGGTTGGTGCTGCCATGCTCCCTCGCTGTAGTCGTCACGCTGACCCTAATCTCATGGTCGATGGAAATCCTCGTCGCAACCACCGGAGTGCTGCCCGCGGGTCCCGTCGGGGAGTTGTGTGGCCTCCTCGCCGGCGAGGGTCGCGGCACCGTGACCGTGACCACGGTGGTTCGGGTGCCCCGGACGTTCCTCGATTCCCTCGACACCGATGAGCGTCGCTCCCTCCTCGACGAGGCCACCGGCGCCGACCCGGAGGACAAGGCGGCCCGGTATCTAGAGGAGCGCGGTCAGAAGCTCGTCGATCCTCTTGTGTCTGCCCTGCGTGCCTACGGGGTGGAGCCGGACGTCGTCTTCGTCGAGGGCGACGACCCGGCCGAGGCGATAATCGCCAACGCCGAAGAACTCGGTTCCGATCTGATCGTCATGGGCGCCACCCGCCGCCTCTTCACCGAGGAGGCGTGGAAAAGTGTCTCGGTCCGGGTGATGGAGTCGGCGCGTATCCCGGTGCTGACCGTGCCCGGCCCCCGCATCGAGGACACCATGGAGATGCCCCGGCTCGAGTTCTAGGAGGCTGGCGTGGAATGCCGTTGTCCAGATCGGCGGACATGTCTCGACGAGCTGGTGGACAGGCCCCGCATCGTGATGTCTCCCTCAATCCGGTAGCGATGCAGCGTCGAGCTCGGCGCGTGCTGCCCCCAGAAACCGGTAGGTCCATTCCTCGGCGAACTTGCGGGTATCACAGAACACGATTGGCACCCCGGGGTATCTGACCTGGAGTCGGGCGACAAGCTCGGGGAGCCAACCGGGTTCGACGTGCTCGGCCTTGAAGAGGGAGGTGTACCGGTCCTCCACCACGACGGCTGCTGCCGGAAGGGTTGACAACTCGGCCATGACGAAGCTGAGCTTTCCCGAGACCAGGTCGCTCTGGAGGTTCTCCAGTGTCTTCCGTTCCACACATCCAACCACGGCATCATCAACCATCACGGCGTAGTCACCAACCGACAAGGCGTGACGCTCGGTGGTGACCGGACGATTGGAGAATCGATAGGGATAGCGTTCCCGGGTGTCGACGACGACGGTCCAGTCGTCGAGACCAGACGCCTTTCGTTTCGGAATGCGCACCCCGGGGCGAGCCTTCCGGGCCACCTTTGCGGTCTGCCAGAAGATCATGTCCCTGCCCCGACTCCGGGTGAACACGAACTGGCTCCGGAAGTTGGTGCCGCGGTCCAACACAAGGTCGATAGCCGACCCCCTCCGCCGGCACAATTTCACGTCGACTTCCTCGAGCACCTCGGCATCGCGAGGCCACTCCTCGGCGGGGTGACAGTAGGCCCGGTTGGCGCGGGGCCAGGACTCCTTCGTCTTCAGGACAAGCCCGCCCTCGATGGGCAGCCTCACCAGGAAGGGAAGGCTCGAATCCGGATCGGGATTACGTGCCACCAGAAACGGTTCCACGCCCATAGTGTTACAGAACCGCAGACCCGGGACGCCACGGATGGGCACGGTCGGTCCCTCATCCGCCCCAGTGACATGTTGGGCCCTCCCCGCCTTTCACAAGATCTGTCAGTCCCCGTCCGTATGTTGGGTGTCATGGAATCCAATCGTCCAACACCGAAGGATCCCCGGCAGTCCCCGACGAGAGGGGTCGACGCCGTCGCCCTTTTCACCACGTCGGAGACCGCTCCCGCCCCGGTGCGGTACCGGGTATGTGGTTTCACCCTGGAGACAGGTGGCGGTCACGACGCACGTTGGAGGGTCGGGGGGGAGACGGTGGACCCGCATATGGCCATCGCCCGGGTGATCGGCGCTGTTGCCCTCGGTGACCCCATGCCCTGTGTCGGAGGACCCGGTGGAGAGGTGCGGGTGGGGACGATGGGCAGGGATCACCGGAAACGGATGGCAGTACTCCCCACCCGCCAATGGACCGATTTGGGAGGGGGTGTTTGGTGTAGTCACGACGGAAGGAGGCTGTCGGTCACCGTGACGTCGGGCTGATCACACGGGGTGGCCTCGGTGCGGGGCCGCCGGTGAGATCAGGCGGTATCGGAGAGCACGGTCCTGTGGAGGAGTGTGTACAGACCGTTGTCGTTGCGGAGAAGCTCCTCGTGGGTCCCCGACTCGGCCAGACGCCCCCGGTCGATCACGAGGATGCGATCGGCCGCCCGGACGGTGCTCAACCGGTGGGCGATGACGAGGGACGTTCGTCCCTGCATCAGCCGCTCCAGCGCCTCCTGGATGAGGGCTTCGGAACGGTTGTCGAGATGGGAGGTGGCCTCGTCGAGGATGAGGATGCGCGGATCCTTGAGGATCACCCGGGCGATGGCAAGCCGCTGCTTCTCCCCACCGGAGAGCCGGTGTCCCCTCTCCCCCACGACCGTCTCGTACCCATCGGGGAGCCCGGTCACGAAGTCGTGGATGTTCGCCGCCCGGCACGCTCTCTCGATGCGGGCATCGGTGGCCGCGGGGTCGGCGTACCGGAGGTTGGCGGCGATGGTGTCGTGGAACAGATATGTGTCCTGGGTCACGATGCCCACCGTTGACGAGACACTCTCGAATGAGAGTTGTTTGACATCGATCCCGTCGATGGAGACCGTCCCCCGATCGGCGTCGTAGAGACGGGCGACCATCGAGCCGATCGTGGTCTTCCCCGCACCGGAGGGGCCGACAAGGGCGACCATCTCGCCGGGTTCGATGCGGAACGACACGTCCTCGAGGGCCCAACGCCGGTCGCTGGTGGTGATCGCCATCGGTCCACCGGGCTCGAAGTCTCTCCGACTGAGTCGTCGCACCGACTCCAGACCGACCGGCTCCTCCCCCTCGTAACGGAACCACATCGAGTCGAACTCGATCGCACCCGCCGCGTCCTCCAGCACCACGGGATCGTCGGCTTCCACGATCTCGGGCTCCAGGTCGAGAATCTCGAAGACCCGCTCGAACGAGACCAGGGATGTCGTGAACTCGACCCTGCTGTTGGTTATGGCCGACAAGGGCCCGTACAACTGGGTGAGGAGTGTCGAGAACATGACGATGGTCCCGATCGTCATGTCGCCGTTTATCACCAGCCACCCCCCTACCCAGAACACCGCGGCCGTTCCCACCGCGGAGATGAGCCCGAGACCGGCGAAGAACCAGCGGCCGACCAGGGCGGATCGGACCCCAAGGTCGCGCACCTGGATGGCCTGGGTGTCGAAGCGCTCCCGTTCGTATCCCTCCCTGCCGAAGATCTTTACGAGGAGCGCCCCAGAGACGTTGAAGACCTCCTGGAGGACAGCCGACATCCCGGCCTGGCGCTCCATCTGCTCCTCGGTGATCCTGCGGAGGATGCGGGCGACACGTCGGGCCGGGAGGACGAAGAGCGGGAAAGCCGCGATGGCGAGGAGGGTGAGACGCCAATCGGCGCCAAACATGACGATGAGGGCCGCGATCAGAGACACCACATTGGAGGCGATGGTCATCATGGTCCCGGTGACGGCCTGCTGGGCCCCGACCACATCGCTGTTGAGCCGGTTCATCAACTCGCCGGTCTTGGTGTGGGTGAAGAACCCGAGGGACATGCCATCGAGGTGGGCGAAGAGCTGGCCACGGAGATCGTAGATGATGCCCTCGCCGACCCGGGCCGAAAGATATCTCTGGAAAACGCCGACACCGGCGTTGAGCAGCGGAACGGCGACCATGGCGCCGCCGAGCAGCGAGACCATTCCCATGTCCCCGGAGGGGATGGCATCATCGATGAGCGACCTCACCAGGAGGGGGGGCACCACCCCGAGACCACTGATCACGAGGATGGTCACCATGATCCAGAAGAGGAGATGCCGGTACGGTCGGCCATAGCCCCAGACGCGTGCCAGTAGCTGGCGGTCGACCTCCGGACGCTGATCCGGGTCACTCCTCAGATAACCAAACCATCCACCACTGTGAAAGATGGGTACGCTCCTTGGGGCTATTCGGGCACTGTGGTCGTGGTCGACATGGCCGGTGGGTTGGCCTCCCGCTCCGCCAACACCTCATCGATATCGGTGAAGCTGGACCGCATCCGCTCGGCCAGGGCGACCTCCACAGTGTCCTTTATGAAGAACTCGTAGCGGTATTCACCGTCGTACCACAGGGTGGTCGTCCCGGTGGCGGTCTCGAACTCCCAGCGGGTGTCGACACCGACCCCCGAAGTCAGACACGGCTCACGGTCGGGAAAACGGTCACAGGTACGATCGAAATCGGATTCGACCTCCTCCTCGGCGGCCGAGTCCAACGAGACGGTGAGCACCGCCACCTGGGCGGCCGAACGGGCCTGGGTATACGGCTCGGCCGACCACCACCCGAGCGCGGCGAGGGGGTCGTTGTTGAGTTCCGAGGAGCCCGACTCGAACACGAGTTGGCTGGTGACGTGTGTGATGGGCTCGACGTTTATCTCGGGCAGTTGGAGGTCGGGAAGCACCGACCCCAGCTCGTCCATGGTGACCTGAACGAAGCGGTCGCCTGCCCTACGGTCGCGAACGCTCGCCAGGACCTCCTCGGGGTCACCGGGGGCCGAATCGGCAACGGTGTCGTTGAACCAGTTGATGTTGTTGATGCTGAACGTCGGTGGGAGGGTCGTCGTCGGAGCCTGGGTGGTCGTCGCCATCGAAACCGAGATCCAATCAGAGGGACCGGCTCCGATCCCGGATAGGGCGTCCTCTGAGCAGGCGGCAGTGAACAGCCCCATTAGAGCCAGCAGGAGGACTTGGAGTTTCGAAATGCGGTTCATCGCTCGTCACCCATACCGTGAACCCCCATGATGGTCGATCCCGGTGCGGATGTGGTGCACGGCGCGCCGATGGCTCGGCGACACCGCGGCATCGATTCAGCGACAGACCATCAGCGACAGACCACTAGCATCGCCGCGATGAAAGTCCTCGTCGTCAATGGCCCCAATCTCAATCTGCTGGGACGACGCACACCGGAGGTGTACGGGTCGACCACATTATCCGCTCTCGACAACAGCGTTCGTGAATGGGGCTCCGGGGTTGGTCTCGAGGTCACCACGTTCCAGTCGAACCACGAGGGCGCCATCGTCGACAGGATCCACGAGCTGGTCGATACCGACACCGACCTGGTAATCAACGCAGGGGCGCTTACCCACATGTCATACGTGCTCCATGACGCCATCGAGGCGATAGAACGACCGACGGTCGAGGTCCATATATCCAACATCCACGCCCGGGAGTCGTGGCGCGCCCATTCGCTCATCCAGACCGTGTGTGAGACGTCGATAGTAGGACGGGGTGTGATCGGTTACCGCTGGGCCCTCGAGTTCCTTTCCTCACGGCGCCGCTCCCCCGCCACCGTCACCAGATACGGACCCGACCCCCGGCAGCGTGTCTCGGTGCGGGATGGCTCCGATCCGGTGGTGGCCATCGTCCACTCCGGGCTCGACGACCCGACAGCCGGTTGGGACCAGGTCGAAACGATCGCCGCCCATCTCGCCGCAGAGGGCCGGAGGACGGCCTCCATCGAGTATCGACCGGGAAGCGCGACAGAGGATGTCGCCGCCGCATTGACCTGTATCGGGCAGGACACCGGCATCGTGATGGTGCTCGACGGCGATGCAGGGTCGTTGGGGGGCGACATCGGCCCCGACGTCGTCCACCTCGACCCCGTGGTCGGCACCGGGACCCACCGTGCCATCCTCTCGGGTGGCGATCGGACTTCGCGGATCTTCGCCGATCGGACATGGATGAGCCGTCCGGACCTCTGGGATGTGGTGGGCGGAGGATGAGGATTTCGAGGTCTCCAACGGTCCTCTGGGTTGTGGAAAACCATCGGGTTGGTTAACTTGGAACATCCGATGTCGCGCTGGCATCGGTAGTGGGAGAGATTTATTTCAATGCGCTGGCATCGTTCACTTTTTATGGGCGGATGTGCGATGGTCTTCTTCCTGAGCCTCGCCGCCTTCGCCGCCTACTCCACAGGGCCCGACGAAATCGTCGTATCCGATGCCGGCGTGCGCGCCGGGAGGATCTCGGGATTCGACCACGGGGTGGACGTTCCACCACCGACGGCCACGCCGCCAACAACGGCCGTGACCGAGACCGAGGCCGCCACCGTCCAGCCATCCAACAGCAACAGCCTGGAACCGAGCTCGGTCCAGGCGCATGTCGAAAAGTACTTCGAGCCGGCCGATGTCAGCCGGGCGATAAGGGTCGCCTGGTGCTCATCGCACTTCGAAGCCGCCCGGGTCAGCGCCGATGGCCGCGCCGGTCTTTTCCAGCACAGCGCCGCCGAGTGGGTGATCCGTTCGGAGGGTGCCGACGTGTCCGGCGCCGATCCCACCAACCCCGATCCCAACACCGCCGCGGCGGCGTGGGAGGTGTACGACGGTGGGGGCTGGGGCGCCTTCACCTGCGCCGGCTGAAGCTGAACATCGCCCAACCCCCCGTCGAATGTGCAGCAAGACCTAATGAGAACGA
>WHUC01000223.1 GCA_009377435.1 Acidimicrobiia bacterium
TGGTGATCGTCCTCGGGGCTCGGGCCCGTCAGATCGCCTCCGAGCAGGCCGAGTTGTATGCCGACATGGCCGAGATCTCACATTGTCCGCCCGGCGATTCCGACTCACCGCCGATTCGGACCGCCGAGCCCGAGGAGTTCGCTTCCGATGAGATCCGTGCTGCTCTTCGGCTCACCCGCCGCGCCGCCGACACCCAACTCGACCTCGCCTGGCAGGTCACCGAGCGGCTCCCCCAGGTGGGCGAGGCGATGCGGGCGGGTCGAATCGATCTGGCCCGAGCCCGGGTACTCGTCGGCGGAACCGAGCATCTCGACCAGGATATGGCCCGGCGTGTGGTGGAACAGGTCATCGACCTCGCCTCCGAGTTGACCACGGGTCAACTCCGGGCCCGTCTCCGTCGACTTACCATCGAGGTCGATCCCGACGACGCCAAAGACCGCCTCGAAGCGGGTTTAGAAGCCCGCAATGTCGTCGCCTACCCGAACCTCGACGGCACCGCCGACCTCGTCGCCTCCTCCCTTTCCCCCGACCGGGTCGCCGCCATCATGCGACGACTCAGCGGCCTCGCCCGCAAGGCACGACGCAAGGATGACCCCCGCGCCATCGACCAGTTACGCGCCGACGCCCTCATCGACCTCCTCAACCGAACCACCAAACACCACACCGGTGATCGGGCCACGGTTGACATCAGGGTCGATCTCGGTACCCTCGTCGGACTCTCCGAGAACGCTGGAGAGATACCGGGATGGGGGCCGGTCGTCGCCGACATCGCCCGCCACGTCGTCGACGAACAGCACGATGGGGAATGGCGGTTCACCGTCACCGATCCCGACTCGGGGGCCATCCTTGGTGATGGGACCACCCGACGTCGTCCCACGGCCACTCAGAGACGACGCGTTGAGACCCGCCACACCCACTGTGTCTTCCCCGGATGCCGCATGCCGGCCACCGACTGTGACATCGACCACACCAAAGCCAGCGCGGACGGTGGACGCACCATCGTCGACAATCTCGCCCCCCTCTGCCGTCACGACCACCGCCTCAAACACGAAACCAGATGGCAACTCAACACCACCGGCGACGGCCACATCTGGGTCAGCCCCCTGGGACACACCTATGCAACTGCCGGCCACCCACCATAAGTCGGAGCGCACCCCCCAGAACCGGACTATTTCAGGGCCCCGTAGCTAGCTGAACCCGTCGTATTCGTCTGGAATGGGGATATCGAAACGCTCACAGAGGGCCTTGACGTCGGCCCAGTCGGTGTCGCCGAGGTCGTAACCGGTGTGAAACCCAACGAGCGCCTCGGGGGTGGTGCATCGCACGGTCCGACCGACGATCGTGCCCACCCCCGTGAGGGATTCCGCCGGGTAGCTGTCGCCGTCATCATCCTGGGGTCCGTAGAGACCGCGGCCATCGGCAGCCAGGACTACAACATGGAAGTCGACCTGGTGACCGCCGGTATTGGCGAGCACGAAGTTCCAGGGTTTGGCGTCGTCCTCCTCGACCGGCCCGAATGCGAGCCTCTCCAGGACATGGAGAGCCCGAGACACATATTTCTCCTCGATGACGATGTCGAGGTCACGGTGAGGTCTCGTCTGTTCACCGAGGTTGGCGTCGACGGCCCAGCCCCCGTCGATCCAGACCGACACACCGGCCCGCTCCATCACATCGAGAAGATGGATCACGTCGGCCGCGGTCATCTCCGGAGAGCTATCGTGGCTCACCGATGTCCTCATTCCACACGTCAGGGTGCGCCGTCACGAAGGTTGCATGAGGTCGATACATCGAGAATCGTTGCGGACCTCCACCACCACGCCCCGGGAGCGCAGCCACTTCTCCTCACCGAGGAATGTGTGGTTCTCGCCGACGACCACACGCGGTATCCCGTAGAGGAGAATCGCCCCGGAGCACATCGCACACGGGCTGAGCGTGGTGTAGATGACGGAACGGCGATACACCACGGCGGGGAGACGACCGGCGTTCTCGAGGGCATCCATCTCACCGTGAAGGGTGACACTGCCTCGTTGCATCCGACGATTCCGACCCGAGCCGATGATCTGGTCGTCGCAGACGATCACACTCCCGATGGGGATTCCCCCTTCGGAGAACCCGGTCTCGGCCTCGGCGATGGCCGCGTCGAGGAACGGATCGAGAAATGCGTCCGTCACCGGTGGATCGGCTGTGCCATCAGTGGTCCTCGCGGGTCATTTCGTCGTCGACGGCATCGGGGGAGGCCACGTAGTCGTCATCGTACAGATCCGGCTCTATGTATATCCGATGGGAACCGGGCACCGCCTCCCTGATCGCCGCCTCGCAGCGATTGATCTCGGCGGTGAGGCCCACGACGGATAGGGACCGGTCGAACTCGATCTTGGTTGCAATCAGGATCTCCTCGGGACCCAGATGGAGGGTCCGCAGGTCGATGATCCTCATGACCGACGGAATCGCGGCAAGGGCGCGGTCCATTTTCTCGCGGTCGGAACGGGTGGCCGCCTCCCCGATGAGGAGGCTCTTCATCTCGATGCTGAGCACAAGGGCGATTACCACGAGAAGGACCCCGATGGAGATGGTCCCAAGGGCGTCC
>WHUC01000224.1 GCA_009377435.1 Acidimicrobiia bacterium
CAGGTCGATCTGGTGCGCATCCCCATGGAGGACGAGACGCTGCAGGTGTTCCGCAACGCCACTCCGGCCAGTGTGGCCACAGCCGGTTGGAGGTTCGACGGGACGGGGTACTCCGGCCCCGCCGTCGAGAGGTTCCGTCTTGCGGCGAACGCCGATCCGTCATGGTCTCCCGGGTTCAGCGAAGACTCCTGGGCGATGACCCTTTCCGGGGCCGAAGAGCGGGTCGAGTACGACGTCGATTGGGCCACCAGGGCCACCGTCTGGCTGGGGTGGCTGATCATCGCCGCCGGGGTCGTGTTGCGCGGTGTCTTCCGCGATGAGGTGATGGGGAGGGTGCGATGAGGGCCGCGATCTGGCGGTCGGCCGGCATTGTGCTCGTTGCGGCGATGACCGCTGCCGCCCTCTATCTGCCCCCAACGGCGCCACCGAGCGCGGAGACGGAACCGCTGATCTCCCTCGAGACCGATGTCACCTGCCCACTCACCGAGCCGGTGGGGAGTCGGAACAACGACCTGACGGTCGTCGTCTCCGAACCGGGGACCATCGGTGCCTTGGTCTTCGCCGCGGGGGAGGAGTTGGGTGCCGACGTCGTGGAGATGCCCGCCGTAGGCGGTACCAGGGTCGACCTCTCCGAGATCGCGGCCGTGGCGGCGGCACCGACGTTGCTCACCTTTCCGACTGGAATCGGGCGCGGAGAGTCTGTGCTCTACGGCGAAACCTCGATTTCCGCATCCGGTTGCGCGGTACCGACCAACACCTCCGTCTCGGTCGGTGGCGCCGCCACCGACGACGGTGAGGATGTGGCCCTCGTCCTCGTCAACCCGTATGCGATCGATGCCCGGCTCAATGTGACGATCATCAGTGAGAACGGGACGGAGGCGAATCGCGACCTGGAGACCTTCGTGGTTCCACCCCGTACCAGCAACACGATAAATCTGACGGCGCTGTTCCCGGGGAGGCTCCGTATCGGTGCGGTCGTCACCCCCGAGGTGGGGAGTGTGGTCGCCGGTCTGAGGTGGTCGGCGGAGTCCGACCTAGCCGAGTCGACCGCGGTCCCGCTCGCCGACGACCAGTACTTCGTGGTCCCGGCCACGGATCCTCCCGGGTCGACCAGGCTGATCCTCCAGTCGATCGAGTCGGTGGACGTCCCCGTGCGTGTCGATGTCACCACCGACAACGGTGAGATCACAACCACCGAGGAGGTAGTTCCCGCCCGGGGGAGTGTCGATCTGGGCATCGGAGGACGCCGAAGGGCCATGACGGTAAGGGTGAGGGCGAGCGCTCCCATCGGCGCCGACATCAGGATGGCCGGTCGGGGCGGACGTGCCCTCCTGCCCGGCACCGTCGCCGCTTCGGGCCTGTGGTTCGTCCCCGGTGCCGGTGTTGGACCCGCCGGGGCCATTGGAAAGGTGTCAATCCACGTCCCCGGTGGAAACCAGGCGGTGGTCGGCATCGGGCCCCTCGATGGCGACCCGACGAGGGAGGTGGAGATAGCAGCCGGCCGCACCCGCACGGTCCGGGTGCCCGCAGGGATCTCCAATGGTGTGCGGGTGACGGCGAACGTGCCCGTCATCCTCAGCTTCTCGACGGAACGGGACCGGGCTCTGGGTGCCGACACGGCCCTCCCCGTCATCGACCCGGGTGACTGACCAGTGACCGACACCCTCCTCCTCCGATTTTCCATCGTCGTGGGTGTGGCCCTTCTCCTCGTCGTCGTGTGGTTGGTGATGAAGAGACCCCGACCACTCCAGACACTGGAGGGGACCGGGCTCGAGCCGGGGGTCCATCTCTTCACCGCGACCCGCTGTCGGGGGTGTGAGGAGCTCCGCCGGGAGCTGGACTCGATCATCGGTCGCGACGCCTATCGGGAGCATGCCGAGGAGACCGATCCATCGCTCTTCATCTCCGCCGCCATCGAGCTCGTTCCCGTGGTGGTCACGGTCGACGATTCCCGGACGGCTCGGGTGTGGGGGGCGGTGCCATCACGTCGGGTCCTTGAACGGGGGCGTCACCGCTAATAGCGTGTATCCATGCGTAAGACCTGCTCCCGTTGCGGTGCCCCCCCGGCATCGTGGATGGCATTCGACTACCCCGCCAAGTCCGTCTGGCTCGAGGACCACGGCATCGCCGCCGACGCCACCAGGTACAGCCTGTGCGCCAACCATGCGGACCGGCTCACCCCACCCCTGGGATGGACCCTGACCGATCGCCGCACCGTGACCCCCCTGTTCGCCGAGGGCGTCGCCTAGGGCAATATGGCCCTGGAGCGCGAGCTGGTCGATTGGGTTCGGGAACTGGACGAACACGATCTGAGACAGCTCCAGTTGCTCATCCGGGCTCATCTGGAGAGACAGACCGGCACATCCGGTGGTGGGGAGGAGAAGGTCAGCCTTCGCTCCCAGATGGTCCGCTGTGGCAAGACCGAGTGCACCCGGTGCCCCCACGGCCCCTACTGGTATGCCTACTGGCGTGAGGATGGAAAGAGACGCAGCAAGTACCTGGGCCGCTTGATAGAAGAGGGCTGAGTTTTGTGGGGGAGAACTGTGATGTTGTCCCCCCACGCAGTGGGGGGAAGG
>WHUC01000036.1 GCA_009377435.1 Acidimicrobiia bacterium
CCATCACGGACGGGATGAGTAGACAGGATCCGGGCCGGTCCCGGTCGAATGTAAGGCTGAAGAATACCCGCCACGGTCCCGGCTCGACCATGGTTTGGAGCTCCCTCACGGAGACGGCAGCCCTGTCGGCACCGGTGGGGACCTCGACCCGTCGATGGACACCCCAACCGGCCAGAATCCGACCCTGTTCCGCCCAGACTACGTCGGGGTCGGCCTCGATCGGATCGATGTCCTCGGGAAGTTCCCGCTCCTCCCAGCTCATCGCACCGTTCAGCCGCCCGTCATGCGACGGCGTGCCCCGAGGACGAGCAGGCGGGCGAAATGACCCCCCACCAACCGGGCGGCCGCGGGCAACATCTCGGTGTATGCATCATCGAGACGACGGGCCACCTCGTCGGGGTCGGTGGTCTCCGCCTCGACCCCGTCACGGACGAAACGGTCGAAGGCGTCGACGGCGTGCTCGGCGAGATCCCTCAGCGAGTCATCTGCCCTCCTGGCGATCTGGAGCAGTTCACCGAGGGGTAGGCCCGACTCGAGTAGTGAAAGACCCGCCCGCACCGCCTCGGCATCGGACGGATCGAATCGCGGGACGTCCTCGTCGGTGATGGGAACCAGGAGTTCCTGACGCATCAAGGCCTCGATGAGGACAGGGGAGGCCCCAGTGAGGTCCGCCATTTCCTGCAGTGTCACCGGGTTGTCGGGGTGCAACGACAAGGGCTCTTCGGCGGTCATGGTGAGATCGTCGAGATGTGGGACATATGGTTCAGACGAGCCCTCCTAGCCGAAGGTTAGATCCTGCCCCCGGAGGTCGAGACCACCGAGACCCGCCACCCTTTCGACAACCCCGTCCTCACGTCCTGTCGAGATGATCCGGGTGCGCCCCGACCCGCTCCGGTCCTCGATGAGGCGATCGACCTGACGGGCAACGCCATCTGTCGGGGAGACGAGGACACCACCTGGTGTGATCCGCTCCCTGATGAGATCTTGGAGGAACGGGAAATGGGTGCAGGCGAGAACGTAAGCGCCGATGCCCCGGTCCAGAAGGGGGTCGATCACCTCGGCGACCGCATCCTCGGCATCGGGTCCGTCGGTAATACCGTCCTCCACGAGTTCGACCCATCTCGGGCAGGCAACCCCAACAACCTCGGTGTCGACGGCGTGATCGGCGATCAGGGTCTGATATGACCGGCTTCGCAGGGTGGTGTGTGTTGCCAGCACGGCGACGGTGCCGTTGTTCATGGCTGCGGCCGGCTTGATAGCCGGGTCGAGACCAACGAAAGGGAGACCGGGATGCCGCTTCCTCAGCGCTTCGAGCGCCACGACAGACCCGGTGTGACAGGCCACGACGACCAGCGACGAGCCTTCGGCGACGAGGCGGTCGGCGAGCTCGATCGACATGTTGAGAATCTCGGTGTCGGACCTCACCCCCCATGGCGCCCGGGCCCGGTCGGCGATGTAGAGGAGGTCGGCATCGGGTAGTCGGCTTCGGATCTCCGCGGCGATGGAGAGACCCCCGACACCGGAGTCGAACAGACCGATCACGTCGCTGTCGTCCGAGGAGAGCGATCGGCTACCGTCCTAGCATGAAGGTCACGGGATCGATAGCGATGGTGACCGGGGGAGCCTCCGGTCTCGGCGCGGGCGCGGCCCGTCGGCTCGTTGCCGGTGGTGCCGAGGTCGTCCTCGTCGACCTCAACGAAGACGCGGGTCGGGCCATGGAGTCCGAGCTGGGGTCGGCGGTCTCCTTCGTCAGAGGCGATGTGAGCGACACCGACTCGATAGCTGCCGCCATCGACACCGCCCTCGACGAGCGGGGCGGAATCGGGATACTGGTGAACGCCGCTGGGATCGCACCGGCGGCTCGAGTTATATCCCGGGACGGAGCTTTGTTCGACCTCGAACTGTTCAGAAAGGTGATCTCGATCAATCTGATCGGAATGTTCGACGTGATTCGGCGAGTGGCCGCCGTAATGGCGCAGAACCCTCCCGGGGACGACGGCGAGAAGGGGGTGATCGTCAACGTGGCATCGATCGCCGCCTTCGAGGGTCAGATCGGACAGGCCGCCTACTCGGCGTCCAAGGGGGGAGTCGTGGGCATGACACTCCCCATAGCCCGCGATCTGGCGTCGTTGGGAATCAGGGTGGTGACCATTGCTCCCGGCATCATGGACACGCCACTGCTTGCGGATGCACCCGACGAGCTCAAGGACGCCCTGGCCGGTCTTCAGCTGTTCCCCCGACGTCTCGGCACCCCCGACGACTTCGCCCGTCTCGTCGAGGCGATAGTCACCATCCCCATGCTCAACGGTGAGGTAATCCGCCTCGATGCCGGGGCCCGGATGCCGCCCCGATGATGGGCTGTCGTTAGGGCCCGCCACAGGATGATGGGTGCCGCCGATCACTTGATCAGCGGTCATTGATCGGTGGGGGGAGCATCAGGCGGTGGCATCCCGGAGCTGGCGTTTCAGACGGTGGAGGATGGCGGCCATCCCTCGGAGCCGGAGAGGCGTTACCACCTCCTCGAGACCCATGGTCATGTAGAAGTCGTCGGGGACGGCGAGGATCACATCGGCCGGTTCACCGTCGAGCCCGTCGGCGAGGATGCCGGCGTATCCCCGCACCGTGGGCGCCTGTGGCGGCGCGTCGAAGTAGAGATGGGCGGTTCCATCGTCTTCCACCTCGGTGGCCAGGAAGAAGGGTGTCTGGCATTCGGGGACCGACTCCAACAAATCGGGGTCGTCGGTGTAGCGGGGCGGAAGGGGAGGCAGCCTGCGGGCATAGTCGAGCAGGGCCTCCACCCTGAAGTCCTTGGGTGAGGCGTCGAAGACATCGACGATCGTCTGAAGTTTTTCGGGTAGTGCCATCACCCCCAATTATACGGACCGGGGGGCAGAACCCGGGATTCGAGGGTGTCGCCATGGCCCAAACGCCTACGCGTTGGAGGCTGCGGAGGCGGCACTAACGTGCACATCAAGCCGCCAGATTGGATTCGTATCGTGAATGTCGCTGTCGATTCCGAGGAGAAGTTCTCCGCCTACACGCACCCCGAGAGGCTGGTGTCGACCGATTGGCTGGCCGAGCACCTCGATGACCCCGATGTTGTTGTCGTGGAGTCCGACGAGGACGTTCTCCTCTACGAGGTGGGTCACATCCCCGGCGCGGTCAAGGTCGACTGGCACGCCGATCTGAACGACGAGACCGTCCGTGACTATGTGGATGCCGAAGGGTTCGCCGGTCTCATGTCGGAGAAGGGGATCAAACCCGACTCCACGGTCGTGTTCTACGGCGACAACTTCAACTGGTGGGCGGCGTACGCCCTTTGGGTGTTTTCTCTGTTCGGTCATGAGGATCTCCGTCTCCTCGATGGCGGTCGCCAGAAATGGGAGGCAGAGGGCCGGGAGATGACCACCGACACACCTACCGTCGAGCCCACCGAGTATCTGGTGCCCGATCGGGATGACACCCATATCCGGGCGTTCATCGCCGACGCCCTGGCCCATTCCGAGTCGAAACGCCCCCTTGTGGATGTGCGGTCGCCCGAGGAGTTCAGCGGTGAGCGCATGCACATGCCCGACTATCCCAACGAGGGTGCCCTCCGGGGCGGACATATCCCGGGTGCGAGCAACGTCCCCTGGAAACGTGCCGCCAACGACGACGGGACATTCCGATCACGCGAGCAACTCGAGGCGATATACGCCACCGAACAGGGTCTGTCCTCCGGTGACGACATCATCGTCTACTGCCGGATAGGGGAGCGCTCCTCACACACGTGGTTCGTTCTCTCCGAGTTGTTGGGCTACGAGCGGGTGCGTAACTACGACGGGTCGTGGACCGAGTACGGGAACGCCGTCAAGGTGCCCATCGAGAAGTAGGGCTTGTACCCAGACACCCCATGGTTCGCTGGGCCAACTCAGCCGAGGTCGGTGATGAGCAGATCCTCGTAGCGCTCCCGGCGGACCGCCTCCCGAACCCCGCCCTCCGAGACGAACACCACCGCCGGTCGGAGGACCTTGTTGTAGTTGGATCCCATGGAATGACCGTATGCGCCCGTCACCGGGGTGGCCAACAGGTCGCCTGCGGCCACACCACGGGGGATGGCGGCATCGTCGACCAGAACATCACCTGACTCGCAGTGTTTTCCCACGATCCGAACGGTGGCGGGACGGGGAGCGTCGGCTTGGTTGGGGTCAAACGCCTCATATCCGCTGCCATAGAGGACCGGCCTCGGGTTGTCGCTCATCCCCCCGTCGACGGCGACGTATGTCCGGATCCCCCGGAGATCCTTGACGGCTTGGACCGTGTAGACCGTTACCGCCGACGACGCCACGATCGATCTGCCCGGCTCCACGGCGATCTCGATAGCACCGAGGCCCTCATCGGCGATCGCGGTTCTGACGACCGTGCCCCAATCGCCGAAGTCGGGGGCGGTCTCACCGGTGACATAGGGAACACCCAAACCACCACCGAGGGACAACTCCGGCAGTTCCCAGTCCCGCAGGGCGGGTGCGATCACGGCGATGGCCCGGGCGAACGAGTCCGCCCTGAACACCTGCGAGCCGAGATGGACGTGGATTCCCTGCAACCTCACCGACGATGATCGCCTCGCCCGTTCCACAGCCTCATGGGCCAGCCCCGTCGAGAGGGTGAAACCGAACTTCGAGTCGTCCTGACCCGTGCTGATGAAGTCGTGGGTGTGGATCTCGACCCCGGGGGTAATGCGAAGAAGGATGTCGACCGTCTCGTCGGGTCCGACGATGTGCTCGATCCGGGTGAGCTCGTCGAATCCGTCGACCACCATCCGGTGGACCCCGGCCTCCACGGCCATTCTCAGCTCCCGCTCCGACTTGGCGTTGCCATGCATTACGAGACGGCTCGGTGGGACGCCGGCGGACAGGGCGATATACAACTCTCCGCCCGAGGCGACATCGATGGAGAGCCCCTCCTCGGCCACGAGGCGGGCCATCGTCTTGTTGAAGAAGGCCTTGGCGGCGTAGGCGACCGATTCGAAGGACGCCACGGCCTGTCGGCAACGGTCCCTGACGTGGCTCTCGTCATAGACGAAGAGGGGGGTCCCGAAGCGTTCGCTGAGCCCGGGCACGGAGTGCCCGGCGATATGGAGCACCCCATCGACGATCGAGGCGTTGTCGGGAAGTAGGAAGCGGGGGAGCGGCGCCGGTGATGCTGCGGACATGGGGGTAGTCTCGCGCCTGTGACGGACGACAGCGACACCACCGGATCGGAGGCTCCCGACGGGGCCGAGCCCATCGAGGAGAACACCGAGGAGTCCGACCAGGCCCTCACGGTCGGCACCATCCGTCGAGTTGTGCTCACCGGCACACTCACCATCCTCGGGATCATCGCCGCCGTGGTCCTGGCCCTCAGACTGCGCGGGTTCCTCTATCTGGTCTTCATGGCGCTCTTCATCTCGGTCGCACTCGAACCCGCGGTCCAGTGGCTGGTCAAGAGAAACTGGAACCGCCGGCGGGCCACGATGGTCGTCTTCGTCGGATGGATCATCCTCGCTCTCGGCTTCGTCGCCGCCCTCGTCCCCGTGATCGCCGGTCAGGCGGCGAGTCTCGTCGAGTCGTTTCCCGACCTTCTCGAATCGATAGCCCCACCGTTGCAGGACTGGTTCGGTGTCGAATTGGACACCGAACAGCTCAATCGGGACCTCTCGTCGGCCGGGAGCATCTTCCGACGATTCGGCGAGCAGGTCGGTGGTGGGGTGCTTGCGGTGGGACAGACCCTGGTCGGGGGGGTCATCAACGCGGTCACGATCGCCCTTTTCGCCTTTTTCATGATCGCCGACGGGCCGACACTCCGCACCACGCTCCTGTCCGTGCTCACCCCCGAAAGACAGGGAGAGGCGTTGAAGATCTGGGAGATCGCCGTGGAGAAGACCGGTGGTTATGTGTACTCGCGGTTCCTCCTCGCCGTCGTGTCGGCGGTGTTCCACGCTCTCGCCTTCGGCTTCCTCGGGCTCCCGTTCCCGGTGCCCCTTGGGATCGGGATGGGTGTCCTCTCCCAGGTGATCCCGGTCGTCGGCACCTATCTCGGTGGAGCGCTCCCGATCCTGGTGGCCGTGGCGACCGGACCGGTTTCGGTGTTGTGGGTACTGCTGGCGATCGTGGTGTACCAGCAACTGGAGAACTTCATCCTTGCCCCGCGGGTCACGAGACACACCATGGAGATGCATCCCGCCGTGTCCGTCGGGGCCATCCTCATCGGAGGAACCCTGATGGGTGTCTCGGGTGTCGTCGCCTCACTCCCGGTGGCCGCCATCGTGCAGGCCGTCATCTCAACATCGGTCGAACGTCATGCCGTTCTCGACGAACCTGTCGAGGAGAGCTGAGGGGTGTCGGGACCCCTGACCGGAATCTCGGTGATCGAGTTCGCCGGGATCGGCCCCGGCCCGTTTGCCGGGATGCTTCTGTGTGATCTGGGCGCCGAGGTCATCAGGGTGGTCCGTCCCGGGGGACCAAACCCGCTTGACATTGGTCTGTTCAATAGGGGCAAGCGGTCGGTGGCCATCGATCTCAAGAAGGAAAGAGGTCGGGAGATCGCCCTTCGGCTGATCACCGATGCCGACATCCTGATAGAGGGTTTTCGACCCGGGGTGATGGAGGGCCTGGGGTTGGGACCCGACATCTGCCTCATCCACAATGAGCGATTGGTGTATGGCCGCATGACGGGATGGGGACAGGACGGCCCCTTGGCGGACACGGCCGGTCACGATATCGACTACATCGCCGTGGCCGGTGCCCTCGGTGCCATCGGCGAGGTCTCACCGGTTCCACCCCTCAATCTGGTCGGCGATTTTGGTGGAGGAGCGCTCTATCTGGTGGTCGGTGTCCTCTCCGGGGTCATATCGGCGACCGCTTCCGGCAGAGGTCAGGTGGTTGATGCCGCCATCGTCGACGGGGCGGCGTCACTCACGACCATGGTCCATGGCATGCTGGCGATGGGGACCTGGACCGATCGCCGCTGGGACAATCTGCTCGACGGTGGGGCGCCCTTCTATGCGACGTATCGCACCGCCGACGAGCGTTATGTGGCGGTGGGCGCCCTCGAGCCCCGGTTCTACGCCGAGCTACTCGCCGGTCTCGGTCTCGCCGACACCGATCTACCCGACCAGATGGATAGGGAGGGCTGGCCGGAGCTGCGGGAACGGTTCGCCGCCATCTTCGCCACACGGCCCCGATCGGAATGGGAGGCGGTCTTCGCCGGCTCCGACGCCTGCGTTGCCGGGGTGTGGACCCTCGGTGAAACGGCCTCGCATCCCCATCTGGAGGCACGGGGGACGTTCGTCGACGTGGACGGGCTCATCCAGCCGGGGCCGGCCCCCCGATTCTCGGAGACACCGCCCTCGACACCCCGGGCGCCCTCCGAGCCCGGGGGCGATACCCGCGCCGTGCTGATCGGGCGGGGGGTGGTCGATGCCGACGAGTTCGCCGTCTTGCAGGGTGAAGGGATCGTTCCCTGAGCGAGCGAGGCCACCGAGGCAGTATCGTCGGGGGATCACCACCGGAGGAGAAGCCAAATGACCGACATTGCCGTGGGGCCGGGTGCCACCGAGATAGACACGCTCATCGACAAGCTCACCATTGTCGACAGCTTCGAGCAGAACGCTTCGCGGTTCGGTGACCGCGCCGCCCTCCACTGGAAAGAGGGCGACGATTGGAAGAGTCTGTCCTGGGTCGAATACCGGGAGACCGTCAACGAGGTGGCCGCCGGACTCCAGGCGCTCGGTGTCGAGAGTGGTCATTTCGTCGCCGTCATAGCGGGCAACCGACCCGAGCATGTGATCGCCGATCTCGGTGCCATCCATACCGGCGCCACCGCTGTCACCCTCTATTCGACCCTGACAGCACCGCAGATCCGCTATATCGTCAATGACTGCGGGGCGAAAGTGGCAATTCTCGAGAACCTCGATTTCATGAAGCGCTTCGAGGAGATACGGTCCGATCTACCCGATCTCGAGCACATCGTCCTGATGGAGGGCGCCAACCAATTCGAAGCCAGTGATCACGTCCTCTCCTGGGACGACCTCGTGGCCCTGGGCAAGGAGCGTCTTGTCGACGACCCCGAGACGGTGTCGACGGCCGTGGCCGCGATCGAACCGGATCAGTTGGCGACACTCATCTACACCTCGGGAACCACCGGCGATCCCAAAGGGGTGATGATCAGCCATCGGAACGTGGTCTTTACCGCCGAGGCCATCCGACGGGGTGCCAGCCTCCCGATGCACTCGCGCATGGTCTCGTACCTTCCTCTCGCCCATATCGCCGAACGCATGGCCAGCCACTACGTCGGCATCTACCTCTGTGGCGAGACCTTCTTCTGCCCCGATCTGAGCAACGTCCTCGAATACATCCAGAGGGCGCAGCCCCAGCTCTTCGTGGGTGTCCCCCGGGTGTGGGAGAAGTTCGCCATCCGTCTCAAGGGCAGGTTCGACGAGGCGACCGGCCTCCGCGGGAAACTTCTCCACCGGGCCGTAGCCCTGGGGGAGAAGAGGGTGACGGCCGAGCAGGAGGGCCGGTCCCTGGGGCCGGTCTCGAAGATACAGCACGACCTCCTCGACAAGGTCGTCCTGGGAAAGGTACGGGACCAACTGGGGATGGGCGACCTGTTCATGGCCATCTCGGCCGCCGCACCCATAGATCCCGGGCTGATCGCCTTCTTCCAGGGACTGGGCCTCCCCCTGTTCGAGTTGTACGGCATGTCGGAGACATCGGGTCCGGCGACCACGGCCCGTCCCGGGGCCAACAAGATAGGGACGGTGGGACCGCCCATCCCCGGGGTGGAAGTCCGTGTCGAGGACGACGGCGAGGTGCTGATGCGGGGTGGTGTGATCTCCCCCGGCTACTGGCGGCTCCCCGAGGCCACCGTCGCGACCTTCGACGACGACGGCTGGCTTCACTCGGGTGACCTGGGGACGTTGGATGGCGACGGCAACCTGTCCATCGTCGGGAGGAAGAAGGAGATCATCATCAATGCCGCCGGCAAGAACATCGCCCCCGCAAAGCTGGAGACGATCCTGGGGAACCATCCACTCATCTCCAAGCCCTGCATGCTCGGGGATGGCCGCAAGTATCTGACCCTGATCGTCGCCCTCGACGCCGAGGAGGCGCCCGTCTGGGCGGAGGCCAATGGCGTCGCATACGAAAATCTCGGCGATTTCTCCCGTGACGAGAAGGTGATAGCCGAGATAGAGAGAGCGGTCGATGACGCCAATGAGCAGGTCTCGCAGGTGGAACAGATCAAGAAGTTCTTCATTGTCCCCGATGAGTGGACCCCGGAGAGTGGTGAGGTGACACCGTCGCTGAAGCTGAAGCGACGTGTGGTGGAGGAGAAGTACGTCGACGACATCGAGGCCCTCTACCAGTGAGCGGTACGGGAGGCGCGGATGCAACCCGGAAAGGGCAACGATGAGTGATCAGATAACCTTTGATGGCCGTGTCGTCATTGTCACCGGGGCCGGGGGAGGGTTGGGCCGTTCCCATGCCCTCGAGTTCGCCCGGCGGGGCGCCCACGTCCTCGTCAACGATCTCGGCGGTGCCGTCGATGGGACGGGGAGCTCGGGAACGGCGGCGGAACGGGTGGTCGCCGAGATCATTGAGGCCGGTGGTGTGGCGGTGGCGGACGCCAACACCGTCTCCACCCCCGATGGCGGTCGGGCCATCGTCGACACCGCACTGGAGCAGTGGGGCCGGGTCGACGTCGTCGTCAACAACGCCGGAATCCTGCGTGATCGTAGCTTCGCCAAGCTGACGGGGGGCGAGCTCGAAGCCGTACTCGATGTCCACCTACGGGGTGCGTTCCATGTCTCCCAGCCCGCGTTCCTGGCCATGAAGGAGGCGGGCTACGGAAGATTCGTGTTCACATCCTCCAACGCCGGGATTCTGGGTAACTTTGGCCAGTCCAACTACGGGGCCGCCAAGATGGGTCTGGTGGGATTGTCCAATGTCCTGGCGATAGAGGGGGCGACGTATGGGGTGCTCTCCAACGTCCTTGCCCCCATAGCCCGCACCCGGATGACCGAGGATCTGCTCGGCGATCTCGCCCAGTACCTGCAACCGGAGCAGGTAACACCGATGGTCGTCTACCTCGCCTCCGCGGAGTCGTTGATCACCCACGAGATCTTCTCGGCGGGGGGAGGACGATACGCCCGGTTCTTCGTGGGTCTCACCGAGGGCTGGTTCGGCGGGGCGCGCCAGACACCGACAACCGAGGATCTCGCCACCCATATCGAGGAGATCCGCGACCCCTCCGGGTACAGCATCCATCACTCCATCAGCGAGGAGATCGCCGAGCTTGGCGAGAGGATAAGGGGGGACTAACCCGCGTTCACCGCCTGTGTGCAGTCTGATCCCCTTGGGTTCGGGGTCGGCATAGAGTGGAGAGGACCTTCGAGGAGGAAGTTTGTTCGAGTTGCCACCAGCCAAGTCGGTAGCCGGCAATCCGTCCCAGGCGGAGTTGCGCGCCTGGGCCGAGGAGTTGATGCCCGGGATAACCGTCACCGAGTTCGACAATCTCAACTACCAGGCAAAGGTCACGGCACGCTTGGTGGGATCGACCTTCTTCGTTGTCGATGAGGAGATCTACCAGAACCGAATCTCCCGGACCGAGGCCGAGGAATGGGCGCGCCGGCAGGATGAATACATCGCCGATCAGGACATGGTGCTCATCGAGGGGTACATCGGCCCCGATTCCGACTTCAGGACAGGGACCCGTCTCTACATGGAACGGGCGAATTCCAACATCCCGGGGATGCAGGCGCAGCTCTTCTTCGACCGGGACGATGAGTTCGAGCCCGAGTTCACCGTCATATTCACACCTGGGCTCAAGGCCGAGGGAAAACCCGACGACTGTTTGATCATCGTCGATCTCGACAATTGGATAACCCGTGTGTTCGGCTCCGACTACTTCGGGGAGTCCAAGATGGGCAGTCTGCGTATGTGGAACAAGCTCGTCTATGACCGCGGTGGCCTCGCCCTGCATTCGGGGTTGAAGACCTTCCCCGCCGACCAGACCCCCGACGGCACCGAGAAGGCGGCCCTGATCATCGGTCTCTCGGGAACCGGCAAGACCACCACCACCTTCCGCCAGCAACTCGGCTCACTGCCGGTCCAGGATGACTTCGTCGCCCTCATGCCCGGCGGGGAGATCCACTCCAGTGAGAACGGGTGCTTCGCCAAGACCTATGGACTCGATCCCGACGACGAGCCCACCATCCACGGGGGGGCCACCCGTCCCGACGCATGGCTGGAGAATGTGGGTGTCGACGCCGACGGCAAGGTCGATTTCCTCGACGACTCCTACACGGCCAACGGACGGTGCACCTTCCCGCTGGCCAACATCAGACACCGGTCACCGGCCGATCTGCCCCGTGCCAACTACCTGTTCATCCTCAACAGGAACGAGAACATAATTCCCGCGGTGGCGAAGCTGTCGCGCCATCAGGTTCCCCTCTACTTCATGCTCGGAGAGACCAAGGGAACCTCGGCGGGTGGTGCCGCCGAGGCCGGGAAGAACCTGCGGAAGGCCGGGACCAACCCCTTCTTCTTCGATAACGACGCCATGCAGGGCAGTCGGCTCCTCGAGCTGCTCGAGACCATGCCCGACCTCGAGGTGTACCTTCTCAACACCGGTCGCGTCGGCGGCACCGACGATGACGACCGCTCCAAGAAGATCCGCATCCCCGACAGCTCGGCGATCGTGGCCGGGATCGTCGAGAGAACCATCGAGTGGGAGACCGACCCCGACTTCGGCTACGAGGTCGCCACCTCCGTCCCCGGCATCGACGATCCCGAGAAACTACGACCCAGGGAGCTCTACGACGCCCAGGGTCGTCTCGACGAGTACAAGGGAACGGTGGAGCGTCTCCGCGCCGAACGACGCGAATACCTCGATACCTTCCCCGACATGGACGACAGGATCATCGCCGCGCTGTGATATTGGTGCGAGCTTTCTCCCGACTCCGTCGACTTCACTTGCGTCACGTGTCCGATGTTGTCGGGTCTTCCAGGGGGAGTCGGAGAAACAGACGCTGGCTCGCACGTTTGCCCTTCTCGCGTGGCGATCCCGTTCGCCACGATGGGCGGGCGGTGTCCCGGGTTGCTGTGTGCAGCCAGTTGCCACGATGGGCGGGAGTGGTGGCGCCGGAGGCGCTGGCGAGGCGGGCACCACCGCGACCGGATGGGGTCGCGACCGCCGTGGCTACTTTGCCCCCCTACCTGCTTCGCAGGTACCTTCCCCCCACTTCGTGGGGGGACAACATCTAGGCGTGGGTCGTGATAGTTCTCCCCCCACGGATGTGGGGGGAGTGGCAGCGCCGGAGGCGCTGACGAGGGGGGGACCTCCGCGACCCGGCCTACTTGGCCGAGTAGACGCGGTCGGCTATGAAGGTGCTCAACCCGACCTGGGCGTCGTCGTCGACGCGGATGGTGAGGATCCCGTCGGGGGTGCGGGCCACGGTCTCGACACGGGCCCCCGGGCGGATACCGTTGACATCGAGGAAGTTCATGATCTCGTCGTCTAACTCGAGCTCCTCGGAGATCCGCTCCACGACGGCGGTGCGTCCGGCCAGATCGGAGAGAGGCTCGACCGGGGGAGGGCGGTACCCGGCGCCGGGGATCGGGTTGCCATGCGGGCAGGTCTTGGGATCGTCGAGCTTGTCCCACATCGCCTTCTCGACATCATCGGAAATGGCGTGCTCCCAAACCTCCGCCTCCTGGTGGACCTTGACCCACGGCATACTGAGGACCTCGGTGAGAAAACGCTCGGCAAGTCGGTGGCGACGAACCACGACCTCGGCGAGATGGAGACCGTCATCGGTCAGGTTGATCTCGTCGTCGATGGCAACCAGGCCGTCGGACGCCATGCGATGGACCATCTCGGAGACCGACGGTCGGCTCACCCCGAGCCATTCGGCGATCCGCGCCTGGATCACGGGGAGATCGGCCTCATGCAGCTCGTAGATCGCCGCGGCGTACTCGCGGTAAGGAGTCCGGTAGGCGGTGGTGTCGGTCATGGCAACAATCATAGATGAACGTCGGGACAGCGAATGGGTCGCCCCCTACCTACCCGCTGGTCGTCGTCGACGTCATCTCCGATCCCGATCCCGATCCGGATCCCGTTCCGGAACCCGTTCCGGAACCCGATCCGGTGCTCGAGCCATCCCCACCGAGGTCGCGCACCTCGGCGCCATCGTCATCACCGCAGGCGGCAAGAGTCATGGCCAAGGCGGCAACGATGGCCACAATCCTCTTCGTCATCGGTCTTCTCATGTCGTCATCCTTTCCTTTTGTTGGTCGTGTCGCTCCATCAAGGTCATCTGCTCGGATGCGGCCAAGGCATCTGCATTGGCCCCCCGCCACCCCATCACAAATAGAACCGAACAGACGGCCATCCAAAACCCGTGGAGACTCCAAGTGGTGAGTGAGGGTGCCATGTAGTCGGGCAACAAGGGTGAGAGCAGCCGGTAGAACGGGTTGGCGGTGGCGGCGAAGTCGACCACCCACGTCAGATCCCGGTTGATCCCCTCGACGAGGAGGAATCCGTACGAGACCACACCAATCAGACCGGTGGCGGTGGTGATGATTGTCCTTGTGCCGCTCTCGTTGGCCCACCGGGCCAAAAGGAGCACCATCACCGGGATCAGGATCACGACCTGTCGACCGGGGAACCACCATCCGTGCATCGTCAGCGCCACAAAGGTTGCGACCAGCCAACCCATAGAAGCCAGACCGAGCAGCCAGCTCTCAGGGCCAGCCGATCGCCGGCGCGCCAGCAACCAACCGGCCACAGCGGGGACAAGGAAGAACGCGGGCTGCCATGCACCCAAACCGAATGCCCGATCGACCAGGAGGCCCAACAGCCTGGTGCTCCGACCCCATAGATCGGCATTGGCCCCGACGGCGGTGTACTCACCGCCGACAAAATGGTCGCCGGCGGAGTAGGCGGTGAGTCCGTCGTATATCCACAGATGTCCGGCGACGTACACGGCCCCGGCCCCAACCAAGACCGCGATGAAACAACGACGGGATGCTCCCTGGAGCCGAACCAGGGCGACGATGGCAAGTGCGGCCGCTACCGGCACGTATTTGACCGCCAGCCACGGCAACGCCACGATCGCCGCCGCGGCCAGCCATTTTCCGCCACCGAGAGAGGGTGCGGTGAGCGCCGCGATCGCCGTGGTGACCAACAACGCGGCCGACAGCTCCGGGTAGACCTGGGTGGCGTAGATGGCAAGGGGAGGGGAGAGGGAGAACACCGACACCACCAAGACCGCCAACCAGGGTTTGACCCCGAGACGACGATGGGCCACCCAGACCATGGTGGAGGCGAGACCACCGGCCATCATGGCCAGGGCCAACTTGACTCCGATCCAGCCACCGACTCCAACGGGGAGGGCGAGGATCAGGGGTAACAACGGGTCGTGTGGGCTGAGCTCCCGACCATCGGGGTACGGCTCGGTCTGCCGAGGGAGGTCGAGCTCATGGAAAGCCCGATAGCGCTCCTCGGCCAACTCATCGGAGATGTCGAGATTGCCGTCCTCCCACAGACTGATCGCCGAGAGGATATATTGGGGCTCGTCGGCCGTGGTTTGGGCACCGTAGGTGGCCCGTACATCGACGCCCAGGGCGGTGATGAGGGTGACCACCACGCCGATGCCGGCGAGTGAGACACGAAATGCCCGGTCGCTCATCACAGCGCCGTCCGTGTCGTGGTTACCGAAACATTTCCGGTGCCGGCCTCCACGATCCGGGCAACGACGTCTCCGAGATCGGTGGTCGGGGTGAACCCGAGCAGCCCTGTGCACAGTGTCGTGTCGGCCAATGTGGCCGGTCTCTCCTCGGCGGCGGCAGGCGCCACCACGATCTCACCGGGCTTGCCCAAGGTTTCGAGGAGGGTGTGCACCACGTCGATCAATCGGTGCCCGAGTCCCGTGCCCAGGTTCACCGTTCCGTTGAATCCGATGTCGGCGACAGCGGTCAGACCCCTGATGACACCCCTGATGTCGGTTAGGTCCCGGGTCCGCTCCGGTGAGCCGAGGATACGAATGGGTCGCCCCGAGCTCACCGCGGCCAACCACAACGAGAGCGCCATGTCGGGGCGTTGCCCCTCGCCGACCACGGTGAAGGGGCGGACGACGGCCACGGTGCCACCACGGGTTCTGCGTTGGTGACACAACTCTTCCATCGCCGCCTTCGATCGTGCGTAGCCCCCGACCGGCCGGAGGGGATCACCCTCACGACAGGGTCGGATCGTGGCATTGGCTACCGTGGCGCCGCCATAGACCGAAGACGATGAGGTCACCACCACGGGCACATCGATGGGGGTCGACTCGAAGAGCCTCCGGGTGGCGAGCACATTGTCACGATGACGGAGTTCGTCGATGGCCGGGTGTGAATCCCTCACCCCGGGACGGGCCGCCAGATGGAAGACGACGTCGATCTCGGCGGTGACGATCTTGTGCAGAGGGGATAGGGTGAGGGGGTCGGCGAGGTCGAGCCTGCGATGACCGGGGCCAACGCCGACGCGGCGGTCAAGACCGATGACGTCGTGACCATTCGAACGGAGCGCGGCTGTTAGATGGCTGCCGATGAAACCCTCGGATCCGGTGACCAGTGCTCTCATGTCCCGGCGATGTTAATAACACTACGGTGGTGGTGTAAAGTTTGCCTTACATGTGACGTTTGGTATGCCTGATAGCCCCCCGGAATCCACTTTCACCCGCCGGACACCGCGGCGCTTCGCCGTCCTCCTCGCACTCGTTCTCACCATCCCGGTCGTGTGGGCGATTGTGGAGACGATGGACCGGGGCGCCCTATCCGAGGTGTTGCATTCTATTGGGGAGAGACCCTTCGGCCTCTCGATGGTCTGGGCTGGGTTCGGTGCCGCCTTCCTCCTCCGTGCCCTGGCCTGGCGCCGGGTGCTTCCCGATCTTCCACTCCGTCATGCCGTGGCGGCGTTACACGTAGCGTTGGGCGCCAACCACGTGCTGCCGCTGCGTCTCGGTGAGCCACTGCGCATCGTCAGCGTCGTCCGTAGGGCGGGTATCGACTGGCGGCGCGCCGCGGCGTCGACCATCACCCTGCGGGCCGCCGACACG
>WHUC01000037.1:0-1859 GCA_009377435.1 Acidimicrobiia bacterium
CGCGGAGGTGCTCGCCGCTGCCGATACGGAGTCAGCCTGGGAGGCCACCCTCGCCGCCGAGCCCAAACCGTGGCTGATGCTCGAGGGTGAGGAGATCGACCGCTCTCTCGCAGCTATGGGAGACTTTGCCGATCTGGTTGCGCCGTCGCTCTCCGGACATGCGGCCGGTGTCGCAGAGTTGGTGGCCAAGGCCGCCGAGGTGTGTTCCTTCGACACCACCGAGACTGCACGCGCGGTCAGGGCCGCCCGCGTCCACGACGTTGGAAGGGTAGCCATCGACCCACGTATCTGGCAGAAGCCGGGTTCGCTGAGCGCCGACGAATGGGAACAGGTGAGGATGCACAGCTACTACACGGAACGTATTCTCGGGAAGTCCCCGCTCCTCGCCTCCCTCGCCGAGGTGGCGTGCTCCCACCACGAACGGCTTGATGGGTCGGGTTATCACCGTGGATCCCCGGCCCGCTCCCTCTCCCCTCCTACCCGCCTGCTCGCCGCTGCCGACGCATTTCACGCCATGCTGGAACCGAGACCGCACCGACCGGCTGTGACGGTGGACCAGGCGGTGGAGATGATCGGACGGGAAGCGAGTGCAGGGAGGCTTGACCCGGAGATGGTCCGGGCGGTGGTCGAGGCGGCCGGACAGAGCCCTCCTCGGATCGAACGACCAGCAGGTCTGACCGAACGTGAGGTGGAGGTCCTCGGTCTCCTCGCTCGTGGTCTCCAGACCAAGCAGATGGCACGTGCCCTGGACATCTCGACCAAGACTGCGGATCACCATATTCAGAACGCCTACCGCAAGATGGGCGTGTCCAGCCGAGCTGCCGCCGCCCTTTTTGCCATGGAGCACGGTCTCGTGCCGTCGGGCGAACCTCCTCCCGAATTCGAGTATCCAGTCCCATAGGGTGAACTCCCCATTGGCAGGTCCACCGGCTCGCCATAGCTTGGGGACATGTGGAGACCGAGATCAACCTATCTAGCCGTGGCTCTGGGAGCCGCCATGATGCTCTCGGGGGTCGTGGTCTCGACCGGAAACGAGAGCAATCTTGGAGCTCCACAATTCTGGCCGTGGCTCCTCACTGGTCTGCAGGTCCTTGCCTTGTGGTCGGCGGGGACCGGCCGCTGGTGGGGGTGGTTACTCGGAGGAACCGTCCAGATCCCCTGGGTTGCGTACGCCCTGGTGACCGCCCAACTCGGCTTCATCCCGGGGTGTGCAGTGTCCGCGGCGGTGCAAACCCACAGCTTTCTCCGCATCACCACGGATGCGGGAGAACTCCACAGATTGACCGGTTCCACAGTGGCACCGGCGCAGGAATAGGAGGATATGACAACATGGAAGACCACGGACACCTACAGACCATCGTTATAGGCGGCGGTCAATCCGGGCTGGCGGTGGGATACCATCTCACCCAACGCGGCTCTCGGTTCCTGATCCTCGATGCCAACGAACGGATCGGGGATGCGTGGCGTAACCGGTGGGATTCCCTCCGGCTTTTCACCCCTAACCGGTTCAATGGTCTCCCCGGGATGGCCTACCCCGATTCCCGCTGGGGGTTCCCCACCAAGGACGAGTTCGCAGACTTTCTCGAGGGCTACGCCAAGAACTTCGAGCTTCCGGTACGGAATGGCGTCAGGGTGGAAAGGCTGACACGTAGGGGGGATCGTTTCCAGCTCGCCACCAACAACGGCACCTTCGAGGCGGACAATGTCGTGGTCGCAATGGCGAGTTGGCAAGAGCCCCGCGTACCCGAGTTCGCGTCGGAGCTCGATCAGAATATCTATCAAGCCCACGTGGACGGCTACCTCAACCCAGACCAGCTTCGGGACGGTGAGGTTCTCGTCGTGGGGGCAGGCAACTCCGG
>WHUC01000037.1:2280-16082 GCA_009377435.1 Acidimicrobiia bacterium
GCGGAGCCTGGTCTCTACTTCGTCGGCCTCAAATTCCTGCATGCCGTGTCCTCACACCAGATCCACGGCCTGGGCCGAGATGCGGCTCACGTCGTGGACCACATCGAGGCACGGAAGAGTGCCAGTTCGGACGGTGTCGCCGTCTAGGTCCACGCCTCGCCGGCAGCGGCTAGGGGTTGAGGAGGGCACGCTCCAGGACGGTTCCAAGGGCTATGGCATCGTGTACGGGGCGTCCCGTGGGTGACATGATTCCGGGGACGAGACGCCATCCCCGTTCACCCGTCTCGGAGGTGCTGATCTCGACAGGGTCGAGGCCGGGGGGTGCGATGATCGGGCCGTTGTTGGCGACGACGACACCAGGAGGAAGAAGACCACTGATCCGACAGAGAAGATCCAGTTGCTCTGCTCCGGTGAGATCCTCTGTCTCGCCTCTTTGGGTAACCAGATTGAGGACCACCGTCTTCACCGCGGGTGAGTTGAGAACCGCCTCCATCACCTCGGGGACGACGAGGGCGGCACACAATGACGTGACCAGACTGCCGGGGCCGATCACGATCTGATCGGCCATCCCCAGCGCATTGAGGGCATCGGGATGGGGACGAACACCCTCGGGGAGGGGTCGCAGTCTTTCGATGGTTCCCTTCATTGCGGAGATGGTGACCTGGCCCCTCACCGCGGACCCATCGACTACTGCTTCAAGGGTCACCGGTTGGTTGGCTATGGGAATGACGTCACCGACGGCACCAAGGAGGTCACCGGCCATCTCCACGGCAAGTGCAAAATCGCCGGTTAGCTCGTAAAGACCGGCCAGCATGAGATTTCCCAGGGAATGGTCGGCGATGTCGCCGCTGCGGAAGCGGTGGCCGAACAGCTGGGCGGCCAGTGTCGGATTGGGGCTCAAGGCGAGGAGACAGCGGCGGACATCTCCCGGCGGTGGTATCCCCATGGCGTCGGTGAGACGCCCCGAGGAGCCACCGTCGTCGCCCACCGCAACCAGGGCGGTTATCGACCCGGCATAGGTTTGGACGGCCTCGAGGGCGGCGGCCTGGCCGTGGCCGCCCCCGATTACTACGACCGAGGGACCGTCGGGGTCGAGGAGGTCGGTGGCGACCTCGATGGCGGTCTCGGTCTCGGGGTTCACCTCTCGGTGTCCCGGTGTCGGACGGTGGATGTGATCCCGTGCTTGGCGAGACGATCGGAGATGGCCTCGGCCATGGCCACCGAGCGGTGATGGCCCCCGGTACATCCCACCGCGATCGACACGTACGACTTGCCCTCCTGTTCGAAACGGGGGATGAGGAACTCCAAGAGGTCGTCGACCTTCTCCAGGAAGGTTACGGCGTCCTCGGAGGAGAACACGTAGTCGGAGACCTCCCGGTCGGTGCCCCGCAGTGGTCGCAGCTCGGCCACCCAGTGGGGGTTGGGGAGGAACCGGACATCGAAGACGAGGTCGACGTCGCGGGGTACGCCGTGTTTGAAGCCGAATGACTCCACCGACACCCGCATGGGGCGGTCCAGGGCCTCCTCGGAGAACTCCTCGGTGAGACGTTGGCGCAGTTGGTGGACGTTGAGGTCGGTGGTGTTGATGACGATGTCGGCCGCCTCCTTGACGTCCGACATCAGCCTTCGCTCCTCCGCGATGGACTGACGGACGGTGGGCGCCTCCACCGGATGGGGCCGGCGCACCTCGTCATAACGGCGTATGAGGGTGGCGTCGTCGGCTTCGAGGAAGAGGAGGAGGACCCTCACCCCGCCCCGGAGCATCTCGGTGATCAGTTCCCGCAGCTCCTCTTTGGGCGCCCCGCCCCGGGCGTCGATCCCCACGGCGAGAGGGCTGGGCGCCTCGACGGCGCCGTGGTGATCCACCACGTCACCGAGAAGTGCCAGGGGCAGGTTGTCGATCACGGTGTAGCCGAGGTCCTCGAGCACTTTGGCGGCGCTGGACTTTCCGGCTCCGGACATCCCGCTGACTATCAGGACATGGGGACGACCGGAGATTGGTTCGGATTGCTGTGCGTTGTTCATCGTCGCAATGCAGCGTACAGGTCGGAGGCGACCCGTTCGGGAACGACCTCGGTCAGGGTCTCGATGTCGGCGGCACGCATCCTCTTCACCGACCCGAACCGGCGGATCAGGGCCTTCTTGCGCTTCGCTCCCACCCCGGGCACCTCGTCGAGGATGGAGTCGACCATCGACTTGGAGCGGAGCTGGCGGTGGTAGGTTATGGCGAAGCGGTGGGCCTCGTCCCGCACCTGTTGCAGGAGGTAGAGGGCTTCGGCGTCGCGGGGGATGCGGATGGGGTCGGAACGGTCGGGTAGGTAGACCTCCTCCATCCGTTTGGCGAGACCGATGACGGGGATGTCGAGGTCGAGTCGCTTCAGGACGTCCACCGCCCGGCCCAGCTGTCCGATCCCGCCGTCGATGACCACCAGGGAGGGGGGATAGCGGAACTTGTCCCGCTCACCCACCTCCCGGTCCCTCTCCGCCAGATAGGCCTTGAAACGTCGCTCGATGGTCTCGCCCATGGCGGCGAAGTCGTCCTGGCCCTCGACGGTGCGGATCTTGAACCTGCGGTACTCGTTGCGCCGGGGAAGCCCGTCCTCGAGGACCACCATCGAGGCGACGGTGTGGGTCCCCTGCAGGGTGGAGATGTCGTAGGCCTCGATACGGAGGGGCGCCTCGGGCAGGTTGAGCACCTCCTGGATGCTGCGGAGCGCCTTGGCCCGTGAGTTGTGGTCCCGCTGCCGTTTGAGCCGGTGACGACCGAAGGCCTCCCGGGCGTTGGTCTGGGTGGTCTCGATGAGACGACGTTTCGTCCCCCGTCTCGGTACCCGTATCTCCACCGACGAGTCCCGGCGCTCCGACAGCCACTCGGTGAGAAGGGGAACGTCGGTGGGCTCGATCGCCACCACCACCAGGGGCGGAGGCCGCTCGTCCCCATACAACTCCCGGATCACCGAGGCGTACAACCCGGCGTCGGAGACGTCCTCGACCCGGTCGATGACCGACCCGATCCGACCGACCACCCGGCCCCGATGCACCCGGAGGACCTCCACCGCCGTCTCCAACTCGTCGCCGTGGCCGGCGATGAGGTCGAACTCCTCCCGTTTGTCGCTCACGATCTCCTGGCGCTCCAGGGCCCTGTGGACGTCGTTGAGTCGGTCCCGGTGGCGGGCCGCCGTCTCGAAGTCGTGTTCCTCCGACGCCCGCCACATCCGTTTCTCCAGGTCGGCGATCACCTCGTCGGTGTCACCCCGGAAGAACGCCGCCAACCCGTCGACCATCTCCTGGTAGTCGTCGGGCTCGACGGCGTTGATGCAGGGCCCAGAGCACTTCTCGATGTGATAGAGGAGACAGGGGCGGCCCTGGGCCTGCTGGCGTTTGAAGAGACCGTCGGTGCAGGTGCGGACGGGAAAGGTGCGGAGCAGCTGGTCGAGGGTCTTTCGCACCGAGTAGGTGTGGGCGAAGGGGCCGAAGTACTCGTTCTCCTTCTTCCGTTTCCCCCGCATCACCCGGGCCCGGGGCCACTCGTCACCCCGTGTTATGGCCAGATAGGGGTAGGACTTGTCGTCGACGAGGCGGATGTTGAAACGGGGGCGGTGCTTCTTGATCAACGAGTACTCGAGCATGAGCGCCTCGACCTCGTTGTCGGTGATGATCCAGTCGAGCGTCTCGGCGTTGTCGACCATCGACCTGGTCCGTGTGGCCAACCCCGACGTGAAATAGGAGGAGACCCGGGAACGCAGGCTCTTGGCCTTGCCCACGTAGATGACGCGACCATGCCGGTCCCGGAACATGTAGGCCCCGGGACGGGCGGGTATCTCCGATGATGTCGGACGCTGCTTCACACCCCTCAGGGTAGAGGGGTGGGGGAAGGTGGGATCAGGGGCGCCCCGCGTCCCGCCTCAACTCGCCAACCCTGGGGTCGCAGCCTTACACAGTGCGGTTGAACCCGGAAGTTCGGGCGGGGCCCGTCTCGCTCTAGTTTTTGTGGCTCCCGAGCAGGGATCACGTCGGTGTGCGAGTCGTCTCCTTTGAACAGGAGGTGCTCGCCACGCATGCGCGCCAAGGCGTATGAGAAGCAATCGCCGAAGTTGAGTCCGGAAGGTTGATTTGACCAGGGTAAGGCCTTACCCTGCTGGTATGGCCGTCAAGAAGGTAAAGACAACCTATTCCCTTGACCCCGAGACGATTCGGGACCTCGATCGTATGGCCCGCCGCTGGGATGTGTCCAAATCGGAGGCACTCCGGCGAGTAGTCCGGATCGCCGCCGCCACCGAGTCCAAGCCGGGGGCGGCAACGGTCACCGCTTTGGACGAGATCCAGGCTTCGGTCGCCCTTACCAAGGGCGGCGCGGACGCCTGGCTAGGCGACATCAACGACGAACGCAAGGTGTCACCCCGCCAGGCCGGTCAAGCCACGGTTTGATCCATCTCGACACGAGCTTTCTGATAAGAGCCCTGGTTCCGTCATCCGAGGAGGATTCTCTGCTCCGCGGTTGGATCTCGGATGGTCGAGCCCTCGGGATCAGTGCCGTCGCCTGGACCGTATTCCTGTGCGGTCCTCTCGGCGGAGACGAGATCAGCATGGCTAGCCGTCTCTTCGAGGAGATCGCCTCATTCCGCGATGAGGACAGTCGAATGGCGGCAGAGCTGTTCAATGCCGGTGGCAGACGACGTGGTTCGATGGTCGACTGCATGATCGCAGCCTCCGCCATCGGACGGGGTGCGATGCTCGCCACATCGAACATAGGCGACTTCCGCAGACTCGTACCCCTCGGACTCCGACTGGCGGGAGGTTGAGCCTTCTCGAACCCGGAAAGTTCTGGCGAGTCGCCCGGTCGCTCTAGTTTTCGTGGCTCCGGGCAGGGACCACGTCGGTGTGCGAGAAGTCGTCTCCTTTTAACAGGAGGTGCTCGCCACGCATGCGCGCCAAGGCGTATGAGAAGCAATCGCCGAAGTTGAGTCCGGCCTCATGGCGTCCCTTGCCGTAGCGGCTATAGGCGAGGCGAGCGATCTTGGCTTGCTCCTCGTCGACCTCGACCAGCTCGATTCCGGCCCGATCGATGAATAAGTCCAGGTCGAGGAGTCCCTCGGCCCCATATCGGGCCTGGATCACAATAGATGTCTCAACGAAGCTCGCCACCGACATCAACCTGGTTGCGGCACCCTCAATGATCTCGTTGAAGTGGCGTCTTTCCGGCTCGTCCCCCAGGATGGCCACCAGAGCCGACGCATCGATGACGCTCAACTGGGCAGCCCGTCCTCGTCGTAACCGAGAATCTCGTCGGGGGTTCGCTCGTCGAGGACGGGGAGGCTGGCACAATGGCTCGCTATGGCGTCGAGTTCGTCTGCGAGCCGGATCCCAGTTTGGTGGCGCCGAATCCGTTCCAGACGTTCCCGTACCGCCTCCCGCACCGCCTCGGTCTTGGTCTCCCCGGTCAGCTTGGAGAGGGTGTCGGCGAGTCGTTCGGTCTCCTCGTTCCTGATATTGAGCGCCATTATTCCTCATGTGTAGATCTGCATATACATTGTAACACACTGTCACCATCGGTCGGAACCGTGCTGCCTTGCGGAAGCACTTGAGTGCGACCTGATGACGGCCGACGTCCGACTCGCTTCGGCCCCGGGGTGCTCATTTCTCGTGGTCAAGACCTGAGCGCGAGCGGACCGTGGGCACAGGGAATTCTCGTCGGTCTGGTATCAGGGTGGTATCATGGCTCCAGTATGGCGATGACACTTCGAACCGACGACCAGCTGGAGCGTGCGCTCACCGAGCTTGCGGAGACCGAGGGTGTCTCCCGTCAGGAGGTGATCCGTCGCGCCGTCCTCGAGCGTCACGAACGGACAGGGCACACGGCACGAGTCGAGGAGAGTGCTGACCGGCTCCTGGAGCGGTGGGGGGACGTACTCGACCGGTTGAGCGATGCGTGAAAGTCGAATACCTCGACCTCGATGACCTGCTCGGGCTGGTCCGGATCCTTGGCGTCGGCCCGGTGCGTGACCTCGGTTTGCTCGACGCCGCCAGTGCACGGCCGCAGTCCGCTGCTTTCGGACACGACGCATACCCAACGACTTCGCTGAAGGCTGCCGCCCTCCTGCACTCGATGGCGAGGAATCACGCCCTGGTCGACGGGAACAAGCGTCTCGCCTGGTTGGCGACGGTTGTGTTTCTCGACCTGAACGGGTTGCGGTCCGATCTTGACGATGAGGCAGCCTTCGCCCTTGTGGTTTCTGTTGCCGACGGCACTCTCGGCGTCGAGGACATCGCCGAACGGTTGCACCTGGCGGGCTAACGACCGTTGCTCTCCCCTCTGTAGCCTTATTTATCCATGTCGGTGTCGTGCCAACCGGTGACCCGCCTGACCGACGTGCAGGAGGGCCCACATCGGTTGGACTGGACTCTTTGTCGAGCACTCAAGGTCCCCTTTGCCTTCCGAGCCCGGCTGAGCGGGAGCCGAGGTGAAGGTCGGGCGTGACAAGCCGCCTGCCACTCCGGAAATCCTTCCGGGGCCTTGGAGGCACCCGTCGACCGATGAGTTTCATCTGCCGCCGCGGTCGATACCTTAAGACGCCAGAAGAAAGGAACACATCATGTTTGCCGACACCAAGGCCTTCAGCGGCTTCGCAGTGGACGACGTACCCCGCGCCAAGGAGTTCTATGGCGAGACCCTCGGACTTAGGGTGTCGGAGGGCTCGATGGGCGACTTGACCTTGCACATTGGCGGTGACCGGGACATCCTCGTCTACCCCAAGCCCGACCACACGCCAGCCCCATACACGATCCTCAATTTCCCGGTCGACGACATCGAGGAGACCGTCGACGAGCTCGTTCGACGAGGGGTGACCTTCGAGAGGTATGAGGGCTTCGATCAGGACGAGAAGGCGATCTCCCGGGGTGAGGGCCCCCTCATCGCCTGGTTCACCGACCCGGCCGGCAACATCCTCTCGGTGATCGAATTGGGCTGAGATCGGCCATGTCCGACGTGTCCCTCCCTCGTCGACGAAGGCGGGGTCGAGGAGGCTTCTGATGCGGGCTTTCCCTTCGGTCGCGGAGCACCATCGCCAGGAGGGGGCCTTGTACGGCAGCGACGAATAGCGTGAGGGGCCCGTGAGGAGATCCTCTCCCTAGTCGAGAGCTACCACACCATCGCCATCGAACCCAGCCGCCGAAGCCGTCGACGCCCTCCAGGGGCATAGACATGGCCGGAGGACGAACCCGCACACCGGTACACTGAGGAGTGATGATCCTCGCCATCCGCACCTTTCGCCTCAGACCCGGCACCCGGGAGGAGTTCCTCCGCCTGACGAGGGACATGTCGCTGCCGATGCTTGAGGAACACGGGATCAGGGTGGTGGACTGGGGGCCTTCCCTCATCGACCAGGACGCTGCCGAGGAGGCCTATGTGATGCGGGCCTTCCCTTCCCTCGAAGCCCACCGTCAACAGGACGAGGCCTTCTACGGCAGCGCCGAGTGGCGGAATGGGCCCCGTGAAGAGATCCTCTCCCTGGTCGAGAGCTATCACACCATCGTCATCGAGGCCACCGCCGAGGCCGTCGACGCCCTCCAGAGATAGCCGTGGCCCCGATACGCCCGAGGCGCTCTTGGTCGGTCGCCCCAGGGTCTGTCGTTCTCGAGACCGTCGCCGCGCAGGGCGTCGGCGGTGGGCCAGCGGGTGAGGGCAAGATCATCGAAGTCCCCGAGGGCGGCCTCGGCTCTCCCCGGGCTGAGATCGGCCCTATGCACCAGGCCCCTCAGGGCAGACACCACCTCAGCCCACGATATGGGCGTCGGCGGGGAGTCGGTCGAGTGTCGCCCGGTCGACGATGGTGCGCCCGAACGGCATCAGGGCGAGACCGGCCATCTTGAACGACGCGATCCCCATGGGGATCCCGATCAGGGTCACGCAGAGGAGCAGCCCGAAGATGACGTGGGCGGCGGCCAGCCACCACCCCACCAGTATCAGCCACAACAGGTTGCCGAAGCCGGAGAGGAGGTCGGAACGCTCCGGGGCGGGGACGACGGCGCGCCCGAAGGGCCACAGGGTGAACCCGGCGAGCTTGAACGCCTGTAGCCCAAACGGAATACCGACGATGGTGATCATCATGATCACACCGCCGATCACGTAGCCAACGGCGAGCTCGATCCCGGCGAAGACCAGCCAGATCAGGTTGAGAATCATCTTGAACATGGACCCCAGGCTACCGCCATGACGGGCCGATCTTGCGCCAACCTCGGGGACACCGCCAACCTGTTTACCATCCCCAACGACATCAACGAGGCAGGTGAGACCTTCCCCGGCGGAACGATTGCCGGCAATGTGTGCTGGAGGATCCGATCGGCGGATGTCGACTCCCTGGTCATAATCGCCGAGGACACCTGGTCTTTGGATGAGTCGAGGCAGTTCTTTGCACTGACGCAGCCGTAATCCGGACGCCGAATCGCCCTCGCCAAAGATTCTATCCCGGGATCGGGTCGATACCGAGGCGACACAGCCCCCACCGAAGCGCCAACGATCCGTACTGCGTGGGTTGGCGACCAGCCGCTCACGCGCCCCAAGATCTGGTTCCGCACGGCGTCAGGTGTCCGGTTCGGGGAAGAAAGTCGTGACTCGGGCACTTTCTCCGACGCGGCGCGAGACGGGAGGGTATATTCTGAGCGGAAGTCTGGAGCTAGGAGGAAGGAGCCGCGCAATGGCCGACATCGAGGACCAGTCAATTGGTGCCATCGCCAGCGAGGTACCGGACAAGTACCTACCGGGGGTTCCCTACCGGGACCTCCCTGAGCCCTTACCACTCCGCAAGATCATCGGCCCCAGTGTGGTGCTGCTCGCCGTCTCGATCGGCTCGGGTGAGTTCGTGCTCTGGCCCTTCATCAGCTCACGGGTGGGAGTGGCGTTGCTGTGGATCGCCATGATCGGCATCCTCACCCAGTACTTCATCAACATGGAAATCGAGCGTTACACACTGGCCACCGGGGAGACGTCGGTGACCGGATTCACCCGACTCTGGAAACCCTGGGCGTGGCTGTTCATCCTGTTCACCGCCATACCCTGGGTATGGCCGGGATGGGCCACCGGCGCCTCCACCACGGCCGGGTTCGTATTCGGCTGGGAGTCGGGGACGGTGAACATCGTCACGGTATTGGGCCTGTTCGCCATCGGGATCGCCCTCACCGTCTCCCCGGTGGTCTACAACGCCGTGGAGAGGTTCCAGATGGTGATGGTGGGGCTCATCTTCGTGTTCCTCATCTTCGCTCTCGTCACCGCCACCGGGGGCAGTGATTGGACGGCCGTCGTGGCCGACGCCGGTCTCCCCGAGATGGTGGGTGGGCCCGTCGGCGACGCGTCGATCACAGTGGCAGTGCTGCTGGGTGCATTGGCCTTCGCCGGTGCCGGAGGGACCGTGAACCTGGCACAGAGCAACTGGATCCGGGACAAGGGGATGGGGATGGGCGCTTACGCGCCCCGAATCGAGTCTCCCTTTACCGGTCATCCGGAGGCGGTGGCATCGATCGGGGCCATCTTCCCCTCCGACGAGGAGAACCTCCGCCGTTGGCGGGGCTGGTGGCGGGTGGCCAACCAAGAGCAGTTCTGGTTCTTCTTCGTGCTGGGTTTCCTCTCCATTGTGATCCTGGCGGTGCTGACCGCCGCCACCGTGTTCGGCCAGGACGTGGGAGAGGGCTTCGATTTCATCCGGGCCGAGGGAGAGGTGCTGGGAGAGCGGGTCGCCCCCTGGTTCCAGACCTTCTTCTACCTGACGGGGACGGTGGTGCTGTTCTCCACCAATCTGGGGGTCCTCGACCATGTGGGCCGGGTGATCGCCGACATCCTCAAGATCAACTGGCTGCGGGATAGCCAACGGTGGACGGAGAGCAACCTCTACTTCACGATCGTGTGGGCGGAGATCATCCTCGGATCGATCATCCTGCTGTTCGCCATCGACCAGCCGCTGGTGCTGCTGGTGATCGCCTCCTCCCTGAACGGGATAGTGATGTTCATCTACTCGATCCTGCTCATCCAACTCAATAGAAAGGCGTTGCCGGAGGCCATCAAGATCCGTGGCGTGCGGCTTTGGGCCATGGCTTGGTCGGTCCTGTTCTTCGGGTACTTCACCATCTTCCTGATCGGCCTCGACATACCACGCCAACTCACCGGGGGGTAGATGCTCAAGCAACTCTGGCTGAAGGCGCTCCTCGCCATCGCCATTTGGCTGGCGCTCGTCTTGCTGGCCGGGCTGGTGGGGATCCTGTAGGTCCAGGAGAGCCATCCCGGCGTCCCGCTTTTCGGATCACCCACATGTTCAAGATGATTCTCGACCTGATCTGGCTGGTCGTCGCCGGGGTCGAGCTTGCCGTGGGTTACATGCTCGGCGGGGTGATCATGATGATCACCATCGTCGGTATTCCCTTTGGGATACAGGCGTTCAAGCTCGCCGGGTTCACCCGACCTCATCCTACCGGAGGGCTCTTTCGTCCCACGAAGGGGGAAAAGCTGCGGCGAACCGGTGGGGGCATCCTTCCGTGGTGTCGGCCTCGGAGCTCGTCCTACACAACCTCCACCGCGGCCTCGTGGCCACCAGCCCGGGCGAGACGCCGATCCCGGGTTAGGAACGGGCACTCGAGAGCCTCCGCCAAAGCGACGAAGGCGGCGTCGTAGGCCGAGAGGCGGTCACGAAGTTGGAAGACGCGACGTCGCAGGGGGTGGGCCATGGGCCAGCGGGTGATGGCCAGATCATCGAAGTCGCCGAGGGCGTCAGAGGCCCGGGCCGCGCCGAGGTGTTTTCTCAGTACCAGACCCCTCAGGGCGGACACCACCTCGATGTCGATGAGATGGGGAGCATGTATTTCCTCGGCTCCGATGCGATCATGGATAGGTCCCGCGCCATCCGCCATCGTCAGGGCATCGACGAGAACAGAAGAGTCGACGACTATCACGCCTCGTCTGCCCGGGAGCGATTCTCCCGTTCCGACCGGGATGCCCTGATGGCGTCGAGCGACGAGGTCTCGGCCCTCTCCGACCTCGCCCCGGCACGGGCGAGGACCTCCGATACGGTGGGGCGTTCCACCTCCCGACCGATCACGTCGAGTAGGTAGCTGTTGAGCGACTCCCCCCGCTCCGCGGCCCGAGCCTTGAGAACCCGCCTGGTCTCATCGGAGACATTCCTTATCTGCAGCAACGGACTCATCTCATACAGTCTACATGAGAGTCAATACGGTTAGCGTTGGGGTCTGGTTTTTAGAAATGGCTTGAGTTCCGCAATTCGGCAAGCATACTGCTAGCATGCTGCAACATGAATACCTTGTATCTCCGCAATGTACCCGATGACGTCGGCGAGCGACTGGCCCGTCTCGCCAAGCGCGAGGGTCTCTCCGTGTCGGCTTTCGTGGTGCGGGAATTGGATGAGTTGTCCCGAAGGGCAGACAATCCCCTCTTGTTGGGTGATCTGCCCGATGTCGGGGTCGGACCCACGGAGATCGTGACCGATCTTGAAGGCGAACGCGCCACCCGGTGAAGGTGGTAGACGCCTCGGCAGTCGTCCTCGGGCTTCTCAACGACGGGGAGGCCCGCAGGTTGCTGTCGGTGGAGACATTGGCCGTCCCCCATCTTGCCGACCCGGACATCGCCCAGGCCCTGCGTAGACAGGTGCTGCGGGGTGCCATCCCCCGCCCGGCCGGTCTAAAGCTAATTGAAACCTGGGTCCGCTTCGGGGTCCGGCGGTTCGGCGTCACCGCGCTACTCCCCCGTGTTTGGGAGCTCGCACCCAATCTCACCGCTTACGACGCCACCTATGCGGCTCTTGCGGAGGCGTTGGGGTGTGACCTGATCACGGCCGACGCCCGGCTCGCCTCGGCCCCGGGCCCGATGTGCTCATTCCTCGTGGTCAAGACCTGAGGACGACCCCGAGGTGAATCGTCGGCATCTGCCAGGATCGCAATGGAAGAGCCGGGGAGATGCGGTCTCGAAACGCCACTCACCAAAGGTCGAAGTGACGAGCCGATCTCATGGCTTCGGTCGCTTCTTCAGGATCGAAATATTCCGGGTCGAAATCCGGCGCCCACTCCCTAAGTTCCATCGGGTCGTCAAGGTCGGGATTCCCGATCACCTCCAAGAGCTCGCTGTATCCCCGAGGACCCCCGCAATCCTCGGGCGGACCAGCTCGTCGGCCCTTCACACAAACGGGATAGGTGACGTCGGGTTCAGGTGGACCGATCTCCTCCACAATCACGTCGTGTTCCCATCCGTCCCCGAAGTCGTAGTCCCACTGCATCTTCGAGCCCTCCGAAGGAAGCACCTGTTCGAGACGGAACTTGGTCTCATCATGGGAGTCGCCCAGCCACTCCGGATTCGGCATGGCATAGCTCTCTCCATCGGCTTCGAACGCATGGAGGTGAGAACCCAACCATCCCATCGCCGCCTCCATTTTCGGTGCCAGGTCGGAGAGGGTGACAGCCGAGTCCACGACAATCCGCCGCCATACCGGCGGTCTTACTCCCCGTAACGTGATCTTGAGCTGATGCACAGACTTGGTCATTTCGTCATTCCCTTCGTCGGGTCGCGTCTGGCGTCGAACCCGTAGCGCGTTCACTCACGCAGATCAGTGTATTTGAATATCAATGTATGCGACCCGGACCAGGGGTGGCTCGCCGGCCGACCCCCGCCCAACGCCGACAGTCGCATGACCACCGAAACCAGCGGCAGCGATCGCAGCCAGACGGCGAGTCCGACACGGCGAGCCTGCACGGCTGCCACCCGTCAGCATTGGAGAAGACCGAGGGTGGTGCTCGGCAGTCATGTTGCTCCGGCAGAGCGGGCTACCACCTCGGATGGAGTGCCGGCGCGAGCCGTGAAGCCGGTGTCTTCGAGTCCGAGCAGGTCCGCAACGTCACGGGCCCCCCGGACCGATTCTTCGGCATCGATCCCGCAGTCGACCCCCAGGTCGCCAAGCATGGTCACGAGATCCTCGGTCGCCACGTTGCCGGCATGAGCGCTGATTCGGGGGGAAACAATTCCTCCACCGATGCCGCACACCGAGGCGTCGAGCCAGCTAATCCCAGTCTCCAAGGCGGACAGGGCGCAGGCAAGCGCCATCCCGTTGGTATTGTGGAGGTGGATCCCCAGGGGGAGATCCGGCCACTCCTGTCGGATTTCCCGACATAACCGGCCGACCCGTCCGGGTCCGGCCATCCCCATGGTGGTGGCTACTCCAACCCCTGCCGGATCTAACGCCATCACCCGAGTCAGAAGCTCCATCACCCGCTCGGACGGGATGAACCCCTCCCACGGGGAGAAAAAGGTCATCGACACGACGGGGAGCAGAGGGATCCCAGCGTCGCGGGCCACCTCGGCGACCTCCTCGAGGGCGGCCAGCGCTTGTTCCACAGTCATGTTCTGGTTGCGGATGCTGTAGGTTTCCGAAGCGCTGATGAGACCCAGCATCGAGTCGATCCCGGCGGCAGCGGCACGTTCGGCTCCCTGGCGATTGGGGACCAACCCCCGATACCGTACTCCCGCGGGCCGAGGGAGCCGTTCCAGGAGTGTCCCGGCATCGGCCAACTGGGGCACCACTCTCGGGTGGACGAACGAGGTCGCCTCGATCTCCCGCACCCCGGTGGCGAGTATGCGCTCGATCATCGCCACCTTCTCGTCGGTCTCATAGATGTGCGAGAGAGATTGGAGCCCGTCGCGGGGTCCCACCTCAACCACGGTGACGGCAGCAGGGAGCACCATGTCACACGACCCCGCGTTGGCGCAGAGAAGCGATATCCCCCTCGAGGTAACCGAGCTCGGACAGGATGGCTTC
>WHUC01000225.1 GCA_009377435.1 Acidimicrobiia bacterium
CCTAGGAGAAAGATCGCTCCGTCACTGTGAACGTGTTGATCGACCTCGGCATGTTCCAGCAGCTGGCGAATCTCGCTGACTCGGTAGGACGCCGCGGTTCGTTCCATTCCCTTGCTCCGGAGCCAGGCGAGCAATCGTGCGTACACGACGTCACGATACGACCACCCTCGGGGCGTGGCTCTCATCCAGTCCGGGACAAGGATCTCCGAGGTCGCCCAGTCATAGAGGGTGCGTTCGGGAACAGCCGACAGCTGGGCTGCTCTGTCTGCGGAGTAGCGGCCGCGGGGATGTCGTAAAGCGCGGATCACAAGGCTGCGATCATCGGCTGACAGCGAGGCGGAGTTCACGAATGCTGGCGTGTCCATCGCATCAGTATGCCACCACCCTGAGACCTGTCGTCGACACGTCGATCAACTCTGGTCCTTGCCGCTGCCCTGTCCGCGTGCGGCGGGTCACACCGACACCTGCGAGTTGTGCGACAAGACGCACACCCGCATGCATAGCGACGACGTACCCTTGACGCCATGAACGAGAGGATCCGTGTCGGTGAGGACCTGGCGGCGGCACTTTCGGAGCCGTCGGGCCCGGTGTTCCAGGCCATACCCACCGACGACACCTGGGAGGCCTGTGTCTCCGAGCTCACCGAGGCCTACGAGATGAGCAGGAGGGCGGTCGAAGCGGGCGAGCCGCTGGTGTACGTGGTGCACAACGACGACCTCCTGGGGCGAAGGGGTGCCGGTGCGGCGATGGTCGCCACCGGGCTGTTATCGGCGGCCCGCACCCTCGCCCTCGAGACCGCCAGGGAGGGAATACCGGTGAATGTGATCGCCATCGACGACGAAACGGCCGTCGAGCGGCTCGCCATCTGGGTGGGCCGGCTGCTGGAGTCCGGGGGGCCCACGGGAGAGCTCGTCCATCTCACCGCCGGTCATCTCGGAAAGGCGTTGGCGTGAGCGAGGGGCGTATCGCCGTGGTCACCGGCGCCGCCCGGGGTATCGGACGCACCATCGGCGACTGTCTCGTCGCCACCGGATACACCGTGATAGGGGTGGACGTGTCCGATCAACTCGCCGAGACCGACTTCGACCCCGTCCAGGCCGACCTCACCACCGATGGCGGGCTCGACGCCGTATCCGAGCGTGTGGACACCATTGATGGCAACCTCCACCTTCTCGTCAACAACGCCGGGATCACCCGAGACGCCCGACTGGTCAACATGGCACGCGACGAATTCACCGCCGTGCTCGAGGTGAATCTGGGGGCCGTATTCCGACTGTCCACCCGGTTGCGGGACGACATCGTCACCGGTGGTTCGATCGTGAACATGGCATCACGGGCCTATCTGGGGAACTTCGGGCAGTTCAACTACTCGATGTCCAAGGGAGGGGTGGTCGGTCTCACCCGGGCCATGGCCCTCGAATTGGCCCCGCGGGTCAGGGTGAACGCAATCGCACCCGGACTCATCGCCACCGAGATGTCGATGGGGATCCCCGACGACATCCGCGGGAAGATGGTCGACGCCATTCCCATGGGCAGGATGGGCGAGCCGGACGAGATCGCCGACACGGTCCTCTTCCTGGCCGGGGCCGGCTACATAACGGGCCACGTCATCGTCGTCGACGGGGGACGGAGTCTGTCGCGTTGAGCGGTTGGAGGTGGACAGGAAAAAGAGCCCGACACCCCGGGGATCTCGGGCTCCTTGTAGGTCAGGTGCGGGATTGGACCTGGCGGTAGATGAGGACCAGAACAACAGCTCCCAGGATGGAGAGGATCCACCCCCACAGGCCCGAGTTGACGACATCGATCGAAACACCCTCTTGCCCGTCGAGGAGACTCCCTACGAAGCTACCGACGATCGCACCACCGATCCCGAGAAGAATCGTGGCGATCCAGCCCATCGGATCCTTACCTGGTACGAGAAAACGTGCGATAATGCCCACCACCAACCCGACGATGATGGTCCATAGGATTCCCATTTTGCCCTCTCCTATTCTCCGCCTTCGGGCGGATAATTTGCGAACACCTCCATGATACCCGAGATGGTTCCGACTCGTGGGTCTTTCGTCCCGGACCCGATCCCGTCAGAAATACATCCGGGACAGCACCTCGGCCACCATGGCGGGCTTTTCGGACCCCTCTATCTCGATCGTGACGGTCTGGCAGAGGTGGACGCCGTCGGTGATCTCGTCCACCGACGTCAGCTCGACCCGCCCCCTGATCCGAGCCCCCACCGGGACCGGTGAGATGAATCGGATCCGATCGGCGCCATAGTTCACCGTCATCCTCGCCTCCACCGGTGGCCTCACCTCACCGAGAACCGACGAGACGAGGCTTAGGGTGAGGTACCCGTGTGCGATCGTGGTCCCGAAGGGACCCTCGGCGGCCCGATCCGGGTCGACGTGGATCCACTGACGGTCCTCGGTGCATGCGGCGAACGAGTCGATGCGGTCCTGGGTGATCTCGATCCACTCGGAGACACCGAGTTCGGTCCCGACGAGGCCGGTGAGGTTGTGCTGTTCCATGCCCCGAAACCTAG
>WHUC01000226.1 GCA_009377435.1 Acidimicrobiia bacterium
ATGGTCCTCATGGCCATCATCGGAGGAAGGGGCACCGTGGCGGGACCGGTGATCGGGGCCATCCTCGTGGTGTCCTTCGACGAGGCCTCCATCACGTTCTTCGGGTCGAGCGAGCTCAACCTGGTGATCACCGGCGCACTGCTCGTGCTCATGCTGCTGTTCTTCCCCATGGGAATCGTCGGATCCCTCCGGGAGCGCAACCGACTGCCGGCCTGGCTCGACTGGGACTGAGCACGAGCACCGTCGAGCGTGCACACAGTCGCGCTCAATGCGACTCACTACACAGTCGACCGGTCGAGCCAGTTCTGCTCCTGGTCCAGCACTCGAAGAACCTGGACAAAGAGCCAGTGTTCCCGTGTTACACTGCATCACATGTCTATGCGGAACCTGACCGTGACGCTGCCTGCCGAGCTCATCCGCCGCGCCAAAGTCGTCGCGGCCATGCGTGACACGTCGGTGTCCGCGCTGGTTGCCGGATACCTGCAGGCGCTGGCAGACCAGGACGACGACTACGACCAGCTGTGGCGTGACGAGCAACGGCTGATGTCCGAAGGCCTCCGGATGCGGGTGGGCGATCTCAGTTGGACACGAGCCGCGACCCATGAGCGTTGAGGGCGCCCTGGCCTTCGTCGATACCAACGTCATCCTGTACGCCTACGACAGATCCGCCGAGGTACGTCACGAGCGCGCCGCCCAGCTGGTCGGCGACCTCGGCGCTCGCCGTCAGGGCGCTGTCAGTGTCCAGGTCCTGCAGGAGTTCTACGTCAACGCCACCCGCAAGATCGCTGAACCGCTCACACACGCCGACGCCCTCGGTCGGTTGCGCGCCCTCGCCCGCTGGCCCCTTCACGCACCCCTGGCCAGTGACGTCATCGCCGCGGCCGAGCTCGCCCGGGAGAGCCAGCTTTCGTTCTGGGACGCGATGATCGTCCGCAGTGCCGCCGTCCTCGGCTGCGAGACACTGTGGTCGCAAGATCTCAACGACGGTCAGCAGATCGCGGGCGTGACTGTCCGTGATCCCTTCTCGGTCTAGCCGCCTCGCGGCGTACTCCGAGGCGAGACCGAGTTGCTGGTCGTCGCCCCGGGCCGCTCACGGGGTCGCACCAGTTCGTCGAGTGTGCACACGGTCGCGCTCGGTGCGACTCACTACACAGTCGACCGTCAGCCGAACTCGATGCCCTGGGCGAGGGGGAGGTCGTCGCCCCAGTTGATGGTGGTGGTCTGCCGACGCATGTAGGCCTTCCACGAGTCGGATCCGGCCTCACGGCCACCCCCGGTGTCCTTCTCGCCACCAAAGGCCCCGCCGATCTCGGCGCCGGAGGTGCCGATGTTGACGTTGGCGATCCCACAGTCCGAGCCCAAATGGGAGAGGAACCGCTCGGCGTTGCGCATCGACTCGGTGAAGATCGCCGACGACAGCCCCTGGTCGACACGGTTGTGGATCTCGATGGCCTCGTCCAGCGACGACGCCTCGATCACCCAGAGGATAGGGGCGAAGGTCTCCTCGGCGGTCACGTCGGCGCCGGCGGGGATGCGGATGATGGTCGGCTCGACGAAGTTGCCGGCGCGATCGATCCCCTTTCCCCCCGTCAGAACCTTGCCGCCCTGCTCCTCGGCCCTCTCTATTGCGTTCATCATGTTCTCGACCGCGGCCTCGTTGATAAGCGGACCCATCAGGGTCCCCCCCTCGAGGGGGTCGCCAATTGGGACCTGCTGATAGGCGGGCACGAGACGATCGAGCACCGAGTCGACAATGTCGGTGTGGACGATCAGCCGCCGCAGCGAGGTGCACCTCTGGCCCGCAGTTCCCACCGCGGCAAAGAGGACCGCCCGGTTGACCAGCTCGAGGTCGGCGTCGTCCATGACGATGATGGCGTTGTTGCCCCCGAGCTCGAGAACGGTCCTACCCATACGGGCGGCCACCTTGGGACCGACGATCTTGCCCATCCTGGTGGATCCGGTAGCCGAGACCAGGGGGACACGGCGGTCCTCCGTCATCCACGTCCCCACCCCGACGCCGTCACCGGCGGTCAGCGAGAACACATTCTCGAACCCGGTCCCGTCCATGACCCCGGCGGCGATCTTGGTGACGGCGATAGCGGTGAGGGGAGTCGCCTCCGACGGCTTCCAGATAACGGTGTCACCACATACCGCGGCGATGGCGGCGTTCCACGACCACACGGCGACGGGGAAGTTGAATGCCGAGATGACCCCGACCGGCCCCAGCGGGTGCCACTGTTCGTACATGCGGTGGTTGGGCCGCTCCGAAGCCATCGTCTTCCCGTAGAGCTGACGGGAGAGACCCACTGCGAAGTCGCATATGTCGATCATCTCCTGGACCTCGCCCTCGCCCTCGGCGTGGATCTTCCCCATCTCCAGCGAGACCAGGGCACCAAGCGCCGCCCTCTTCTCCCTGAGGGCGTTGCCTATCCGCCGTATGTACTCACCGCGGTTCGGTGCGGGGAGCATTCTCCACCGCTCAAAGGTGTCGACCGAGTTGGCGACGACCTGATCCC
>WHUC01000038.1 GCA_009377435.1 Acidimicrobiia bacterium
ACTGGCGGTGTCCCGTGACCCGCTCGCGACCTGTTCAGCCCGCGAGGCGTGAAGCGGAATGGGGATGCGGTTGCCGGTGGTCGAGTGTGCAACGAGGCCCGCTGGGGGCGACTGTGTGCACGGTCGACTTGGCTGCCCTACAACGTCGGCGGCGGGTCTCCCGCCAGCAGCGCCCGGACGTGGTCGGGTTCGGCGTTGGCGCCCGAGATGACCACCGCGATCGGCCCGTGCGTCGGTTCGATGGCGCCGGTGAGGAGGGCAGCTACCCCGACGGCGCCTGCCCCTTCGACTATGAGACGGTGATGGTCGAAGAGGAACCCCATCGCATCCCATATCGCGGTCTCGTCGACCAGAACGACCCTCTGCACCAGACGCGAAACGATGGCGAAGGTGTACCGGTTGTCCACACCGATACCACCCTGGAGCGAGTCGGCCAGGGTGGGTTCCTCGTTGACGTCGATGGGCTTCCCGGCGTCGAGGCTGGCGGCCATCACGGGGGCACGCTCCATCGAGATCCCCATAGGTTCGGCGCCGGGGCTGGATTCCTCCAGACCGGTGGCGATTCCCGCCATCAGGCCGCCACCCGAAAGGGGGACCAAGACCGATCCCACATTGGGCAGATCCTCGACGATCTCGGCGGCGATGGTGCCCTGGCCGGAGACAACAGCGGGGTCGTCGAAGGGGTGGACGAATGTGGCGCCGTCCCTGGACGCGATCTCATGGGCTCGATCGAGGGCGGCCATTTGGGAGTTGCCCACCACCTCGACCCGACATCCCAGGGCATGGAGGGCCTCGACCTTCCCCATGGGAACCCCGTTGGAGACGCACACCGTGGCCGGGATGTCGAGCCGGCGGGCAACATAAGCCACGGCCCTCCCGTGGTTCCCCGTGGAGGCGGTGACCACACCCCGGTCCCTTTCCCCCTCCGGCACGGCGAGGATCCGTGATGCTGCGCCCCTCACCTTGAACGACCCGGTCGGTTGAACGGTCTCCAGCTTGAGATGGACATCCACCCCGAGGCGATCACCGAGGGCCGGCGAGGGGACGAGTGGGGTTCGCACCACGACCCCGGAGATGCGGGTTCGGGCCGCTTCTATGTCCACCTCAGGTGACAACGACATCGCCGATCCCGCCACTTCGCGCCCTACCGACTACCAATCCGGCGATGGCGGTGTCCTGGGCGCCGGTCCCGGTGAGATCACACACCGTGATCTGGTCGCTGTGGGTACGACCGGGATGGTCCCCGGCGATCACCCTGCCCAACTCGACCAGGATCGACGGGTCGAGTCCCTCGTCCACGGCGGCCCTGGCCTCCCCGAGTCGGAGACTCTGGAGGATAGAGTCGACCACCACCAGGTCGGCTCTCGCCAGAACCCCGCTCCCCAACTCCCGTTTGCGCTCGGCGTCGGAACCCACCGCGGTGACATGGACACCCGGGGAGAGGTGGTCCGTTTCGAAGATGGCCTCGCTGGCGGGGGTCGTCGTGACTATCACGTCGGCGTCGGCGACGGCGTCCCCGATGGTTTCGGCGACCCGAACATCGAGTCCGAGGCGCGTGCCGGTGTCGTCGATCAGCGTCGTGGCCTGGTCAGATCGCCTCGCCCAAACTGACACCGTGGCGATCTGCATGACGAGGGTGAGGGCTTCGAGTTGGTAACGGGCCTGGACGCCGGCACCGAGAATCGCCACCCGTGACGCACCGTCGCGGGCCAGATGACGGGTGGCGACGGCACCGGCCAAGCCGGTGCGGAGGTCGGTCAGGTAGCCGTTGTCGAAGAGGCCGGCGGTGGGAACACCGGTCTCGGAGTCGAGGACCATCATGAACCCGCCGAGACTGGGCAAGCCCCGTTTCGGATTGTCGAAGAACCCCGCCGACACCTTCACCGCGATCCCGGGATGGCCCCGAAGATAGGCGGTCTTGATGTCGACCTCGCCGTTGTGATCGGCGACATCGAGACGCATGATCGGGGGCATCGTCGCCGATCCGTTGCTGATCAGCGGGTAGACCGACTCGACCGCGGTCAACTCGTCGTCACCGAAACCGACCAGGCCCCTCATCTGGGTCTCGGTGAGGATGGAGAGCTCTGGCACGTTTACCGGTGATCCCTTGCCCTAGAGGGCGTCGAGGGCCTGGTCGAGATCGGCGATCAGGTCGGCGATGTCCTCGATCCCCGCCGAGTAGCGGATCAGCCCCTCGGGGATTCCCAGGGCGGCCCGCTCCTCGGCGGTGCACTCGACGTGGCTGCTCGTTGCGGGTGCGGCCACGATGGTCTCGACCGCCCCGAGGTTCGCCGCGGCATGGGCGTGTTTCATCGCCGGGATGAACTTGCGGACGGCGTCGAACTCACCCCTCAGCCCGAAGCTGAGCATTCCCCCGAATCCTCTCATCTGTGAGGAGGCGATCTCGTGCCCGGGGTGGTCGGGAAGCCCGGGATAGTGAACCGCAGTCACCTCGGGTTTCGACAACAGGTGTTCTGCTACGGCCTGGGCGTTGGCGTTCTGACGCTCGATACGGATGTGAAGGGTCTTCATCCCCCGGAGGAGGAGATACGCCGCCATGGGATCGAGAGTGGCCCCGTTGATCTCCCGATAGGCGTATACCCTCTCGACGAGGTCGTCCCGCCCGACCACGGCGCCACCGAGGGCGTCGGCATGACCCCCCAGGTACTTGGTGGCCGAGTGGACGACGAGGTCGACACCGAGGGCGAGTGGGTTCTGGTTGATGGGGGTGGCGACGGTGTTGTCGACGACCACCACGGCGCCGGCGGCCTGACCCGCCTCGGTGAGTCGGCCCAGGTCGAGGACCTTCAGGGTGGGGTTGGTCGGGGTCTCCAGATAGAGGATGTCACAGCCCCGTCCCACCTCCGACTCGATCTGATCGTGATCGGTGGTCTCACACAACGAGACATCGACGCCGTACTGGGGGAGATACTGGGAGAAGATGCGGTTGGTGCCCCCGTAGGTGTCCTTGACCGACACCACCCTCTTGCCGGGAGCGAGGAGGGCGTGGAGGGTGTTGGAGATGGCGGCCATACCCGTCGACGTCGACGTAGCGGCCTCGCCGTCTTCGAGAACACGTATCTTCTCCTCGAACACCGAGACCGTGGGGTTGGTGTTCCGGCCGTAGATATGACCGGATTCCTCACCGCGGGCGACGGACATCCACTGCTCGACGTCGGCGTACCCGTAGGAGACGCTGTGGACGACCGGGGTCTGGGTGGCGTCGCCACCGGTGGCGCGCTGTTCCCCCGCCCACACCGCCCGGGTGCCGGGACCGGTTGCGTTTTCCGTCATTCTTTGATACCTCCTATGGGTGGGATGTGGTCTAGATGAGAGGCCGCGTCAGATACTCGTTGAAACGATGCAGCAACATCGACAGATGATCGGACCGTAGTTTCGCAATCCGCTCGGCCGACTCGGCCTCGAGTGCATCGATGCACTCGTCGATCTCCTCGATCATGATCCTGACCTCCTCGTCCCAGCTCATGTCGGGGAGAACCTGGATCCACACCCGCGCCGTTTGGCGGAACAATCGGTCGGCCACCAATCGCAGCGGCTCGTTGCCGATGGTTCCCAACAGCGTCTCGTGGAAGCGGTTGTACAGATACCCGAGACGACGGGCGTCACGATCGGGGGCAGCGGCGAGCGTGGCGACCCGGATCTCACGTAGTCTCTCAATGGTTCCGGCGGGGACGGGGATGATCATGAAGTCGGCGTACAACTCCGTCAGCTTGAGTCGGAGCGAATAGACATCTCGCATCGACTTGAGGTCGACACCGGAGACCGAGGTGCCGCCCCCGTGCTGACGGGTGACGAGGCCGTCGACCCGTAGCATGGTGAGGGCCTCACGCACCGGGGTCCGGCTCACCCCGAACTCCTCGGCCAATGCCTGCTCACGGAGCGGTGTGCCCGGGGTGAGCTCGAGGAGACAGATCCGCTCCCGGAGCTGTTCATAGATCCCGTCGGCGGTGTTACCTGTTTCCCTGGGCATGGGTTGTGGGAGTCTCCTCTCTAGCCGGGAACCGTCGGGCCGGCGAGTCCTGATACGGTCAGGCCGCCGATTGGCGGCGGTCATCGCCGACTGCGAACAGTATACCGTCGGTATCCGTATTGGATTCTGATTGCGTGGCAGTGGGATACCTATTACGGTTTGTGTTGCTCCCACATGGGAGCATGTTCAAAATACACACGAATTACGAGGGCCATGAGGAGGATTACGTGACCCTACGAATCAGGAAACTCACCCGTCTATTGGCGTTGCTCACCGTTCTGGCGATGGTGTTGGCCGCCTGTGGTGGAGAGTCGGACGACAGCGACGACACCACTGCCGACGACACCACCGCCGCGGCCGAGGACACCGAGACCACCGCAGCCGCCGACGATACCGAGACCACCGCCGGCGAGGGCGGAGGTGGGGAGGCGCTGGCCGAGATGTTCCCCGAAGGGACGGTACGGATCGGGCTCGCCAACGAGGTGCCCTACGGCTACGAGGGAGAAGACGGTGAGCCCACCGGCGAGGCCCCCGAGCTGGCCAAGGCTATTCTCGGCGAACTTGGGATCGACAATGTGGAGGCGACCGTGGTCGATTTCGGTGCGCTCATCTCCGGTCTGAATGCTGGTCAGTACGACATGATCGCTGCTGGGATGTTCATCACCCCTGACCGCGCCCAGGAAGTAATCTTCAGTGACCCCGACTACTGCGGATACACCGCCTTTGCCGTTGCCGAGGGCAACCCCCTCGGTCTAACGGACTTCCAGTCGATCATCGACTCGGAAGCCACCCTGGGGGTAATGGGTGGAGCCGTTGAGGATGATTACGCAGTTGACTCCGGTGTTCCCGACGGCCAGATCTCACGGTTCAACGACACCGCGAGCCTGTTCGATGCCTTGCCCGCAGGTCGGATCGACGCTGTTGCGTTGACAGATGCCACTGTTGCCACGCAGACCGCGAATCTTGAGGGTTTCGAGTCCAGTGAACCCTTCGTACCCGTAATCGACGGTGAAGAGCAACTCGGATGCGGGGCCTTCGCATTCGATGACCAGGAGTTCCGCGACATCTTCAACGAGAAGCTGAAGGAGTTCCAGGAAGAGGATCGAGTCCACCCCATCATCGAGGAGTTTGGCTTTTCCCAGGAGGCCGTGGACCGTGCCAAGGAATTGACTGTCGAGGACCTGGCCGGTTGACAGACCGGAAGCTAGATATCACCAGTGATCGATCGACGCGGTGCCGGGCCCTCCGGGCGGGTACCCGTTGGCTCGGGTAAGGTCAAACCATGCTCTCGGGCAATCAGCTCCAGGCTCTCCTCGAGGGAACATGGATAACCGTCCAGGTGTTCGTTTTCGCTGCCATCTTGGGGACTGTTCTCTCGCTGATCTTCGGAGTCATGGGTCTGAGCGAGAGTCGCCTCCTACGAGCGATTTCCCGCACCTACGTCGAGGTGGCCCGGGGCGCCTCGGCAATTGTGCTCTTGATCTGGGCAGCATTTGCATTGCCGATACTCCTCGGCATTCCCCAGGTTATTGGACCCCTGCTGGCTGGGATCATCGCTCTGGGGATCAATATGGGCGGCTACGGAGCCGAGGTCGTGAGGGGTGGCATCCTGTCTGTTCCTCGCGGCCAGACAGAGGCCTCTATCGCCCTCAATCTCAACGCTGGGGATCGGTTACGTCACGTCATACTTCCCCAGGCCGTGGTATTGATGGTCCCCCCTTACGGTAATCTCAATATCGAGGTGATGAAGGGGACCTCGTTGGTGGCGCTGATCGCCCTCGCCGACCTCACATTCGAGGCTCAGAATCTCCGAGTTCAGGCTGGCGGGGGCGTGTTCGAGGATCCGCCGAGCACAGCTGCCATCTTCGGCACGGCACTGGTGATCTACTTCATCCTCTCCCAGCTCATCGCCCTCTTCTATCGCTGGGTAGAGGGCCGAGTTGGTGGACGCTGGCATGGGGCGAGGACATGACATGAGAGTTGTCGTGGCACAGGCGTCGCAACGAGGGGTGTGGGATTGGGACTTCGCTCTGGAGATCCTCCCCGACATCGTGCGTGGACTCTGGCAAACGGTCCAGGCCACCCTGCTGGGGATAACCATCGGGATGATCCTTGGTCTGGTGCTGGCCCTCCTCCGCCGGTCGGGCGTCAGGCTCATCAGTTGGCCCACCGCCGCCGTCATCGAGTTCATACGAGGGACCCCCTTGTTGGTCCAACTCTTCTTTATCTTTTTCGTGTTGCCAAGTTTCGGAATCACCATCGGCGCCTTCGCCTCCTTGGTGATCGGCCTCGGCATTCATTACGCTGCATACACCTCTGAGTCCTATAGGGCGGGGATTGAAAATGTGGTACGGGGACAGTGGGAGGCGAGTGTCGCCCTCAACCTACCGCCCGCGACAACTTGGACACGCATAATCCTTCCGCAGGCGATACCCACCGTGATCCCGGCCTTGGGAAACTATCTGGTGGCAATGTTCAAGGACGCCCCGCTCGGGGCGGGAATCTCCGCCGGCGGGGTCCTGCTTGTTGCTAACAGTATTCGATCCCAGACACTGCGTGGTGTAGAGCCGTATACGGTCATGGGGATTCTCTTCCTGGTGGTGAGTGTCCCCGCCGCGCTGTTCGTTCGCTATCTGGAGAGAAAATATGGCTACGAGAGAACCTGAGATCACCCCGGCGGCGGATGTCATGGTGCGGATGAATCAGATCAACCTTTCCTTTGGTGAGAACCATGTTCTGAGAGATCTGGACCTCAATGTGGCGCCCGGGGAGAAGGTGGTGATTATCGGCCCCTCCGGTTCAGGGAAGACCACAATCCTCAGAGTCATCATGACTCTTAACCGCCCCAACTCGGGAACGGTGGAGATCGATGGGCGCCATCTCTATCACGAGAAGAACAACGGCCAACTCGTGGACGCCGGCGAGAAGCACATCCGGGCCGTCAGAACCGACGTCAGCATGGTGTTCCAGCATTTCAATCTGTTCCCACACATGACCTCGATCGAGAACACGATGCTCGCACCGATCAAAGTGCTCGGGCTCTCCAAGGAGGAGGCCCGAGAACGGGGTGCGAACCTCCTCGAGATGGTGGGTCTCGGAGACAAGTACAACCAGTATCCAGGAGAACTCTCTGGCGGCCAGAAACAGCGTGTCGCCATCGCCCGCTCACTTGCGATGCGACCCAAGGTCATGCTTTTCGATGAGGTGACATCGGCCCTCGACCCCGAATTGGTGGGTGAGGTCCTCGCTGTTCTGACCGACCTTGCCAAGGAGGGGACGATGACCATGATGCTAGTCACCCACGAAATGGGCTTTGCCAGCGAGGCGGCCGACCGGGTCCTTATGTTCGATGCGGGCAACGTCTTGGAGGAGGGGACGCCGGAGAAGATCCTGCGTGATCCCGAACACAAGCGCACCCAGCGCTTCCTCAAGGCCGTGCTCTCCCACTGACGGTATTTCCCCGCGAAGTGTTATGTTCACGGCCTCAGGGACTCCAAACCTCAACCGTTGACCCCATTCATTCCATGGCGAGCCAACGTTCGGGGTGGACAACCTGCGTGAGTTTTTCCAACAGCCCATGCGGCGCGTTTGTCATGGCGTAGGAGTCGTCTCGGCTGCCACTACAGGTGGTCTCCTGGGCCTAATGTTCGACGATGGACAGAATCTCTAACAAACCCCATCCCCAGGAAGCGGTCAGGGACCCCGAGGAGCAGACACCGACCGGGTTCACCGGGTTGTCCTATCCCACCGAGGGTCGGGGGATCCAGTTCGGTTTCCCCACGTCGGAATACCTCGATCGTCTCGCCAGGACACGGGCCGCCATGGTCGAGCGGGAGATCGACATCCTGGTGGTGTCGGACCCGTCCAACATGGCGTGGCTTACGGGTTATGACGGCTGGTCCTTCTATGTCCACCAGGCCGTTGTGGTCACCCTTGACGACGAGCAACCATTCTGGTGGGGTCGGTATATGGATCGCAACGGGGCCCGGCGCACCGTGTACATGGATGAGGACCGGATCATCGGCTACTCCGATGAGCTGGTGCAATCGTCCTATCACCACCCCATGGAGGACCTGTCCCGGGTTCTCGCCGCCCTACCCGGCTCCTCGATCGGCGTGGAGATGGACAACTATTACTTCTCGGCTGCCGCATGGGAGACCCTCCGGGTGGGTCTCCCCAACGCCGAGTTCAAGGACGCCACCGCACTGGTCAACTGGCAGCGGGCCATCAAATCCGATCAGGAGCTGGTGTACATGCGTCGGGCGGGGCGCATCGTGGAGGCCATGCACGCCCGCATCGCCGAGGTGATCGAACCGGGGATGCGCAAGAACGAGTTGGTCGCCGAGATCCTCTCCACCAGTGTCCGTGGTGCGGATGGGTTCGGTGGGGACTATCCCGCCATCGTTCCCATGCTCCCCACCGGGGTGGATGCCTCGGCGCCCCACCTCACCTGGGACGACCGACCCTTGGAGAGGGACTCGGTGACATTCATCGAGATCGCCGGTTGCTATCGCCGCTACCACGCTCCGTTGTGCCGCACCGTCCATCTCGGGGAACCCCCACCGGAGGTCCGCCACGCCGAGAAGGCCCTGTTGGCGGGGCTGGAAGCGGGAATCGAGGCCGCTCGGGCGGGTGGGAGGACGGCCGATGTGGCCGACGCCCTCGATCGGGAACTGAAAGCGGTCGGGATCGAACGCACCGGTCGATGCGGATACTCCATCGGTCTGTCCTATCCACCCGATTGGGGGGAGAGGACCATGAGCATCCGGGCGAGTGACGGCACCGTCCTGGAACCGGGGATGACGTTCCATTTCATGCCCGGTCTGTGGATGGACGACTGGGGTGTGGAGATCACGGAATCCATTCTGATCCGGGAGGAGGGCCCGGCCGTGCCTCTCTGCTCCTATCCCCGCGAGATCCTCGTGCGTGGATAACCGGGTCCACACCGTGCTCGACCGTTCCATAGAAATCCTGCGCCAGCTCGTGGGCTATCCGACCATCTCTGCCGATTCCAACATGGATCTGATCGACTACGCCGTCGATCTCCTCGAGGCCACAGGGGCACGCCCCGTGATCATCACCGACGATGGGGGAGCCAAGGCCAACGTCTTCGCCACCATCGGTCCCGATGGCGACGACGGTGTCGTCCTTTCCGGCCACACCGATGTCGTGCCCGTCGAGGGACAGGAGTGGCGCCGGGATCCCTTTGTCGCCGCAGTGGACGGGACCAGGGTCTGGGGGCGGGGAACCACCGATATGAAGGGCTTCATCGCCTGTGTGCTCGCCATGATTCCGCGGTTCTCCGAGGTGGGTCTGACCCGACCGGTCCATGTAGCCCTCACCCATGACGAGGAGGAGGGATGCCACGGCGCCAAGGTGATGCTCGCCGACCTGGAAGGGAAGGGGATCCGACCGGCCACGGCGATCATCGGAGAGCCCACACGTATGCAGATCGTCGGCGCCCACAAGGGCTGTCACGAGTTCACCACCGAGATCGTCGGCGTCGAACGTCACGCCTCGCTGGGCGCAGGTGGAGCGGGTGCGATCCACGGCGCCGCACGATTCATCGCCCTGCTCGACTCACTGGCGGTGGAACTCACCGGGCGGGCCCGTGCCGACAGCCCGTTTGAACCCGCAGGCTCGACGATAAATGTGGGCACCATCAGTGGTGGGGTCGCCCGCAACATCACCGCCGGATCCGCCGTGCTGGATTGGGAGATACGTCCTGTCCAGCGCGAGGACGTCGACTTCGTGTTGAACCGGGTGGAGCGATACGTCGATGAGGTGCTTCTTCCTGACATGCGTTCGGTGTTTCCGTCCGCTTCGGTCAGCACAACCAACGTCGGCGAGGCAGGTGGACTGCTATATCACCCCGACAGTGAGGCCATCGCCCTGGCGAGCCGTATCACCGGGGCCGACTCGGTGGTGGTGATGTCATTCGGGACGGAGGCGGGACTTTTCCAGGAGAGCGGAATCTCGACTGTGGTGTGCGGTCCCGGGGACATCGAACAGGCACACAAGCCCGACGAGTACGTCGAGATCTCGGAGCTGGAGTCTTGTCTCGGCATGCTGGAGAGACTGGTCGGTGAGGTAACCGGATAGTTACGAGTTGCCGTAGGGTTGGGGCATCAAGCACCAAGCGGCGGAGGAGTTGGCAAATGGATCTCTGGGAGGTACTCGGTCGGGTCGGGTTGGCGGCGCTGCTCGGTGGGCTCATCGGCTTCGATCGGGAACTACGGGGCCATTCGGCGGGGCTTCGCACCAACATTCTCGTGGCGGCGGCGGCGGCCGTGTTCGCCGATGTTTCGGTCAACGGGTTCCCCCAGCTACGTGGCTATGACCCGAGCCGGGTGGCCGCCGATGTCGTCTCTGGGATCGGGTTTCTCGGCGCCGGCGCCATATTCGCCATGGGTGGGCGACCCCGGGGTCTCACCACCGCCGCCGCCCTCTGGGCCTCGGCCGCGGTGGGTTTGAGCGTCGGTGTGGGCCGGTGGCAGGTCGCCATTGGGCTCGTGGTGCTGTCTCTGCTCACCCTGGTGGTCCTCGGTGCGCTCGGTGACCGACTGCTGGCTCGACGTCGTAACGCGGTCCGCGATCTGTACGTGGTCGTTCCCGACGCGTCACAGGTAGAGGGAGTGCAACGTCACCTGGATGAGCACGACATTCGCATCCGGAAGCTCGCCATGGTCGAACTCGGGAACCTTGTCGGTGTCGACCTGGTGCTGATGGGACGCGAGGCCGACCTGGAGACAGCCTTGTCCGACATCCGCCACGTCGAGGGAGTCCAATTCGCCTCCGCCGAGGAGGGCGATGTCGACATCCACTGAATCGGCGCGGGTCTAGGAGGCTGGTGTAAAACACAAGTCGCCCATCTCGACGACCAGTCAGAACGTCACTGGATAGACGAGATCCCCAAACCGTGACGGGTCCCATGACCAACCGACCGTGTCCACACCAGCCTCCTAGGTGGCTGGTGTGAAACACATGTCCCACATCTTGACGACCAGTCATCGCCGCTCGCGGCGTCCTCCTCCTCGGAGCACCGCCCCGGGTGCGCCTTCGTCGTGCGTCCTTGCGACCGGCGCGCCTGGCCGCCGATCTGGACAACGGCATTCCACACCAGCCTCCTAGATTCGTACCGCCCGGAAGCACTCCACGACATAGGGGAGGGAGAGCATCTTCTTGCCGGCGAGGCTGGCATGGGTGGCCACGAGCTCGTCGAGATCCTCCAGCATCCGCTCTCGCTCCGGCTCGGGAAGATTGATGGTGTGGGACCGCGAGAGTGCCAGCGCGTGGAGGCCCGTCCGATCGAGTCGTTGCACGTGTCTGAACTCGGCGTTGTCGTAGTCGTCGAAGCCCGGGCCGAAGTCCGGTGAGTCCCCGAGGACGTTGCGTCCCGTGGCACCATGGGTGGTATCGGCGGCTTCGCCGAGAATGCGACTCATCTCCGCCACCCAGGGCGCCCCCTCGTCACGGGTGTTCCAGAGGGCCGAGACATGGCCACCGGGTCTGAGCACACGCGCCATCTCCGCTGGGGCGGTCTCGGGGTCGAACCAGTGGAACGCCTGACCAGAAATCACCGCGTCGACCGAGCCTTCGTCGACCGGTATTTCTTCGGCCGACCCTCGTGCCGTCTCCAGGTTTCCCTGCCCTCGCAGGTTGGAGTCGAGTCTGGCCAGCATCTTCTCGTCGGGTTCCACCGCGACGACCTCGTGTCGCAGCGACAGCAGTGTTCTGGTGAGCTTGCCGGTCCCCGCCCCCAGGTCGACGACCCTTATCGGCGATTCCGGTTGGCCGATGCACCAGCCCACCGCCGTATCGGGGTATCCGGGCCGGGCGGAGTCGTACGCCTCGACCGCCTCACCGAACACCTGCCGACGCGAGGACCACTCGGTGGGTTCCAAGACTTTCCCTAACCCGTTGGGCTGAAGACGAGGACGGTGTTGTGACCACCGAACCCGAAGGAATTGGAGAGGACCGCCGCCGGGTCCCAGGCCCGCCGCTCGAGTATGTGGTCGAGTGGCTCGATGCCGGGATCGGGTGTCTCCAGTCCGACGGTCCTGGGGACGGTGCCACGATGGATGGCGAGCGCGGCCACCAATGCCTCGATCGCCCCACTCGCACCCAATCCGTGACCGGTCACGCCCTTGATCGACGACACCGCCGGCCCGTCGTCGCCGAAAACCCGTTTGATGACCCCGGCCTCGGTGCGGTCGTTCAACTCGGTGCCCGTGCCGTGGGCGTTGATATATCCGATTCGGTCCGGTGGGAGCCCACCGTCCTTGAGGGCGAGACGCACCGCCCGCTCGGCGCCCTCGCCCTCGGGATGGGGGGCCGTTATGTGATGGGCATCGGCGGTTGAGGCGCCACCCACCAACTCGGCGAGGATGGTCGCCCCCCGGGACCGTGCCGACGCCATCTCCTCGAGGATCAGGATCCCCGCCCCTTCACCGAGGGTGAATCCGTCCCGGTCGCGATCGAAGGGGCGGGCGACATTTGCCGGAGAGAGGGCCCGGGCGGAGACAAAACCACCAATCGTCTCCGGTTCGATCGCCGCCTCCGCCCCACCGACCACGGCGGCATCGGCATACCCCCATTGGATCTGGCGCAACCCGTCGAGGATCGCCTGGGCCCCGGCGGCGCAGGCGACCACCGGAGTCGAGACCTGACCACCAAAGCCATAGCGAATGCTGATCGAGGCGGCGGCGGCGTTGCACATCATCATCGGGATCCACATCGGGCCATAGCGGGGCTTGTCCTTCTCCGCCTCCCGAATGAGCCACTCCAGGGACTGGAGGCCGCCGATCCCGGTGGCCACGTTGACGGTCACCCGGTTGGGGTCTACTTCGAGGTCACCGGCCATGTCGAGTGCCTCATCGGCGGCGACGACACCGAACTGGGCGAAACGGTCGAGTCGGCGCGCTTCCCGACGGGGTATCGTCGGCGCCGGGTCCCAGTCGACGATCTTGTGTGGTCCCGGCCCGATGTCGGCGTCGATGCCCTCCCAGAACCGGTCAACCCCGATCCCGGGGGCGCCGACCACGCCCAGACCGGTAACCACGACTCGCCGTTTGTCCATTCCAGGATTGTGCCAAATACGCGGAGTCTCGGCGACCCAACTTTCGTTTTCGCGCGTCTAGGACGTCACATACGCCCGGGTAGACGCGCGAAAAGGGGTATGAGCTCAGGAACCCAGTAACTCGGGTGTGATGTCGAAGAGGAGGTCATTGCTGCCGCGAACGCCATCGAGCAGACCGAATGCCGTTGGCATCAGCTGTTCGCAATAGAAGCGGCCCGTGGTCACCTTCGACGCCAGCCACTCGTCATCCCCGTTGGTGGCGATGAGTTCCTTGGCGGCGAGGGCGGATCGGGCCATCAGCCACCCACCGACAACATGGCCGGCGAGCCCGAGATAGGGGGTCGCCCCGGCCAGGGCCTGGTTGGGGTCCTCCTCCATCACGGCAAGAAGGTGCTCCGTCCCGATACGCAGGACATCGAGCCCGTCCTCGAGATTGAGTCTTGCGGCGTTGAGGTCGTCATGACCCTCGAGGGTCTTGATGGTGGTGGCGATGTCGTCGAACAAGCCCTGGACGACGGCCCCGTTGCCCATGGGGATCTTCCTCATCACCAGGTCTATCGCCTGAATTCCGTTTGTCCCCTCGTAGATGGGGGCGATGCGGGAGTCGCGGAAATACTGGGCGGCACCGGTCTCCTCGACGTACCCCATGCCCCCGTGGACCTGGATCCCGATGGACGCCAGCTCCACACCCATGTCGGTGCACCAGGCCTTGACGATCGGGGTGAGAAGGGCGACCCGCGCTCCGGCGGTGCGTCGGGACTCCTCGTCGGCGGAGCGCCGCTCCTCGTCGACGCCCTGGGCCACGATGTACAGCAGTCGACGCATGGCCTCGTTGTATGACCTCATGGTGAGCAGCATCCGGCGGACATCGGGATGCTCGACGATGGCGACGCTATCGGTCGCGAGCTGCCCGGGAAGACGACCCTGCTCGCGTTCGATGGCGTGGGAGAGTGCCATCTGGTAGGCGCCCTCACCGATGGCGAGGCCCTCGAGACCGACACCGATACGGGCGGCGTTCATCATGATGAACATGTTGCTCATACCGGCGCCCTCCTCGCCGAGCAGATAGCCTACCGCGCCATCACCGCCATCCCCGAACGACATGGCACAGGTAGGAGAGGCGTGGATTCCCAGCTTGTGCTCGAGGGAGACGACACGAAGGTCGTTCTCCTCACCGGGGTTTCCGTCGGCATCGACCATGTTGCGGGGGACGATGAACATCGAAATACCCCTGGTTCCGGCAGGTGCATCCGGTGTCCTGGCGAGAACGAGATGGATGACGTTGTCGGTGAAGTCCTGGTCGCCCCATGTGATGAAGATCTTCTGTCCAAAGATCCGGTAGGTGCCGTCCTTCTGAGGGACGGCCTTGGTGCGGAGGGCACCGACATCGGAGCCCGCCCCGGGCTCGGTCAGATTCATGGTGCCGGTCCACTTCCCGGTCACCAGCTTCTCCAGATATGTCGTCTGCTGTTCGGGGGTACCGACGTCGATCAGGGCCTCGATCCCGCCCTGGGTGAGCATCGGGCAGAGCGAAAAGGCCATGTTGGCACTCTTGAATAATTCCTGGATGACGATCCCGACGAGATAGGGGAGACCACCCCCACCCCATTCCTCGGGCAGGTGGGCGCCGGCCCAGCCCGACTCGACGAACGTGGCATAGGCCTCCTTGAATCCGTCGGGGGTGACCACACGACCGTCCTCGAGACGGGAGCCCTGGATGTCACCGATCCGGTTGAGGGGGGCGATCACCTCGGAGAAGAATCGGCCGGCCTCATCGAGGAGACCCGACACGGTCTCGGGGTCGGCGTGCTCGAGACCATCGAGCTTGGACACCGACTCGAGGTCGGCGACGTGGTTGAGGGCGAATTCGATATCGCGGAGGGGTGGGACGTACGACATGGCCCCAGGGTACCAACTGCCCGCAAAACAGCGTTCTTAGTGCACCCCACCTCAACCCTCCCCGTCGACCGCGACCCCATGGCCCACCAGGGCATCCACGATGGCCGTGACGGCAACGGACGCCCTCTCCTCGATGACCACGTCGGCAAGATGGTCGGCCTCGGTCTCGCCTCGATTGACGATGATCATCGGCTTTCCCGCCCGCACCATCGAGATGGGTATTCCTGCGGCCGGCCACACCGATACCGTCGATCCCACCACGAGGACGGCGTCGGCCTCGTTGGCGAATCGTTCCGCCTTCGCCATCTCGTCCTCGGGGAGCAACTCTCCAAACATCACGGTGGAGGTTTTGATGATCCCGCCACAGTGGGGGCAGGGCGGGTCGTCCTCACCGGCGTCAACACGGACCAGGACCTCCTCGGTGGGCCACACCGCGCCGCAACCGACGCATCGGGCCCGTCGCACATCGCCATGGAGCTCGGCGACATGAGATGCGGGGAGACCCGCCACGAGATGGAGCCCGTCGATGTTCTGGGTGACACATCCCGAGAGTCGGCCGGCCCCGTGGAGTCGCACGATGGCCAGGTGGGCGTCGTTGGGCTGCACCGTGGAGCGCGCCCCCCACAACTCGCCGTCGGCATGCATTCGCCATCGTTGCACCCGCAGGTCGGGCTCGGTGAGGAACCGGTCGATATCGAAGTCCGACGGGTCGACCTTGGTCCACAGACCGTCGGGCCCCCGGAAGTCGGGGATTCCAGACTCGGTCGAGATACCCGCCCCGGTGAAGACCAGGATCCGCTCGGCGGGGGCGAGGACGGCAACGGCGGCGGCGATCATATCCATGTCTTTTCGACGCTAGCGATGTGACGGTTTGTGGCGCCGGGGCGGTGCGGTTCGGGCCGGTGACCTCCCGACCTCAGATTCAGAGCTTCCGTCGTCGGGAGGTGTGGAGGACGCAGTTGGT
>WHUC01000227.1 GCA_009377435.1 Acidimicrobiia bacterium
CGACGGCGACCCGACGGAAGCGGCCATCCGCCGCATCCTGACCCCGGTGGCGAAGTACTGGGTGACCAAACGGGCCCCCGCGGTAATCGGTGAGGCGCTGGAATGTCTCGGTGGAAACGGCTACGTCGAGGACTCCGGTCTCCCCCGGCTGTTCCGGGAGTCGCCCCTCAACGCCATATGGGAAGGGTCGGGCAATGTCATCGCCCTCGATGTGATGCGGGTTCTTGCCCGAGAGCGGGATTCGGCGATGGTGCTTCTCGACGAGATCGAGACCTTGATCGGTGGCCACCCCGGGATCTCCACTTTCCTGACCGAGTTGAGGGGGGACATGGAGAGTCCCGACGAGGTCGGGGCCCGTCGTCTCACCGAGAAGATCGCCGTCGCCGCCCAGGCCGCCCAACTGGCCGCTTTCGGGGACGACGTCCTGTTCGACGCCTTTGTCGTCACCAGGATCCGTGGCGATCGGGGCCACCTGCTGGGAACACTCCCCACCACCGTTGATCTCACGGCACTTTTGGGAACATGAACGGCGACCACCGCTGCCGACCCGATCGGTCCCCGACCCACAGTCGGTAGTCTCCGGCCATGCGTGCCCTTGTGTGTTCTTCTCTCCGGGGTCTTGAGGGTGTCGCCCCGGGAGCACTCCCCGAGCCCCACCTCGGATCGGGCATGGTCCGTATCGCGGTCCGGGCCGCCGGTGTCAACTTCCCCGATCTCCTCATGGTGTCGGGTATGTACCAGGAACAGCCCGAGCTGCCCTTCGCCCCCGGCATGGAGGTCGCCGGCGAGGTCACAGAAGTCGGCGACGATCTCGATAGCCTCTCGATAGGCGATCGGGTCACCGCCTACCTGCCCCATGGCGGCTATGCCGAGCAGGCGGTGACGACCCACGAGAAGGTGTTCCCCATCCCCGACGACATGCCATGGGACCAGGCTGCGGCGTTCCCCATCGTCTATGGCACCAGCTACCACGCCCTCACCGACCGGGCTTCCCTCACCGTCGGGGAGACGCTCTTGGTGCTCGGTGCCGCCGGTGGTGTCGGTCTGGCCGCCGTCCAGATCGGGGTCGCCCTCGGTGCCAGGGTCATCGGCGCGGTCAGCAGCGAGGAGAAGGAACGTGCCGTCCGGGAGGCGGGGGCCATCGAGGTGATCCGCTACGACCGCGAGGACCTGCGAACCTGGATGCGGGAGATGGTGCCCGGTGGCGTCGACGTGATCTACGACCCGGTTGGTGGCGACATCACCGAGACCGCCTTCCGTTCCATCGGGTGGGGCGGCCGGTATCTGGTGGTGGGCTTCGCCGCCGGATCGATCCCCTCGATGCCACTCAACCTGCCGTTGCTGAAGGGGGCGTCACTGGTAGGTGTGTTCTGGGGACGTTGGGCGGCGATGAACCCCGACGCCGACCACGCCAACTTCACCGCGCTGGTACGAATGTGGGGCGAGGGGCGTATCCGCCCGATGGTCACCGCGACCTATCCCCTCGAGGAGGCGGCCTCGGCGCTGCGCTCCCTTGGATCCCGGTCGGCAGTAGGCAAGATGGTGATAACACCGTGACCACCCCGGCCATACCCTCGACCGCCCTGGGACCCCTCCCCACGGTGAGTCGGATCGGGTTGGGTCTCGCCTCCCTGGGGCGACCTGCCTACATCAATCTCGGGCACGGGCATGATCTCGCCGACCGGCGCGCTCCCGAGGATCTGGAAGCCCATTTGCACTCCATGCTCGACCTCGCCGTGGATTCCGGGATCACCTACCTCGACGCCGCCCGCAGCTACGGCCGGGCCGAGGAGTTCCTCTCTCGCTGGCCACGGCTCAAATCCGAAACCGACCTCGTCATCGGGTCGAAATGGGGCTACACCTACATCGGGGACTGGCGAACCGATGTCGAGGTTCACGAGCTGAAGGACCATTCCCTGGAGGCATTGCGGCGTCAGACGGAAGAGTCCCTGGCTCTCCTCGGGGACAATCTCGATCTCTATCAGATCCACTCGGCGACCCGGGAGTCGGAGGTTCTCGAGGATCGGTCGGTCCTGTCGGCCCTCGGCGACCTCCGTGACAGCGGGGTCGTGATCGGGCTGACGACGTCGGGGCCGTCCCAGGCCGAGACCCTCCGTGGCGCGATCGATATCGAGGTAGGGGGACGGAGACTGTTTGGGGTCTGTGAGGTCACCTGGAACCTCTTGGAGACATCGGTGGCGCCGGCCGGACAGGATGCCCATGACGCCGGGATGGGGGTGATCATCAAGGAGGCGCTCGCCAACGGCAGGCTCACGGACCGCGGCGACGCCGTGGCCCTGGGGGGAGTCGATAACCCGCCGGACGTCGTCGCCATCGCCGCCGCCTTGGCCCAACCCTGGGTGGATGTCGTCCTCAGCGGTGCTACCACCCCCGAACAGCTCCTCTCCAACCTCTCGGCGTTCGACGTCGATCGGTCCGTACTCGAAGGGCTGCCGAAGATAAAGGAAAAACCCGACCACTACTGGGCGCAGCGATCGGGT
>WHUC01000039.1 GCA_009377435.1 Acidimicrobiia bacterium
GGCGATCACGAATCCGGAGGCGGTCGAGCGCACCCGGGCCGGTCGATATCCGAAGGCATCGCCGATGGCGCCGAGACGATCTCCTTCCTCGACCTCGTCACCGAGATCGACATCGAGGGTCGCCAGACCACCACGACGGGCCCGTACCCATGTGGTGCGGCGCAGTTCGGTCGGCTTGGACCCTTTGCCCGGGGACTTAGAGATCATCCCCATGTGATGGAGGATGCGGAGGGTGCCGTCGAGCCCGGTGTCGATCGCATCGGCGTCGAAGCGGTGGGCCTCACCGGCCTCGTAGACGAGAACCCGGATTCCCCTCTCGTTTGCCGCCTCACGGAGGGAGCCATCACGGAGCTGGGCGTGGATGCTGAAAGGGGCACCGAAGGCCTTGGTGAGTTCGAGGGTGTCGGGGTCGTCGAGGTCGGCACGGACCTGGGGAATGTTCACCCTGTGGTTGCTGGCGGTGTGGAGATCTATCCCCACCTCGCATTTCGCCATGATCTTGGTGGTGAACAGATCGGCGAGACGGGATCCCAGCGAACCCCGCTTTGACCCGGGGAACGCCCGATTGGGGTCACGTCGGTCGGGCAGATAGCGAGACTCGTTGAGGAAGCCGACGACGTTGAGGATGGGGACCGCGATCACGGTTCCCGACAGTGTCTTCGGATCGAGGGCGCGCAGTAGTCGTCTTACGATCTCGATTCCGTTGAGTTCGTCACCGTGGATCGCCCCGGTCACGAAGACGCGTGGGCCCGGCTTGCGACCGTTGACCACCGCGACGGGGATGGAGGCCTCGGTGCCGGAGGCGAGTCGACCGTAGTCGAGCTCGAATCGGGAGGTCCGCCCCGGCTTGACCGTTACCCCGGCGATGGTGATCGAGTTCCTGGGTGTGCTGGTCATGGGTCGCACATGGGGGGAGTGGGGTGGGTGGGTGGAATGGTCACGGCCATCATCGAACTGCCAACTTCTCCAGGTGGGTGATGACGGCGTCGGCGATGTCGACACCACTCGTCCTCTCGATGCCCTCCAATCCGGGCGAGCTGTTGACTTCGAGCACGAGGGGTCCGTCGTCGTGGGGGAGGAGGTCGACCCCGGCAATGTCGAGACCCATGAGCTGGGTCGCCCGCACCGCGGTGGCGATCTCGTTCTGGCTCAGCTCGATGACCTCGGCGGACCCCCCACGATGGAGGTTGGAGCGGAACTCCCCGGGGGGTCCCTGGCGACGCATCGCCGCCACCACCTCGCCACCGATCACGAAGGCACGGATGTCGGCGCCCTGGGCCTCCGAGATGTACCTCTGGACGAGGATGTTGGTGTTCATCTGACGAAAGGCACCGATGACCGATTCGGCTGCCTTGCGGGTTTCGGCCAGTACCACCCCTAGACCCTGGGTACCCTCGAGAAGCTTGACCACGAGCGGTGCGCCGCCGACGACGTCCATCAGCCCTTCGATGTCGTGTGTGGAGTGGGCGAACCCGGTGACCGGCATGTTCACCCCGGCGCGGGCCAGCAATTGCAGCGAGCGGAGCTTGTCCCGTGACCGGGTAATCGCCATCGACGAGTTCACCGTGATCACATCCATCATCTCGAACTGACGGACCACGGCCGTCCCGTAGAAGGTGTAAGACGACCCGATGCGGGGGATGATGGCATCGAACCTCAATGACTGATGTCGGTAGAGCACCTTGGGCCGAGCCGAGGTGATATCCATGTAGCACCGCAGGTAGTCGACGATGGAGACCCGGTGCCCCCGTGCCTGCGCTGCCTCACGAAGCCGCGATGTGGAATACAGCGATGCCCGTCTGGAGAGAATGCCGATGTGCATTGGCATCATTGTGGTGGCCGGGAACCGCCACCGTGTGCAATTGCCGGGCGGATGGCAGAACGCGTCGTTCGACGGCACCGTCTACGGACTGCCGTTGATCGCATCGACCAGAACTAGCTTGGTCGAGTGTGCTCGGAGTCGCGCTCAGCGCGACCCCTGGCACACTCGACCGGTCCCCCTAGCGGCTGGCGGCCCGCTTGTACTGACGCACCGCGAGGGGCACGAAGATCGCCAGGATGATCGCCACCCAGATCAGGGTGTAGAGCACCGGGTTCTGCAGGGACCAGACGTCGGGTGCGACGTAGTCGGCGGGGAGGTTCCCGAACAGCTCGCGTACCGCCTGGGCCACCGCCGACACCGGGTTCCATTCGGCGAAGGTGCGGAGCACACCGGGGAGCGACTCCAAGGGAACGAAGGTGTTGGCGACGAAGGTGAGTGGCATGATCACCATGAACGAGGCGTTGTTGACCACCTCGGGGCTGGGCACCAGCAGACCGATGTAACCCATCACCCAGGAGAAGGCGTAGGAGAAGAGCAGAAGGAGGGCGAATCCCGCCAGGGCCTCGAGGATCGATGTCCTCACCCTCCAGCCGATGAGAAGCCCGGTACCCGCCATGATGACGATCGAGAGCACGTTATAGACGATGTCGCTGGCGGTGCGCCCGAACAGCACCGCCGATCGGGACATCGGCAGGGAGCGGAAACGGTCGATGATCCCCTTCTGCATGTCCTCGGCCATCCCGGCCCCGGTAAACGTGGCCCCGAAGACCACGGTCTGGACGAAGATGCCCCCCATGAGAAACTCCCGGTAGCTCACCCCGCCGGCATCGATGGCGGAGCCGAAGACGTACCCGAACAGGAGCACGAACATGATGGGCGATATCAGCACCCAGACCAAGACCTCGGGGACTCGTATTATCTTGATCAGGTTGCGTTTGGTGACGACCGCGCCGTCGGCAAAGACGTCCAGTACCTCTGTCATTGGCTAATCATCTCTCTTTCTTTGTCTGCCCCATCGGTGTCGGCTTCGGCGGCGTGACCGGTGAGCTCGAGGAACACGTCGTCGAGGGTGGGTCGGCGCAACCCGACATCGAGCACCTTGATGGCGTTCTCGTCGAGACGCCGCAGGGTTCGGATGAGGGCATCGGCCCCGCCGCTCACGGGTGCGCTCACATGGCGGCTATGCGTCTCGACCTGGATGTCGCCCACCGCGAACTCGGCGAGCACCGCCTCGGTTCTCGCCAGGTCCGAGGTCGACTCGACCACCAGCTCGACACGCTCCCCGCCGACCTGCGTCTTGAGCTGGTCGGAGGTACCTCGGGCGATGGCGTTCCCGAGGTCGATCACCACGATGTCGTCGGCGAGATGGTCGGCCTCCTCGAGATACTGGGTGGTGAGCAGCAGGGTCGTGCCCTCCTTGACCAGCTCCCGGATCACCTTCCAGGACTCGGTCCGGCTCCTCGGGTCGAGACCGGTTGTCGGCTCGTCGAGGAACAACACCACCGGCTCCGCCACCAACGCGCCGGCGAGATCGAGACGGCGTTGCATCCCACCCGAGTAGGTCTTGACGGGACGGTCGCCCGCCTCGGAGAGGTCGAAGCGCTCCAACAGCTCACGGGCCCGCAGGCGCGACGCCTTGCGCCCCAGTCTGTAGAGCCGGCCGATCATGTCGAGGTTCTCGAAACCGGTGAGGTGCTCGTCGACCGCGGCGTACTGACCGGAAAGCCCGATCTGCTTGCGGACCCCGTCGGGGTCGGCGACGACGTCGATCCCGGCCACCTCGGCGCTGCCCGCATCGGGTTCCAACAGCGTGGCGAGGATACGAACAGCCGTCGTCTTGCCGGCGCCGTTCGGTCCCAACAGCCCCAGGACCGTGCCCTCGGGCACGGCCAGGTCGAGCCCATCGAGCGCCTTCACCTCTCCGTAGTGTTTCACCAGCCCGTTGGCGCGGATCATGTCCGTCATCTAGTGCCCGCCCCACTATGAGACAGGGCACTAGCACCCCGGTCGGGTCGGCTCTTGGTTTGTTGATGATGTCTCATTGACTTCCCTTCGTCTGGAGAACCCATAGGCCGTCGGTGGGTTGCTCACCCTACGATCAGTTGCGGACACCGAGTGTCCGCTATCTCTGCCATTCTTGTTGACATGACCGAATCGGGCGGACGCATGCTCCGACTTCTTACCCTCCTTGGATCCCGCCCCTGGTGGACCGGTGATGAGCTGGCCGATCGGCTTGAGGTTACCCCCCGCACGGTGCGACGAGACATCGGTCGGCTTCGGGGCTTGGGGTACCCCGTCGAAGCACTCTCGGGACCGGGTGGTGGCTACGGTTTCGGTCGGGGGGGCCGGCTCCCGCCCCTCCAGTTGGACGACGACGAGGCGGTGGCGATGGCGGTCGGTCTTCGTACGGCCACCGCGGCCGCCGTCTCCGGGGCGGCCGAGGCCGCGGTGCGGGCATCCGTGAAACTGGAGCAGGTCTTGTCACCGGCGCTTGCGGCCCAGGTCGACGCCATCACGGCGACCATGGTGTTGGTCGAGGCCCAGGGGGAAGAGGTCGACTCGGGTCTGCTGTCCTCGTTGGCGGGGTATTGCCATCATCGCCGAGCGATGCGGATGTCATACCGTGACCGGCTTGGCGTTGAGACCAACCGTCTCGTCGATCCCTTTCGCCTCGTCCACGTTCGGGGGCGTTGGTATCTGGTCGCCCACGATCGGACCCGGGAGGACTGGCGGACGTTTCGCGTCGATCGCATCATCACCGCCACCGAGACGGGTCGGCGGGCCGAGTATCCCGATCCCCCCGACGCGGCGTCACTGGTGGCGTTGTCGGTGTCGACGACGCCCTTTCTGTATCAGGCGGTCATCAGATTCGCCGTGCCTAGTGAGGTGCTCTCCACCCGCATACCCGCCGGCTACGGCGTGGTGGAACCGGACGGATCGACCACGTCGATCTTCAGGATCGGGGCCAACTACCTCGACGGGCTCGTCGGTCATCTCGTCGGTCTCGGCTTCGACTTCACCGTGGTCGAGCCACCCGAGCTCATCACCGAGATCGAGGCTGTCACCCGTCGTCTCGCCCGGAGCGTCGAGGCAGCCTCCTAATGGAGATGTGGTGCCGCCTCCTCCGGGGGTCGCCGCACCACCTCACGGGCCGCTACCCAGGTGGTGATGGGTATGGCGGTGACCAACCCGATCGACCCGACGAGGGTGCGGAGGATCTCCACGGAGACAACCTCAGAATTGGCGATGACCGACAGGGGCTGGCCCGAGAGGTGGAAGAGGAGGAGTAGCGGCATCGCCGCTCCGGCGTAGGCGAGGAGCAGGGTGTTGACGGTGGCGGCGATGTGATCGCGGCCCACCCGGAGCCCGGCGCGGGTGAGGGACCGTTGGTCCATGGTGGGGTCGGCATGTTTCAGCTCCCATACGGCCGACGCCTGCGTGACGGCGACGTCATCGAGGGCGCCGAGGGCCCCGAGGACGGCGCCCGCCAGGAGCAGCCCGCCGATCCCCACCCCGGGAACGAGGGTGAGATAGGTGGCTTCTTCGGTGGCGAGACCGGAGAACCGGGCGAGATTGAAGAAGATCGTGGAGACAGCGACGGTCACCACCAAGGCGGAGAAGAGACCGACGGCGGCGACATGGGTGAGCCGACGCCAACCGTGGGCGAGGTAGAGGGTCACCAGGGCGATGGCGCTTCCCCCGACCGCGGCCACGATTACCGGCTCGCGACCGAGGAGTATCGCCGGGATGATGAAGACGAGGAGCAATCCGATGCTCAGACCCAGACCGAGCAGTGCGGCCATGCCCTTGAGCCGGGTAAGACCGACCACAGCAATGGCGAACACAGCGAGGGCGGTGAGGAGGAGCCCACGGCGTTCCCTATCGGCAAATTGGTAGGCGAAGTCGGGTTCGGCGTTGGGGATGTGGTTGAGCAGGACCGATTCACCGCGGTCGAATCGGGGTGCGGAGGTGCTGATCTCGAACTCCTGGACGAACTCGTTGCCGGTGTCGGGCCCCTCGGAGAGGAGGAAGGTGACCCGATGGCAGTTCATCTCGGCGCTGAAGCTGCACTCGCCATCGGCGGCGTCGACGACTTCTGCTCCATACGCGTTCTCGGAGACGCCGAGGGGGCTGAGATCGGCCTCGATCGGCTCCCGCGGCCAGAGGAGGATGAGACCAACGAGTGTGATGACGGCGACGGCGGCCACTGCATAGAAGAGCGGATTGCCCTTGGTCGGTTCGGAGCGACGGTGTCTCGAGCGACGGGGTGGTGGTGGGGGAGTCGGATCGGAGTCCGGGTCCGGATCCGACACCGACGGGGGTTCGATCGACGGGGTCTCGGATCGGGGCGCCGGTGACTCGCCGGAGAGGACCTCCTCCCAGGTCAGGTGCGAGTCGTGGCGGGGGTGGGGGACTCGGGGACCGTCGGATCGATCGTCGAGATGGCGGGGTCGGTCGGACATCACCCGTCACGTTAGGACAGCCCCGACGGAATCGGGGGGACTGGTCTCTCCGCTTCAGTCCTCTGGCGCCGGGATCTCGGTGCCGTCACACGAGATCCCCTCGTCGGGTCGATAGATGGCGAACACCGAGTCGCCTACCTCCGACCCATCGGAGTAGGTCCGCTGGCGGAACGTGTCCACTTTGGTGCACACCTCACCCCAGGTGCCCTCCGACTGTCCCGTTTCCAACACCCGGACATTCTCGGTCGAATACATGCTCACCGTGATCGATGTGTCGGTGTAGCTATTCCAGATGAGGACCGGGTAGTCGGTGCTGTTGTTGATCTCGAGATCGGGTGCGGGGAAAGAGATGGTGGCCTCGCGACCGCGGGGGTAGCGCGATATATAGAGGGAGTGGCTCTGATAGGTGTCGAAATCGAGTCCCGCAAAGAACGCCGCGTTGAAGATGGTCGTGGCGTACTGCGACACCCCACCACCGATGTCCTGCACGAGGCGACCCCGGCTGATGAACCCACCCGAGACGAATCCCTTCTCCTCGGTCCTCTCCCCGACATGACCATTGAGGGAGACCGATTCGCCCGGGTTGAGATAGACGCCCTGCGTCAGGTCGGCGAAGCGATGGATGTTGGCGACCCGGCTCTCACAGCAGGCGTGCTCGGTGGTGAAGCTCGACACCTGTTCGGTGACCCATTCGCCGGAGGCAAGCGCCTGGTCGGTGGGATCCTCACTGGGGACGCTCTCGAGCTCGATCTTCTCGTCACCCCGGTTGAGGGCGTCGACCAACAGCTTCTGTGAGCCGTCGGCACAACAGATCTGTGGCACCGTTCCCGCCGACACGACCCGGGGCTCTCCGTCGACGACCTCGAAGGTGGGATCGGTGGCCGGGGCGATCTCCTCATCGATGGCGTCCTCGATGATGTCCCCGAGTCCGTCACCGACGAATCTGATGACCTGACCCTCCTTGGAGTCCCGGAGTACCAGCAGTTCCCGCAATATGTTCGAGGTCAGTGTCATGCTCTCCTCGCCGACCTCTACCCGCAGACCGCGCCGGAGTATGCCCTCGATGCGATTCTTCCTTCTGACCAGCACCTGGGGATTCAACTTCCTCGGGATGATCCTCGTGGTCACCTCGATGGTGGTGTTGTTGAAGGGCCGGTACGCCTCGACGAAGTCATTGACGGCGGCGTCGATGTTGACGTGACGACCCTCCCGACCCCTGTCCACCTCGATGGTGCCGTTCTCCAGGGACAGCGACGGCTCCCGCGGGGCGGCATTGGCGAAGGCCGGTTCGGCCAATAGGCGCTGTCTCGTCTGTCTGCGGTCGAGCGACCACTCCAGTCCGATTCGTTCGGTGTCGCGATAGGAGTCCACCCACGAGCGGAGACGTTCCATCGGCCCTCCGTCACGCCTCGCCGTGGCTGCCCTTTCGGCCATGGCCTCTGTGTCGACGTTGACCCCCAGCTCGCCGGCCGGGATCTCGAAGGTGGTGCCGTCGGATGAGATGGTGACGATGGCGTTCTCGATCTCGTCGACGATGGGGGAGAGACGTCCCTCGACCTGCTCGATGCGAACCCCTCCCAACTCGATGCCACGGGCGGCGACACCACGCATCACCTGGTCCTGCTGGCGACGGAAGTCGATCTGCCAGGTGGCGATCCCGACCAGGATCACAACGAGCAGCCCGATGGCAACCCCCGACAAAATCCGTGTGAGCAACTTCACCATCGCCATGGTAAATCCTTGCCACGCGATCACGGCATGGGCGCCGTTGACAAAAAGAACACCCACCACAGTGACCGGCCGGGGTATACTCGCTCGAACAAGGCGCTTCGGGTGGGCGTCGGCCCGGTTACGGGGCTCGGACAACCCCCGGAGACGGCAGAAAACGAACGCAAGCCCCGGCTTGGATAGTTTCGCTCGCGTGCGTATACTCCTGTGTTGCGAATCCGGATTTTTCTGCTCCCCACAAGGAGGCCCCCTTGGCAACGCGCCTTGCAGAGCGCTTCTCGTTCGGGAAGATTCCAGAGGTGTTGCCTCTTCCTGATCTTCTCGCCGTACAGCACGAGTCATTTCAGTGGTTTCTCGACGAGGGTCTCTCCGAGATCTTCGATGAGATCAGCCCGATCGAAGATTTCACCGGCTCCCTGGCCCTCGAACTGACCGATCACCGTTTCGATGATCCCAACATGACCATCGACGAGGCCCGCGAGCGCGACGCCAACTGGGCGCGTCCCCTCCATGTCACCGCCCGGTTCATGAACCGCCAGACCGGTGAGATCAAGGAACAGTCGGTGTTCCTCGGGGACTTCCCGATGATGACCGAGAAGGGTGTCTTCATCATCAACGGCACCGAGCGGGTCATCGTGTCCCAGCTCGTCCGCTCCCCGGGTGTCTATTACGACGCCAGCCCGGACAAGACCTCCGACCGTGTGCTCTACAGCGGCAAGGTGATCCCCGGTCGGGGCGCCTGGCTCGAGTTCGACACCGACAAGCGCGACACCATTGGGGTTCGCGTCGATCGCAAGCGCCGCCAGTATGTCACCGCATTCCTCCGGGCCCTCGGTATCGCCGAGTCCGATGAGGAGATTCTGGAGATGTTCGGTGGCGCCGAGTCCATCAAGAACACATTGGAGAAGGACACCGCAGCCGACAAGGACGAGGCGCTTCTCGATCTCTATCGCAAACTGCGTCCCGGCGAGCCCACAACGGTGGAGTCGGCTCGCGGGCTGGTCCAGACCCTCTTCCGCAACCCCAAGAGGTACGACCTCACCCGGGTGGGCAGGTACAAGGTCAGCCAGAAGTTCCACGAGGATGCCCCCGACGACTACCGCTCGGACGGTCTCCAGCTGCTCCGTGACGACGACATCGTCGACGCCATCCGGTACCTGGTCGCGTTCCACGCCGGTGAGAACACCATCAAGACCCACACAGGTCAGGAGATCCCGGTTCGCACCGACGACATCGACCATTTCGGCAACCGCCGCATCCGGACCGTCGGTGAACTCATCCAGAACCAGATCCGCGTCGGGCTGACCCGTCTCGAGCGGGTCGTTCGCGAGCGCATGACCACCCAGGATCCCGAGGCGATCACGCCGCAGAGTCTGATCAACATCCGGCCGGTGACGGCTTCCATCAAGGAGTTCTTCGGGACCAGCCAGTTGAGCCAATTCATGGACCAGCCCAACCCATTGGCCGGTCTCACCCACCGACGTCGGCTCTCCGCACTCGGCCCCGGTGGTCTGTCTAGGGAACGGGCCGGGTTCGAGGTCCGTGACGTCCACTCCTCCCATTACGGGCGGATGTGCCCCATCGAGACCCCGGAGGGGCCGAACATCGGTCTCATCGGATCCTTGGCGACCTACGCCCGGGTCAACCGGTTCGGGTTCATCGAGACCCCGTACCGGAAGGTGGAGCAGGGTCGGGTCACCGATCAGGTCGACTATCTGACCGCCACCGAGGAAGAGCGGTTCGTCATTGCCCAGGCCAATGCTCCCCTCGACGACGACTCCAGGTTCGTCAACGACCGCGTCCTCGTCCGTCTCGCCGGTGGCGAGGTGGAGACCGTGTCGCCCGATCAGGTCGACTACATGGACGTTTCGCCCAAACAGATCGTCTCGGTTTCGACCGCGCTGATCCCCTTCCTCGAGCACGATGATGCCAACCGCGCCCTGATGGGCTCCAACATGCAACGTCAGGCGGTGCCCCTGCTCCAGGCGGAGGCGCCGCTGGTGGGTACCGGTATCGAGGATCGCGCCGCCCACGATTCTGGCGAGATGGTCATCAGCCCGGTGGACGGCGAGGTCACCGACATCACCGGTAACGAGATCGTCATCAAGGAGAAGGGCGCCAACCGCAAGCACACCTTCAACCTGGGCAAGTTCGAGCGGTCCAACCAGGGGACCAGCATGAACCAGAAGGTCCTGGTCAAGCAGGGTGACGAGGTGAAGGCCAACCAGGTCCTCGCCGATGGCCCTTCCACCGATCACGGTGAGCTCGCCCTCGGTCGGAACCTGATGGTCGCCTTCATGTCGTGGCGTGGCCACAACTACGAGGACGCCATCATCCTCAGCGAGAGGCTCGTCCGTGAGGACCTGCTCACCTCCATCCACATCGAGGAGCACGAGATCGATGCCCGCGACACCAAGCTCGGTGCCGAGGAGATCACCCGTGACATCCCGAACGTGGCCGAGGAGGTGCTGGCGAGCCTCGATGAGGACGGCATCATCCGGATCGGTGCCGAGGTCGGACCCGGCGATTATCTCGTCGGAAAGGTCACCCCCAAGGGTGAGACCGAGCTCACCCCCGAGGAGCGTCTCCTCAGGGCGATCTTTGGCGAGAAGGCCCGTGAGGTCCGTGACACATCGCTCAAGGTGCCCCATGGTGAGAGCGGCAAGGTCATCGCCGTCAAGGTCTTCCGTCGCTCCGAGGAGTACGAGCTCCCGCCCGGGGTCAATGACCTCGTCAGGGTATACGTCGCCAAGCAGAGGAAGATCTCCGAGGGCGACAAGCTCGCCGGCCGCCACGGCAACAAGGGTGTGATCGCCAAGATCCTCCCCGAGGAGGACATGCCCTTCCTCGTCGACGGGACCGCCGTCGACATCATCCTGTCACCACTCGGTGTGCCTTCCCGGATGAACATCGGTCAGGTCCTCGAGACCCATCTCGGATGGGCCGCCGCCCAGGGATGGGAGCCATTCGACGGTGACAGCCCTGCCCGTGACGGCGCCGAGCCGTGGACAAGGGTGGCCACACCCGTCTTCGACGGCGCCAACGAGGAGGAGATCCTCCAGGTCATCTCGTCGGCCCGACCCAACCGGGACGGTGAGCGGTTGGTCGACTCCGAGGGCAAGGCAATTCTCTACGACGGCCGTACCGGGGAGGCATTCGATACCCCGATCACGGTCGGGTACATGTACATCCTCAAACTGGTCCACCTCGTCGACGACAAGATCCACGCCCGTTCCACGGGACCGTACTCGATGATCACCCAGCAGCCCCTTGGTGGTAAGGCGCAGTTCGGTGGTCAGCGGTTCGGTGAGATGGAGGTGTGGGCCTTGGAGGCCTATGGCGCCGCCTACGCCCTCCAGGAGGTGCTCACCATCAAATCCGACGACGTCCAGGGCCGTGTCAAGGTCTACGAGGCGATCGTCAAGGGCGACAACATCCCCGAACCGGGAATCCCCGAGTCGTTCCGGGTGTTGGTAAAGGAGATGCAGAGCCTCGGTCTGAATGTCGAGATGCTCTCCGCCGGTGAGGAAGTCGAACTCCGCGAACTCGAGGACGAGGGGGCATATCGGGGTATGGATAGCCTCGATATCGATCTCTCCCGACCGGAACGCCCCGAGAGCTGATCCCGTTTGCGTTTGCGACCCCGAAGAACATCAGCGGATAGGGACAATCGGCCAGGCATTTGCCCTGGTGAACGTTTCGGCCTCCCTCCTATCCGTTGATGTCCAAGCCCACGACCCAGGAGCATGAGTGGCACAGCACACCCTGTTCGATGAACTGAAGATCGGTCTCGCCTCAAGCGACCAGGTGCGCTCCTGGTCCTACGGCGAGGTCAAGAAGCCAGAGACGATCAACTACCGCACCCTTCGTCCCGAGAAGGAGGGTTTGTTCGACGAACGCATCTTCGGACCCCAGAGGGACTGGGAGTGCTATTGCGGCAAGTACAAGAGGATCCGCTACAAGGGGATCATCTGTGAGCGGTGTGGCGTCGAGGTCACCCGCTCCAAGGTGCGTCGTGAGCGGATGGGCCATATCGAGTTGGCCGCTCCGGTCACCCACATCTGGTTCTTCAAGGGTGTCCCCAGTCGTCTCGGCTATCTCCTCGACATGTCCCCCAAGGATCTGGAGAAGGTCATCTACTTCGCCGCCTATCTCATCACCGCGGTCGATGAGGAGAAGCGTCAGAAGGACCTCCCCGAGCTGGAGGAGGCGATGCGGGCCGAGCTCGAGATCGTCACCGAGGAGTTCGAGGAGTGGCGGTCGAATCGTCTCGAGGCTCTCGAGGACGAGCTCTCCCGTATGGAGGAGGGTGGCGCCAAGAGTCAGGAGATCAACGCCCGCCGCAAGGAGGTGGAGCGTGAGATCGCCGATCGTGAGGATCGCTCCGAGCGCGAGGGCCAGCTCATCGAGGACGCCTTCGAGGCGTTCCGACAGCTCGAGCCCAAGAAGCTGGTCGAGTCCGAGCAGCTGTGGCGTGAGGTTCGTGACCGCTACGAGGACTACTTCGTGGGTGGGATGGGCGCCGAGTCGATCAAGGACCTTCTCGGTCGGGCCGATCTCGACGCCGAGATGGTCCGTCTCGAGGAGAACCTGGACGGCAAATCCGCCCAGCGTCGGCAGCGGGCGACCCAGCGGATGAAGGTCGTCAAGCCCTTCTACGAGGCCGCCAACGACCCCCAGGACATGATTCTCGAGGCCGTGCCGGTGATCCCCCCGGACCTTCGCCCCATGGTCCAACTCGACGGTGGCCGTTTCGCCACCTCCGACCTCAACGACCTGTACCGACGGGTCATCAACCGGAACAACCGGCTGAAGCGACTTCTGGAACTCGGCGCCCCCGAGATCATCGTCAACAACGAGAAGCGTATGCTCCAGGAGTCCGTCGACGCCCTCTTCGACAACGGTCGCCGTGGGCGTGCCGTGACCGGCCCGGGCAACCGCGCCCTCAAGTCGCTGTCCGACATGCTCAAGGGCAAGCAGGGCCGTTTCCGCCAGAACCTCCTCGGAAAGCGGGTCGACTACTCGGCTCGCTCTGTGATCGTGGTCGGTCCGCAGCTCAAGCTGCACCAATGCGGTCTTCCCAAGATCATGGCACTCGAGCTGTTCAAGCCCTTCGTCATGAAGCGGCTGGTCGATCGCGAACTCGCCCAGAACATCAAGGCGGCGAAGCGGATGGTCGAGCGTCAGCGGCCCCAGGTGTGGGACGTCCTCGGTGAGGTGATCCAGGAACACCCCGTGCTCCTCAACCGTGCTCCCACACTTCACCGTCTCGGTATCCAGGCCTTCGAGCCGGTCCTCGTCGAGGGCAAGGCCATCCAGATCCACCCCCTCGTCTGTGAGGCGTTCAACGCCGACTTCGATGGCGACCAGATGGCCGTCCATCTCCCCCTCTCGGCGGAGGCCCAGGCCGAGGCCAGGGTGCTGATGCTGTCCTCCAACAACGTCCTCTCGCCGGCGTCGGGCCGACCCATCGTCACCCTCCGTCACGACATGGTCATCGGCGGGTACTACCTGTCCGAGATCACCGAGGATGCCATCGGCGCAGGAAGGGTGTTCACCGATGTCAACGAGGCCCGTATGGCCCACGACAACGCCGAGCTCTCCCTGCACGCCCCCATCAAGGTGCGAATAGGTGAGCTGGCGGGTGATCCCGCGATCCACGGCGACCTGATGCCCCAGCTCGGCAAGATGATTCACGACGAGCCGATCGACGGATCCAAGCCCCATAAGACGACCCTGGGTCGGCTCATACTCAACGAGAGTTTCCCGGCCGGATTCCCCTTCATCGACGAGGTCTTGATCAAGTCTGATCTGGAGACCCTTGTCGAGGTGATCATCGAGACCTACCCCCGTTCGGTGGTGGCCGAGACCCTGGACAACCTGAAGGACCTCGGGTTCCTCTACGCCACCCAGGCGGGTCTCACCATCGGTCTCGAGGATGTGCGCACCCCCGAGAACAAGGCGGCGATCCTGGCCGAGTACGAGACCCGTGCCGACAAGGTCCAGTCGCAGTTCAACAAGGGCGTCCTCACCGACGACGAGCGTCGTCAGGAGCTGATCGAGATCTGGACGGAGGCCACCGAAGAGGTGACCGACGCCATGCGCGATGCCCTCAAGGCGGACAAGTTCAACTCGTTGGAGATGATGGTTGGCTCCGGCGCCCGCGGCACGGTCCGCCAGGTCCGTCAGCTCGCCGGCATGCGTGGTCTGGTGGCCAACCCGAGGGGTGACATCATTCCCCAGCCGATCATCTCCAACTTCCGTGAGGGTTTGTCCGTTCTGGAGTACTTCATCTCCACTCACGGTGCCCGCAAGGGCCTCGCCGACACCGCACTCCGCACCGCCGACTCGGGTTACCTCACCAGGCGTCTCGTCGATGTGTCCCAGGAGGTCATCATCGTCGAGGAGGACTGTGAGACCGACCGCGGCATCGTGATCTCGATCCTTGATCCCCGTGGCGGTGTTCTCCGCAATCTCCGGTCACGCATCTTCGGCCGCGTGTTGGCGGACGATCTCAAGATCGGACGCAAGCTGGTGGAGACCGACAAGGGCGACAAGCTCCGTGCCGGGACCATCATCGGGTCCCGTGAGCTCCAGGCGATCTCGTCGGCCGCCGGTGAGGAGCTGGCATCCGTCCGGGTGCGGTCGGTCCTCACCTGCGACACCCGCAATGGTGTGTGCCAGGCCTGTTATGGACTCTCCCTCGCCACGGGCAAACAGGTGGAGGTCGGCGAGGCGGTGGGGATAATGGCCGCCCAGTCGATCGGCGAGCCGGGCACCCAGCTCACCATGCGTACCTTCCACACCGGTGGTGTCGCCGGTGAGGACATCACCCACGGTCTCCCCCGTGTCCAGGAGCTCTTCGAGGCGAGGAGCCCCAAGGGTAAGGCCGTCCTTTCCGAGATCGGCGGGATCGTCCGCGAGAGCGATGACGAGGGGGGCCGCCGGGTGGTCATCGAGGGCAAGGACGGCGAGATGGCGTACGTCATCTCCCGCCGGGCACGGATGAGGGTCCGCGACGGTGAGGAGATCGCACCGGGAACACAGATCACCGAGGGTCCCCTCGACCCCAAGGAGGTCCTCGAGTTTCGTGGGGTGCGGGCCGCCCAGCAGTACCTGGTCGACCAGGTACAGGAGGTGTACCGCTCCCAGGGTGTGGAGATCCACGACAAGCACATCGAGCTGATAGTCCGTCAGATGCTGCGTCGTGTCCGGGTCATATCGGCAAACGATGCCGAGTTCCTTCCCGCCGAACTGGTCGATGACCAGCGGTTCACCGACAACAACCGTGAGTTGGTGGAGGACGGCAAGGTGCCCGCCGAGGGACGAGCCGAGCTCATGGGTATAACCAAGGCCTCGCTCGCCACCGAGTCGTGGTTGTCGGCAGCGTCATTCCAGGAGACGACGAAGGTGCTCACCGACGCCGCCATCCAGTCCCGCTCCGACTACATGCGGGGTCTCAAGGAGAATGTGATCATCGGTAGGCTGATCCCGGCCGGAACCGGATCCCCGGAGTACCAGGAGCTGGTGCCGGCTCTGGAGGGCGCCACCACCGTGGACGCCCTGGCGATCCTCGGTGCCGATCCCGACGCCCTCGGCGATGACACCCTCCCCGAGGACCCCGCCGAGTGGCTGGCGTCCCTGGGTGCCCAGTTGGAGGGTGACGACGAGGAGGAGTAATCCCTCGTTGTTCCCCCTCGGCCCGACGGCTGCGCCATAGGTTGTCCCCCCTCGAAG
>WHUC01000040.1:0-12969 GCA_009377435.1 Acidimicrobiia bacterium
CCGGGACCGACAACGTCGTCTATCCCATGGGGGAGGCCCTCGGTGTGGGGGCGACCCTGGGTGAGGTCTCCGATGCCCTCCTGGGTGTCTTCGGAAAGTACTGACCGGGGGAATGACTGGGGGCACTGCCGGTTTGGATAAGGTGTCAGTGCATAGCTTCTTGTTGGCGGAGTGGTGCGATACAGATCCATGAGATCGTCGAAGGGGTCGACGTGGTGAGTGGGCAATTCTTGGCGATGATCATCCCGGTCGGTGCCTACCTCCTCGGGGCGGTCCCGTTCGCGCTCCTGCTCGGAAAACTGGCGGGAGTCGATCTTCGCACGACGGGCTCGGGCAACATCGGCGCGGGGAACCTGACCCAAACCGTGGGGATTCGACCCGGCGTCGTCGCCGCCATCCTCGACCTCGGCAAGGGTCTGGCACCGGTCATGGTGGCGCGGAGCATGGGTCTCGAGCCCGGGCTCGTGATTTTCTCCGGTGTGTCTGCCGTGATCGGCCACAACTGGTCCATCTTCCTCCGGGGGAGGGCGGGTCGTGGTTTGGCCACCTCGGCCGGGGTGGTCCTGGCGATGGCACCGATCCTGGTTCTCTGGCTCGGGGGATGGGCGATGGCAGGATGGAGGATCGGGGGCGGTCGCGCCGGTTTCATCGGCTGGGGTCTTGTCCCGATTTTCGCCATGACCAGAGGGCTCTCCCCACCGATAGTGCTCGGTGCCACCGCACTGACGGTGCTGATGATGGGGCGCCGCATCCAGGGGAACCCGGGTCGGGTACCGGGGGTGAGGGCAGGTCTCCGGCGGGCGGTGTACGACACCGACCCGGTGACCCCCGAGTTGACTACTGCCGACCAACCGATCACCGCCTGATCCCATGGGGGAGCGATCGGTCCGAACCATGACGATCTCCGCTGTCGCCGCGGTGATCGGCTATGTCGTTGCATTTGCTGTCGTCATCGACCGGGCCGATATACCTCGCCTCGGGATGGTGTCCTTCGCCACCGCGCAGATGCTCCGGCAACCGGTGGGCCGGGCCGAGGTCGTCCAGGTGTCCGAGCTCGTGACGACGGCTCGAGGTGAGGGCCTGTTCGGCTCGACGGGAGTCGGCGAGCCAGGTTGACGGCGCCGGGGTCGTTGCCGCGGCCGCGCCTGGCCTCTTGTCCCCTTGGCAGCGGTGCGCTAGGCTCGGGTGAGACACCTGGAGGTTCGGCCATGGATCGCTCTCCCCGCCCGTTGTTGGTTTTGATGGTCCTGATGCTGCTCGTCGCCGCCTGCGGGCAGGACGGTGCGCCCGGAGGTGAGGCCGGCGACGGGCAAGCCGCGGACGGCGAGGAGTGCCAGCTCGAAGACGACGAGGTACGCGTCGGCGTGCAGGGTTCGATGTCGGGCGCCCACGCCGACTACGGCGCACAGATCGAGATGGGCGCCACGATGGCGGCCGAGGAGATCAACGCCGACGGTGGCGTCCTCGGCTGCCCCATCGAACTCGAGTTCGCCGATACGGAGCTCGATCCCGAGGTCGGGACGACCAACGCTCGCCGCTTCGTGAACGAGTTCGGCGCCCACTTCGTGGTCGGCGTCGACTCCAGCGGCGTCGCCCTGGCCCTCGCTCCCGTCATGGAGGAGCTCGACCGGATCTTCATCGCCACCCATGCTGCGACCGAGAAGCTGACCGAGGTCGCGGTCTTCGAGGAGGGCAACGAGAGCGTCTTCCGCGTGAGCGTGCCCGTCTACCAGGACGCCATCGCTGCTGCCCTCGTGTTCAAGGACATGCCCGAGCTGACGCGCTTCGCGACGATCGGGGCCGACTACGAGTACGGCCGAACCGCCTGGGCGATGTTCAAGGAGACGCTGTCGCAGCACCGTGATGACGTCGAGTTCGTGGCCGAGGCCTGGGCCCCGTTCCTCACCAACGACTTCAACCCCCACATCAGCACGGTGATGGCCGAGGACCCCGACTTCCTCTTCGTCACACCGTGGGCCGGCGAGGCGGTCACGCTGCTGCGCCAGGCGCAGGGTGCTGGCGTGTTCGACAGTATCGACGTCTGGTGGCAGGCGATGGGCGGATCCGTCGACGTCCTGGAGGGCGTCACCGAGTCGGTGCAGGCCGACGCCTACCAGGGCAAGCTGTGGGCCACCGGCCGCTACCTGTTCAACTACCCCGACACGGAGCGCAACCAGCGGTTCGTGCAGACCTTCCGTGAGCGCTTCGACCGGCTCCCCAACTACTCCGCAGCGACCACCTACACCGCGATCCAGGCGATCCGGGCGGCCGTAGCGGAGGCCGGCTCGCTGGAGACCGACGCGGTGATCGCCGAGCTGGAAGGTCTGCAGCTGCCGTCACCGCTCGGCGACGAGTTCCACATCCGTGCCGAGGACCACCAGGGCGTGTACTCGGTGCCGGTGGGTCGCGTCGTCTACGACGAGGAGTTCGGCATGGCCTGCGTGTGCACGGACCTGACGGTCTTCGAGCCGGAGGAGTACTACCGCCAGCCACCGTTCGAGAGCTGAGCCGGATAGCCGACGCGTGGACGCCGCAACCCTCCTCTACCAGGGGTTAGTCGGTCTGAATGTGGCGATGTCGCTGTGGCTGGTGGCAGCCGGGCTCACCTTCGCCTTCGGGGTGCTCGGCATCCTCAACTTCGCGCACGGCAGCCTGTACATGCTCGGCGCCTACCTCGGCTTCACCTTCTACGGCTCCCTCGATCTCGACTTCTGGCTGGCGCTGCCGCTGGCGGCCGTGACGGTCGGGCTGCTCGGGGTCCTGCTCGAGCGCTTCTTCTTCCGCCCCATCTACCACCTCGACGAGGCCTACCACCTGATCCTGACGTTCGGGTTCGTGCTGATCCTGGCGGACGCGGTCCGTATCGGCTGGGGCGGCGTCTTCCTGATCCCGCCGTTGCCATCCGGCCTCGCTGGGACCGTGCGGATCCTGGGGCGGGGCTTCTCGGTCTACAACCTGTTCGTCATCGCTGCGGGCCTCGCGGTCGCGGTCGCGCTCTGGCTGCTGCTCGACCGGACCTGGTGGGGTCGCAAGGTGCGGGCCACGGCCTCCGACCGGGAGATGGCGAGCACCCTCGGGATCGATACCCACCGCCTGTTCAGCGTCGTGTTCGGGCTCGCCGCAGCGATCGCGGGATTGGGCGGGGCCCTGAGCATCCCAGTGCAGGTCGTCACGCCCGGGGTGGGCACCGCGATCATCATCGAGGCGTTCATCATCACCGTGATCGGCGGGCTCGGGAACCTGAGCGGGGCCTTCGTGGGCGCGCTGATCGTCGGCCTCGCCACCGCCTACGGGATCCTGTTCTTCCCCGCGATCGAGCTGTTCCTGGTCTACCTCATCATGGCGCTCGTGCTGTTGTTCCGCCCACAGGGGTTGTTCAGTGGCCGGTGACGAGCTGACCACCCTCGTGCGCGCCGCCAGGTCCATCCGGCCGGGGGTGGCCTCGCCTCGCACGCTCGCGCTGCTCGCGCTTCTCGTGGCGCTGGCGCTCGTGCCGCTGCTCGGTACCTACCCGTCGTGGGTGATGAGCCAGGTGCTGCTGCTCGGCCTGTTCGCGGCTGGCTTCAACTTGCTCTTCGGCTACACCGGCCTGCTGTCCTTCGGCCACGCCGGGCTTTTCGCCGTCGGCGCCTACACGGCCGCCCTCCTCCTGCTCGCCTACCCCTCGCTGCCGCTGGCCGTCGTGGCGGGCACGGTCGCCGCGGGCGTCGCTTCGGTCGTGATCGGCTACCTGTCGATCAGACACACCAAGATCTACTTCGCGATGCTGACGCTGGCGTTCGGGATGATGGTCTACGCCATTGTCTTCAAGTGGCGCAGCGTCACCGGCGGCGATGACGGCGTCGTCGGCGTGCCGCGTGGGATCCTCGGCGTCCCCGGCGCGGGCATTGAGTTCGGTGGGCTCGGAGGGTTCTACTACGTCGTCCTCGTCGTCACCGTCGTGGCGCTCTACGTGCTGTGGCGGATCGTCCGCTCGCCGCTGGGCCTGACGCTGCGTGGTCTGCGCGACAGCGAAATACGCGTCGCGTTCGCGGGGCTGCCGGTGCGCCGCTACCGCCTCGTCAGCTTCACGATCTCGGGGCTGTACGCCGGGTTGGCGGGCAGCCTCACCGCCCCGCTGGTGAGTTCCGCCACCCCGCCGATGGCGCACTGGATCTCCTCGGCCGAACCCGTTCTTGCCACACTGCTCGGGGGCGTGCACGCATTCAGCGGACCCCTGGTGGGAGCGTTCCTCCTGATCGTCCTCAAGGAGGTCATCGTCCGCTTCACCGAGTACTGGCTACTCGTCCTCGGTTCGGTCGTCGTGCTGCTCGTGCTCACCTTCCGCGGCGGGGTCGTGAGTGTCCTCGCGCCGGCCGTGCAGCGGCTGTGGTCACAGAGGCGGCAGGATGGCTGAGCTGCTGGAGGTGCACGGTTTACGGCACAGCTTCGGTGACTTCGTGGCGGTCGATGACCTGGACCTGCAACTGCTACCCCAGCGGCTGACCTCCATCATCGGCCCGAACGGGGCCGGCAAGACGACACTCATCAACCTCGTGACGGGGCTACTCGCACCCGATGGCGGCCGGATACTGTTCGACGGGGACGACATCACCCGGCTCCCGGCGCACGCTCGGGTGCGTCGCGGGCTGGGACGCTCGTTCCAGGTGAGCACGGTCTTCCCACAACTGACCGTCGGCGAGAACGTGCTGATCCCCGTCCTGGCCCGCCGGGGGACCAGCGCGCGGGCGTTCGCCGGTGTCCGCGACGACGCCGCTTCCTGGGAGGAGGTGGAGCGCCGGCTGGACGCCTTCGAGCTGTCGTCGTTCCGCGACACGGCGGCAGGCACGCTCGCGCACGGCAGCGAGCGGATGCTCGAGGTCGCGATGGCACTGGCGACCGAGCCGCGGCTGTGTCTGCTGGACGAGCCCTGCGCCGGGCTCAACCCCACCGAGCGGCGGCGGATCCTCGACCTGATCCAGAGGCTGGAGGACGAGACGCAGACCACCTTCGTGGTGGTCGAACACGACATGGACGTGGTGTTCGCGGTGTCGGACTGGATCGTGGTGCTCGACCGCGGCCGCGTGCTCAGCGAGGGGCCGCCCGAGCGGATCCGCAGCGACCCGGCCGTGCGCGAGATCTACCTCGGTGAGGAGGCGTCCTCCTGATGCTCGAGCTGGACGAGGTCACCGCCGCCTACGGCAAGAGCCAGGTTCTACAGGGGATCTCGCTGCACGTCGACGAGGGGGAGGTCGTCGCGCTGCTGGGTCGCAACGGTGCCGGCAAGACCACCACGCTGCGGACCGTCATGGGCCTGCTCCCGCCCAGCGGCGGGCGGATCAGGTTCGCGGGCGACGACCTGGTCGGGCGCCCACCGGACGCGGTGGCGCGTCTGGGCGTGGGGTTCGTCCCCGACGATCGCAGGATCTTCGCGCCCCTGACCGTCGAGGAGAACCTCGTGCTGGCGCAGCGGGTCGCCGGCGACGGGAGCGGGCCGTGGACCCTGGCCCGCGTGTACGAGCTGTTCCCGGCCCTGTCCGAACAGCGCGGCCAGGGCGGAGCCACGCTCAGCGGTGGGCAGCAGAAGATGCTGGCGCTCGGGCGGGGGTTGGTGGCCAATCCCCGGTTGCTGCTGCTCGACGAGGCCGTCGAGGGCCTGGCGCCGATCGTCGTCCAACGTTTCGTCGACGTCGTCCGCGAGGTGGCGACCTCGGGCATCACGCTGCTGCTGGCGGACCAGAACCTGCGGTTCGCCCGGCAGGTGGCGCAGCGCGGCTACATCATCGACAAGGGCCGCATCGAGCACGAGGACGACATCGAGGCGATTTGGCGCGACGAACGCCTGGTGCGCCGCTACCTCACGGTGTAAGACCGCTCTGACCGTTCGCCACCCGCCCCGAACTGCGAGCTGCCGCCCCGAACTGTGAGTAAAAACCGCGTCCAGGCCGCGGATAATCTTCACAGAAGGGGATCGACTCTCCGGTCTCGCCGGGCCCTGGCGTGACCGGGGGTGGCCGGTTCTCGTTACCCTTCCCTCTCGTATGCTCTCAGAACCTTCCTCCCACCTTCTCATAATCGGGGGTGGTCCCGCCGGGTCCGCCGCCGCCACCACCGCCGCCGCCCAGGGAATCGGGGTGACCGTGGTCGAGAAGGACATCGTCGGGGGTGGTGCTCATCTCTGGGACTGCATCCCTTCCAAGACCATGAGCGCCTCGGCCCTGCGGATGGATTCGATCCGTCATGCCTCCCGCCTCGGTCTCATCACCGAACCGTCCGACGTCGACATGCCCCGGCTCTCCACCCGGATGGCGGCGATCACCGCCGACATCAACCGGGGGTTGGTCGATCTCCTCGACTCCCAGAAGGTGGATCTCCTCTCGGGGACGGGACGACTCACCGGGACAAACTCGGCGGTGGTCGAACTGGACGACGGTGGGGAACGCCAGCTTCGCTTCGATCACTGTCTGCTCTCCACCGGCTCGGTGCCCCGGGTTCCCGACTGGGCCCAGGTCGACGGGGAACGGGTCCTCACCACTCGTCACGCCTACGACCTTCCCGAGGTCCCGGACCACGTCGTCGTCATCGGGTCGGGTGTAACCGGTGTCGAGTTCGTCCACATCTTCGCCGCCCTCGGCTCACGGGTGACCCTGGTCGTCTCCCGTCAACAGGTCCTTCCGTATCGTGACCCCGAGGTGGCCGCCGTCCTCGAGGAGGATTTCCTGGAGCGGGGCATCCGACTCGTCATCGGGGCGAGGGCCACCGGGATCGACAAGGGCGAGCACGGTGTCACGGTGACATGCGATGACGGTCGGGTGGTGGAAGGGTCCCATGCCCTCCTCGCCATCGGGTCGGTGCCGCTGACGGCGGACCTCGGTCTCGGGGACGCCGGGGTGGAACATGATGGTGGTTACATCGTCGTCGACGACTTTCAGCGGACCTCGGTTCCCCACATATATGCGGCCGGCGACTGCACCGGTCAGATGCCGTTGTCCTCGGTGGCGGCCATGCAGGGTCGCAAGATCGCCCGACACATCGCGGGGATGCCGGTCACCCCCCTCGACTATTCCAAGGTGTCCCAGGGCGTGTTCACCCAACCGGAGATCGCCTCGGTGGGGCTGGAGGAGGTCGAGGCCGCCGAGCACGGTCGCAAGGTGCGCACCACCAAGGTCCCCTTCGCCGCCAACGCCAGGTCGGTCCTCCAGAGTTCGACACGGGGTTTCGTCAAGGTGATATCCGACCCCGCCACCGGTGTCGTCCTCGGTGGGACCATCGTGGGGCACCGCGCCTCCGAGCTCATCGGGATCGTCGCCCTCGCCGTCGCCGCCAACGTCAACATCCGCCAACTCGTCGAGACCCTCATGGTCCATCCCAGTGCCTCGGAGGCCATCACCGAGGCCGCCGAGTAGCCACTCCCGGGCGTCCTACCGACTCAGCCGCCCGATGCCGCCAGCAGGTCGACTACCTCCTTCTCCGTCACCTGGGTGAAGTCGGCGTACCATTGACCCACCGCCCGGAACCCCCGGGGGGTGTGGAGACACACCATGTCGTCCACCTCCGCGCCGATCTTCATGACGGCCTCGGTGGTGGCGACGGGGACGGCAATGGTGATGCTGCGACAACCACGGGTGCGGGCGACCCCAACGGCGGCCATCATGGTCGCTCCCGTGGCGATCCCGTCGTCGATGATGATCGCATCCCGATCCCGTATGGGGACGGGTTCCCGACCTCCCCGGAACCGTTCCAGCCGCTCGGCTACCTCACGTCCCGACCGGGCGGCGATGCCGTCGACGGTCTCCTCCGGCAGACGGAGGGTGGCGACGATGCGCTCGTTGAGGATTGCCACACCGCCCTCACCCACCGCGCCCAGGGCCAGCTCGGGTTGACCGGGGGTCGGTATCTTGCGGACTACGAGGACATCGAGTGGTGCCCCGATCCGGGCGCTCACCGCGGCCGCCACCGGGACGCCTCCCCGGGGGAGACCGAGGACGACGGCGTCGCCGGCGCCGGCGCCGATGCTCGGGGAGAGCTCGTCGGCGAGTTGTCTCCCGGCGTCATCCCGGTTGAGGAAGAGGGCGCGTGGCATGGGCCTATTGTCGCGGATCAACCTCTACTTGACGACCGCGATGACCTGGTTCGGGGTCACGGTGTCGCCGGCCTGGACCTTGAGGTCGGTGATCTCACCGGCGATTGTCGCCTTGACCTCGTTCTCCATCTTCATGGCCTCGAGGACACATATGGTCTGCCCGACCTCGACGGAATCCCCCGCCTTCACCGAGATCTTCACGATGGTGCCCTGCATCGGGGCGACGATGACTCCGTCGGGCCCCCCACCTCCACCGGATCTCTCCAATTTGGGTGGTCGACGCCGGGTGCGACCACCCGACGAGGGGGCCTTCGGCTCCGGGGCCCAGAAGGCGACACCGAAACGCCGTCCCCCGACCTCGACGGTGAGATCGCGCCGGAGGAGCTCCTCTTCCTCGGCGAGTTGGGGTGGGGCATCGGGCAGTGCGTCGGGGAGGGTGACCGATTCCTCCAACCATCTGGTGTGGTGTTCGACCGCGACGAAATCGGGATGGTCCAACACGGCGAGATGGGCGGGGATGGTGCTGTGGACGCCGGTTATCACCATCTCGGAGAGGGCGCGTTTGCCCCGGGCGATTGCATGGTCCCGGTCCCGGCCCCACACGATCACCTTTGCCATGAGGTTGTCGTAGTACTGGGACACTCGCGTCGACGGCGTCACCCATGCGTCCATGCGGACACCCGGCCCCGAGGGCTCCCTCCATTCCACGACCTGGCCCGGTGTCGGCATGTATCCCTGGTGGGGGTTCTCGGCGTTTATCCGGAACTCGATGGCATGCCCGCTGAAGGTCACGGCCTCGATGTCGAGGGGGCGTCCGTCGGCGATCTCGAGTTGATACCCGACCAGGTCGAGACCGGTGACCATCTCGGTGACGGTGTGCTCTACCTGGAGCCGGGTGTTCATCTCGAGGAAGTAGAAGGCGCCGTCCCGACCCATGATGAACTCGACGGTCCCGGCGTTGACATAGCCGCATGAGTGCCCGGCGGCCACCGCTGCCTCCGCCAGGGTGGCCCGCTGCTCGTCGGAGAAGGCGGGCGCCGGGCTCTCCTCGATCAACTTCTGGTGACGTCGTTGCACCGTGCAGTCCCGCTCCCCCAGGAAGAGCCCGGTCCCGTGGGCATCGAAGAGGATCTGCGCCTCGATGTGTCGTGGCTTGTCGAGGTACTTCTCCACGTAGACCGTGGGGTTGCCGAAATAGGCCTCGGCCTCACGTCGGGCGCCATCGAAGGCGTCCCCGGCCTCGTCGTCACCCCGGGCCACCCGAAGCCCCTTGCCCCCACCGCCATACGCCGCCTTCACCGCGACGGGATATCCGTGCTCGGCGGCGAATTCCTTGATGACGGCGACGTCGGTGATCGACTCTGTGATGCCGGGAACGATGGGGACACCCCCGGCCTCGGCGGTCTTGCGTGCGGTCATCTTGTCGCCCATGGCATCAATCGCCTCGGCGGGGGGACCCACCCAGATGACATCGGTGGCGATCACCCTCCGGGCGAAGTCGGGGTTCTCGGCGAGGAATCCGTATCCGGGGTGGATTGCGCTGGCGCCCGACTCCTTGGCGACATCGAGGATCCGATCCATGTTGAGATACGACTCGGCGGCGGGAGCGGCCCCGATCGCCCATGCCTCGTCGGCGAGATCGACGTGGAGGGCGTCGCGGTCCAGTTCGGAGTAGACCGCGATCGTCCGGAGACCCATCTCCCGGGCGGTACGGATGACCCGGACGGCGATCTCCCCGCGGTTGGCGACGAGGACCGAGTCGATGCGTTCCAATGACATTCAGGGTCTCTTCGAGATGTGGGGCATGTGTTTCACCTAGAGGGGGATGTTGCCGTGCTTCTTCGGGGGGAGGGTCTCTCTCTTGGTGCGGAGCATGCGGAGTCCCTCGATCAGCTTGATCCGGGTGAGGCGGGGTTCGATGACCTCGTCCACCAGCCCCAGTTCGGCGGCGCGATACGGGTTGTTGAATCGCTCCTCGTAATCCTCGATGAGCTCTTGACGACGTGCATCGGGGTCCTCGGCCTCGGCGAGCTCACGTCGGAATATGACATTGACCGCACCCTGGGCGCCCATGACGGCGATCTCGGCCGAGGGCCAGGCGAAGACGAGGTCGGCCCTGATGCCCCGGGCGTTCATGACGAGGTAGGCACCGCCATAGGCCTTTCTGGTGATGACGGTGATCCGGGGCACGGTCGCCTCGCTGTAGGCGTAGAGCAGCTTGGCCCCGTGCCGGATGATCCCGCCGTGCTCCTGGTCGACCCCGGGGAGGAACCCGGGGACGTCGACGAAGGTGACCAGCGGGATGTTGAAGGCATCGCAGAATCGAACAAAACGGGCCGCCTTCTCCGATGCGTTGATGTCGAGGGTGCCGGCCAGTTGGGCGGGCTGGTTGCCGACGATGCCCACCGAGTGCCCGTCGATACGGGAGAAGCCCACGACGATGTTCTTCGCCCAGTGCTCGTGCACCTCGAAGAACTCACCGTCGTCGACCACGGTCTCGATGATCTCGATCATGTCGTAGGGCTGGTTGGCCGAATCGGGGATGATCTCGTCGAGGGAGTCGTCGATCCTATCGTCACGGTCGTCGGTGGCGAAGAACGGGGCGTTCTCCAGGTTGTTCTGGGGCAGGTAGGAGATGAGGTATCGGGCGGCCTCGAGGGCGTCGGTCCCGTTGGGATAGACGAAGTGGGTGACCCCCGACTTGGAGGCGTGGGCGAAGGCACCACCGAGCTCCTCCATGGTCACCTCCTCACCGGTGACGGTCTTGATGACATCGGGGCCGGTGATGAACATGTGGCTCGTCTGATCGACCTGGAACACGAAGTCCGTGATGGCCGGCGAGTAGACGGCGCCACCGGCGCATGGCCCCATGATGAGCGAGATCTGGGGGATGACCCCCGAGGCGCGCACATTGCGCTCGAAGATGCGGCCGTATCCGTCGAGGGAGGCGACCCCCTCCTGGATCCGGGCGCCACCGGAGTCCTTGAGACCGATCACGGGGGCGCCCACCTGCATGGCGAGATCGAGGACCTTGCAGATCTTGTCGGCGACGACGGCGCTGAGCGAGCCCCCGAAGACGGTGAAGTCCTCGGCGAAGACGAATACCCTTCTGCCATCGATGGTCCCGTGACCGGTGATGACCGCATCACCCAGGGGGCGGTTGTCCTCGATCCCGAATCCGCGGGCGAGATGGCGGACGAACATATCTATCTCCTGGAAGGAGCCCTTGTCGAGGAGGGTGTCGATACGTTCCCGGGCGGTGAGCTTGCCCAGATCGTGCTGTCGATCGATGGCGCGACGACTTCCGGCGTGCACAGCATCGTCGACCAGCTTGCGGAGTTGTTCGATTCGTGCCTCCGTGCCCACCATCACCTCCGAGATCTGCCGAGAAAATGGACCGGATGAGGACACCCTATTCACTCAGAAGCTTCGATGAGGTCACGTCGACCCAGGATGTGGTCCGCGAGCATGTCGCCGAAATTCCCTATGCGGTCATCGCCAACCGCCAAACCGCCGGTCGGGGCCGTTCCGGCCGGGAGTGGATCACCGCTCCCAGGGCGGTCGCCGTCTCCGTCGGCTGGCATACCGAGGCGCCGACGGTAGGTGTCTTCCCCCTGCTGGCGGGGCTGGCCGCCCATCGGGTGGTCGGGGGTGGACTCAAATGGCCCAACGACGTCCTCATCGGTGAGAACAAGGTGGGAGGGATCCTCGCCGAGCGCACCGGCGAACTGGTCGTGATTGGTATGGGTCTGAATCTGTGGTGGCCCGATGCCCCCGCCGGGGTCACCGCGTTATGGGACGACGAGCCCAAGGACGACGCCGGGTCCCGACTGGCCACGGAGTGGGTCGAGCAACTGCTGGCCCTGGTCGAGACCGATCCCTGGCCCCGCACCGATTATGTCGCCGTCTGCACCACGATCGGGAGGGAGATCGTTTGGGAGCCCGATGGTCGGGGGAGGGCGGTCGACATCGACCCCGACGGCACCCTGGTGGTGGAAACCTCCTCGGGGCGGGTCCAACTCCACTCCGGCCAAGTCCGCAACGTCCGGACCCGTCGATAGCGGGTCCGCAGCGCCCTTACCACCGTTTTCGCGCGGCTAGGCGGTCGTGCACGACCGCCTACCCGCGCCAAAACGGGTTGCCCTAGCCCAGATCGACCGTTTCCGCCGCGGGGAGGGTCGCTCGGAACCATTCGGCGATCCGTGTGTTGGCATCACCCGCCGCCGAGGGGTCGTAGTCGTCGGACCTCGTGTCGAAGAAGTCGTGGGCGGCGTCCTTGTACAACAGCCACTGTCCGCTGTCATTGCGGCGCTGGGCTTCGTCGACCGTCTCGTTGGCGATGAGCTCGTCGGCCGCCCCGTAGAGCCCGAGGACGGGAATCCCGATCGAGTCGAGATAGTCGGCGACCTGGTGCTCACGGTCGTCGTCGCCGGTGAGGGGTGTGCTGATGACCACACACGACACTGCCCATCTCCGGGTGGCCGCGGCGATCAGGGCGAAGCGGCCGCCCACCTCGAGACCAGCCACGCCCACCCGGTCGGCTTGCGCCCAGTCGACGTCATCCGACTTGAGGAACTCGACGACCTCCTCGAGATCCACCATCGCCCTCCTGTCGCGGCGCGACGCGTAGTCGACACCCGAACCAGACGGGTACAGCTCGATGGAGAGGGCGGCGATCCCGGATCGGGCCAAATGCCGGCATAGCTCTTTTTCGTGGGATCCCATCCCGTCGATGTCGGGGATGATGATGACCACCGGAAACCGTCCGACCTCGTCGGGTCGGGCGAGGTATCCGGAACGGGACGATGCGCCCACGGGCACATCGAAGGATCCGTACATGATCGTGTGGGCACCCTCGTGGGGGAGCACGGCCATCGGTGACCTGTCCTTCGGCTTGGAGACCGTTG
>WHUC01000040.1:13121-15512 GCA_009377435.1 Acidimicrobiia bacterium
AAGCCTACCTGCCGGTCTCCGAGATATGGTGCGAGTTCGGGTAGAGTGATGTCGCCATGTCCAGGCATTCCTCCCCTCCGAAGAAACGTTCGCGCACGCCCCGGTGGTTCAAGTACACCGTGATCGTTGTGTTGGTGGTGGCCAATCTCTTGGTCCTCGGCGCGTGGTTGCTGGCTCGCAACGTCCAGGAGGCGTTCGTCGAGGCCGCCACCGTGGTTCCCGATGTCGATCAGGCGCTCACCCTTCCCGTCTCCGGAGAGCCGCAGACATTCCTCGTCGTCGGCAGTGATTCCAGGGAGGGTCTCGATGATCTCACCAACATCGGCGACTTCGCCGGGGCGAGGGGCGACGTCATCATGTTGGTGAAGCTCCTCCCCGAAACCTCATCGGCCGACATCTTGTCCATCCCCCGTGATTATTGGGTGGAGATACCCGGCCATGGTGAGGCGAAGATCAATGCCGCCTACGCCTATGGCGGTGCCCCCCTCATGGTCGAGACCATCGAGACGGTCTTCGATATCCCGATCAACCACTATGTCGAGATGTCGTTCGTGGGATTCCAGTCGCTTGTCGAGCAGATCGGTGGGGTCGACATCGATTTCGACGCCCCCGCCCGGGACACCAAGACCGGGCTCGAGATCGCATCGACCGGTACGCAGACCCTCGATGGGGAACAGGCACTGGCTTTCGCCCGGTCGAGGTCATACCAGGAGATGGTCAACGGGCAATGGGTGTCCCGTGACGCCGATGACATCGGTCGGACCGAGCGGCAACAGGAGTTGGTGAGGGCGATTCTCTCCGAGGTCACCCGCCCCTCATCGATCACCGAGGCGGGAGACCTGGTGGGGGTGTTCGCCCAGCACGTGGCGGTTGACGAGGGCCTCCTTGGGGAATCGTTCCTCTCGCTGGCGTTCTCGATGCGGGGTGTGAAGGGCTCGGATCTCGACGCCACCACCCTCCCCACCGTCGGCGACACCAGCTCCGATGGCCAATCGATCCTGCGACCCGACGACCCGGCGGCCTCGGAGATCCTCGCCGCCTTCCGATCGGGTGGGCCCACGCCCGATGTCAGCGAGGACGACGAATGAGCTCGCTCGCCTTCATCGGTGCCGGTTATGTCGGTCTCGTCACCGGTCTGGGCTTCGCATCGCTCGGTCACGACGTCACGATCTCCGACATCGACGGTGACCGCATCGACCGGCTCGAGGCCGGTGAGGTTCCCTTCTACGAACCGGGTCTCGCCGAACTCCTCCAGCGGACCCGCTCCGAGGGCAGAGTTCGCTTTACCCGGTCCAACCTCGACGCCGTGGGGTCCGTCGACGCCGTCTTCATCTGTGTGAACACACCGGACCGCGGTGACGGGACGGCCGATATCTCTGCCGTCGAACGGGTCCTCGCCGAGGTGGCGCCCCGGTTGGACGGTGATCAGATCCTCGTGATCAAGTCGACGGTACCGCCGGGAACCACCCAGCGCACCATCCAAGAGTTGGCGCAGAGAGGTCTGCCCGTAGCGGTCGTCGGGGTGCCCGAGTTCCTCCGGGAGGGAAGGGCCCTGGGTGATTTCCTCGCCCCCGATCGGATCGTCATCGGTGGTGATGACCCCGAGGCGGTGACCCGCATGGCCACCATGCATGAGGGTTTCGATGCCCCGGTGGTGACCACCAGCGCCACATCGGCCGAGATGATCAAGTACGCATCCAACGCCTATCTGGCGACGCGGCTCACCTTCGTCAACGGCCTCGCCAACCTGTGTGAGGCAGTGGGAGCCGATATCGTCGATGTGACCCGCGGTATCGGCCTCGACGAGCGCATCGGCAGTAGGTTCCTCAGACCCGGCCCCGGTTATGGGGGTTCTTGTTTCCCCAAGGACACCGTGGCCCTGGTTCGGGTCGCCGATGACGCCGGGTACGACTTCGCCCTACTCCGTGCCGTTATCGACGCCGACCACGAACAGCGTCGTGCGTTGGTCTCCAAGGTGCGGGAGGGTGCCGGCGGCACCCTCGAGGGGGTGCGGGTTGCTCTGTGGGGTGTCACCTTCAAGGCGAACACCGACGACACGAGGAACTCCCCGGCGATACGACTGGGACGGCTCCTCGTCGCAGAAGGCGCCGATGTCGTGGCCCATGACCCTCATGGCTCAACCGACGAGTTCACCATGGTCGACGACCCCCTGGACGCCCTCGAGGACGCCCAGGTACTGCTGGTGGCGACCGAGTGGGGTATGTATGCGGGCATCCCGGCGCCGGAAATCGCCAAGGCCATGAAGGGCGACACCGTTGTCGACGCCCGCAATGTCCTCGACCCGACGGCGATCGGGGCGGCCGGTCTCGTCTATCGGGGATTGGGCCGGGCTTGAGACGGCAGCGGATAGCGATGCTCCTATAGATGTCA
>WHUC01000041.1 GCA_009377435.1 Acidimicrobiia bacterium
CATCAGGTGCGAACCCAGCGCGGGTTCGGTCCCCACTAGGATGCCACAGATTCGAGGATGCGTCGAGTGATATTTGGCACCGGCTGGACCGCTCGTTGAGGGTTAGGTGGGGAAGTCCACCCTGAAGTTCGGGTCGAGCGTGTGCCGCGATTTGGGGCGACAGTTGTGGGAGCCATCGAGTTGGGTAGTCTCTGCGGACATCCGATCGAGGAGACCGGTGGGAACCCACGACGCCCTGCCCGACGAGCGCAACGCTGACGTCCAGATATACGTCAACGGTGAGTTCTACCCGAGGTCGGGGGCCCGGATCTCGGTCTTCGACTCGGGATTCCTGGTCGGGGACGGGATCTGGGAGGGGTTGCGGGTCCACTCGGGCCGGTTCGCGTTCCTCGATCGTCATCTCGATCGTCTCTTTGCCGACGCCTCCGCCATCCACCTCGACATCGGGATGACCCGTGACGAGGTGAGCGCCGCCCTGTACGAGACGTTGGGGCGCAACGCAATGGTGGACGACGTGCATGTCCGTCTCATGATCACCCGTGGCGACAAGAAGACCCCGTCTCAGCACCCATCGAATGTCATCGGCGGGCCCAACGTGGTCATCATCGCCGAGCACAAGGTGGCCGACCCCGAGGTTCGTTCCCGGGGCATCACCCTTTTCACGGCCACCGTGCGTCGCCCCCCGCCCGACACCCTCGATCAGCGGATCAACAGCCACTCGAAACTGCACGAGGTGGTCGCCCTGATACAGGCCACCGCGGCCGGCGCCGACGAGGCGCTCATGCTCGATCCGACGGGAGCCGTGGCGACGTGCAATGCCACCAACTTCTTCGTGGTGCGCCGTGGGGAGTTGTGGACGTCGACCGGCCACTACAGCCTGCCCGGTATCACCCGTGGGGTGGTGTTGGAGGTCGCCGCCCACGCCGGGATCGTCACCCAGGAGCGGCCCTTCTCGCTGACCGACGTCTACTCCGCCGACGAAGCCCTCGTCACCGGGACATTCGGCGGACTCACACCGGTGATCCGGGTCGACGGTCGCACGATAGGAACGGGTGGCGAAGGACCTACCACTGTCCGGCTTCGTGATTTGTACGACGCCGCGGTGGAGCGGTCGGTCTCGGAGCAGACGGAGGGAGCCACCCATGATCGATGACGTCGTCAGGGTCTCGCTGTGGAGCGGACCGCGCAATGTGTCGACAGCGCTGATGTACTCGTTTCGGGAGCGGCACGACACAACTGTCGTCGACGAGCCCCTCTATGGCCACTACCTGGCCACGACGGGTGTCGAGCATCCCGGTGGGGCCGAGGTCCTCGCCGAGATGGACACCGATGGGGGTCGGGTGGTGAGGGAGATTATGCTGGGTCCGTTCCCCACCCCGGTGGTGTTCTTCAAGAACATGGCACATCATCTCGTCGGGTTGGATTGGGGGCTCCTCGACCGACTGGTCAACGTGATCCTCACCAGAGAGCCCGGTGCCATGCTGTCATCACTGATCAAGCAGCTGCCCCACCCCACGATCGAGCAAACGGGACTACCCGATCAGGCCCATCTGGTCGACACGATGGTCTCCCGTGGTGAGGCGCCGATCGTGGTCGAGTCGCGGGCCCTGCTGAGCGATCCGCCCGGTGTCCTGGCGACGCTGTGTGACCGGATCGGCATTCCCTACCGCGACGAGATGCTCACCTGGGAGCCCGGGCCGAAACCCGAGGACGGCAACTGGGCCCGGTACTGGTACGACAACGTGCACCGGTCGACCGGGTTCGCTCCCTACCGCCCCAAGGACGAGTCCGTCCCCGAACGACTGCAACCACTACTCGAAGAGGCCTGCGCGCTCTACCAGAAGGTGGTGACGTACGCCCTGTAGGCTCCGTCGACCCCGGTCGAGAGTGCGCCGGGTTGCGCTCAGCGCGCCCGGTTACACACTCGACGGGTGATCAGAGACTCTCGCCGACCTTCACCAACAGCTCGGCGAGCCGGTTGGAGTAGCCCCACTCGTTGTCATACCAGCCGAACACCTTGACCTGGTCGTCGAAGCTCATCGTGAGCGGTGAGTCGAAGACGCAGGAGCTGGGGTTGCCCACGATGTCGGCCGACACCAGCGGCGCGGTGCTGTACTCGACGATCCCGGCGAGCGGTCCCTCGGCGGCCTCCCTGAAGGCCTCGTTGACCTCGTCCACCGATGCGGGCTTGGTCAGCTGCACCGTGAGGTCGGTGATGGACCCGTCGGGAACGGGGACCCGCATGGCACGCCCGTCGAGACGGCCCTCGAGCTCGGGGAGGACCAGGGCGGTGGCCTTGGCGGCACCGGTGGTGGTGGGGATGATGGAAAGAGCCGCCGCCCGGGCCCGCCGCGGGTCCTTGTGGGGTCCGTCCTGGAGGTTCTGGTCACCGGTGTAGGCGTGGATCGTGGTCATCAGACCCTTCTCGATCCCAAACGCCTCGTGGAGGATCTTGGCCATTGGTACCACCGAGTTGGTGGTGCATGAGGCGTTGGAGATGATGGAGTGGTTCTCCGGGTCATAGGCGTCGTCGTTGGCACCGAGGACGATGGTGACATCGGGATTCTTGGCCGGCGCGGAGATGATCACCTTCTTGGCACCGGCATCGAGGTGTTTGGTCGCACCGGCGCGGTCGGTGAAGAACCCGGTGGATTCGACCACCACATCGGCGCCGATGTCCTTCCAGGGAAGGTTGGCGGGATCCCGGTCGGCGAACACCTTGATCTTGTCACCGTCTACGACAAGACCCTCGTCGCTCGACTCCACCGCACCCTTGTAGGGCCCGTGAACCGAGTCGTATCGGAGGAGATTGGCGAGGGTTTCGTTGTCGGTGAGGTCGTTGACGGCGACGAAATCGATATCAAATCCACCGGCTGTTATGGCCCGGAACAGGTTGCGACCGATCCGGCCGAAACCGTTGATGGCGACTCGGGTGGTCATGGTTTCTCCCTGCAAGATGGCGGTTATTCCGTTCATTTCGAAGGCTAGCGAGATCGATGGGTACTGGGAGACCGACGGCCACGGGAATGGGCTTATGGCGATTCGGCCGACCCCGGCTCTCGGTCCTCGCTACTTTCTGATCATGGATCTGTATGCACGAGTCAACATCCTCGATGGCCGGTCGGTACGTCTGCCCCGCGGGGATGTCGAGAACGCCATCGCCCTCCACAATGACCCCCTGGCGCGTATCCGCTCTTGGTTCGAGCAGGGAGTCGATCATGTCCACATCGTCGATCTCGATGCCGCCGCCTACGGGGATCGTCGCAACCGGGATCTCATCGACCGGATCCTCGACGAGGTCGACGACGATATCCAGGTGTCGGGTGGAATCCGTTCCCATGTCGAGGCCGCCCGTCTCCTCGACCGGGGCGCATGGCGGATCGTCATGGGCACCGCCGCCATCGAGGATCAGAACATGGTGTGGGACCTGTGCCGCGAATACCCGGTGCGGGTGTCGGTGTCGCTGGACGTCCATGAGGACGAGCAACTCGCCACCCGCGGGTGGAGGCAGAACTCGGGGAGGTATCTCGAGGAGGTGATGATCGAGATGGAATCGGCCGGCGTGGCCTCCTTCCTCGTCGCCGAGGTCGGTCGTGATGCCCTCGTCGATCCACCCAACTTCCAGATCCTCACCGCGGCGGTTGCCGCCGTCGAGGAACCGGTCATCGCCGCCGGTGGGGTGCGTAACCTCGACGACCTGCGCCGTCTCACCGCCTTGTCGGTCAAGAAGCGTCGTCTCGGCGGGGTCGTCGTCGGCCGGGAGGTGAGTCAGGGCCGCTTCACCATCGCCGAGGCCCGGGAGATCCTCGATGCGACGCCCCGACTCGTCGAGGCCACCGAGACCGACGCACCAACCCCGGCAGCCTCGGAACGACCCGCCAACCTGGCCAGTCCGGTGTTGATGGATCTCGCCGCCTCCTACAAGCGGCTCGCCGAGGAGTGTGAGGCGGCGGCGGTCCACGCCCGGAGGGCCGCGTCACGTTTCAGCAGCAACGACGTCGCCGAGGGGGCCGCCCACGCCTACGCCTCCCAGGGCCATCTCTACCGCGCCAACGACAGTCTCAAACGTCTCGCCACCCAGCACGCCGACCATCACGAGCGCGAGTAACCGCTGGGCAGGATGGATTGCGATGCCCATGAAATGACCCGCACCGACCGTATTTACGGTGGGGAGCACTTATCCAATGCGGGTGCGACTCTGCTCCCGTAGGTAGCTGCGGAGATACCACGGTCCGCCTCCGCCGGCGCCCGAGGTTCCCGACCCTTTCCAACCGCCGAAGGATTGGATGTCGGGCCAGGCGCCGGTTGTGGCGCCGGCGGCGCGGTTGACGTAGGTGGTGCCGGCGTCGATGTCGCGGAAGAAGGTCTCGACCTCCTTGTCGTCACCGGCGAACAACCCGGCGGTGAGACCGAAGGGGGTGTCGTTCGCCTTGACGAGGGCTTCCTCCAGGGAGTCAACGGGACCGACGACCACGAAGGGGACGAACAGTTCCTGGGACCACACATAGGAGTCCTCGGGGGCGGTGGCGACGGTGGGAGAGACGAAGTTGCCCCGATCGAGCCCGTCGTCAACGAGAACGGTGCCACCGATCTCGATCTCGCCACCCTTGGACCTGACCTCCTCGACGGCCTCCTTGAAGCGCTGCACCGCTTCCTCATCGATGACGGGGCCGGTGAAGGCGTCGCGCTCGATAGGGTTCTTGATCGCCAGGTTCCGCGTGTGCTCCACGAGCTTTCTGACGAACTGGTCGTAAACCGGGCGTTCCACATATACCCGGGAGGTCGCCGAGCACTTCTGCCCGCTGAACCCGAAGGCACCGCGGGCTACGCCCTCGGCGGCGAGGTCGAGATCGGCGGTAGCGGTCACGATCGCCGGGTTCTTACCCCCCATCTCGGCGATGACCGGTTTCGGGCGATCCTCCCGGACCGTCTTGTACAGATACATCCCGACGTCGTACGAGCCGGTGAAGGTGAGACCATCGACTGATGGGTGGTGGGCGAGATGGTCACCGACCTCGTCCCCACCGGTGACGAGATGGAAGGCCCCGGGGGGGATCCCCGCCTCCCGCATCGTGTCCATGAACCGGATGGCCATGAGGGCGCCGACATTCGAGGGTTTGAGGATGACGGCATTGCCGGTGAGGAGGGCACCGATGCTGCCACCGGCGGCGAGGGCGAGGGGGAAGTTGAACGGCGAGATCACGCCCCACACCCCGTAGGGACGGAGAACCGACACGTTGCTCTCATTGTCCGAGAGCGCGCTCAGCGCGATGGTGAAGCCGTCGTGTTGCTCCATCTGATCGGCGTAGTACCGGTAGAACTCGACCGTCTCCGCCACGTCCCCGAGGGCCTCGAGACGATTCTTCCCGACCTCGTAGGCCATCTCGGCGGCGTAATCGAAGGTGCGTTTCTCCATGATGTCGGCGGCCTTCCGCATCAGGGCAACGCGATCCTGCCAGGGGACCTCCTCCCACTCCGGCGCGTAGGCGGACGCGGCGGCGACGGCATCGTCGACATCCGACGTGCTCGCCTGCGAGTACCGGCCGACCACGATGTCACGATCGGTGGGCGAGCGCTCCTCGAAGACTTCGTCGGTGCTCCGCTCCTCGCCATTGACGACAAGGGGATGGTCGGCCCCGAGCCCGGGGGTGACCCGCTCCAAGGCATCGTCGTAGGACTGCTGGAGTTCTTCGTTGTCGGCGGACATCGTGGCGTATGTGATCTTCATGATTCCCACCGTAATGATTTGTGCGAGCTTTTCGGCGAGTCCGTCGTATTGCGGGTTGCCACGGGTAACCCGTCGCGGTGCTTGAGTTTGGACTCGCCGAAAACAGACGCTGGCTCGCACGTTTGCCCTGATCGCGACCCGATCCCGTCGCCACGATGGACGGGCGGTGTCCCGTTGTAGCACCTGTACCCAGACACCCCAGCACAATCTCTGCCCAAGGTTCGGACTGCGAGGCGCAGCCGAGGTAGAGATCGCCCCCCACAAAATACAGATACGCTGAGGTGATGGTGAAACCGGATGGTCTCGGATTCGACACCCTGGCGGTGCGGGCGGGGGTGAAGCCCGATCCCGTGACCGGGGCGAGCAACATACCCATTTATCTGTCGTCCTCGTTTGTCTTCGAGGACACCGACCACGCCGCCTCCCTTTTCAACCTCGAGGTCCCCGGGAACCTCTACTCCCGGATCTCCAACCCGACGGTGGGGGCGTTCGAGGAGCGAGTCGCCGCCCTTGAGGGTGGTGTCGCCGCGGTGGCGACGGCCTCGGGACAGGCTGCCATGGTCGCCGCTGTGACCACTGTGATGGGCTCGGGGGGTCACATCGTCGCATCGTCGGCCTTGTACGGGGGAACCGTCAACCTCTTCGTCCATACCCTTCCCCGCTTTGGGATCACGACGACCTTCGTCGACCCGTCCGATATCGACGCGGCCGCGTATGCCATCACCGACGCCACCCGGCTCGTCGTCACCGAGACCATCGGCAATCCCGGCATGAACGTGACCGATCTTCCCGCGCTGGCCGATGTCGCCCATCGCAACGGTGTCCCCCTGTTGGTCGACAACACCTTCGCTACACCGTATCTGTGCCGCCCCATCGATTGGGGCGCCGATCTGGTGTTGCATTCCGCCACCAAGTTCATCTCCGGTCGCGGCTCTGTGATCGGCGGCGTGCTCGTCGACTCGGGTCGCTTCGACTGGGTCGCCTCGGGGCGGTTCCCCACCCTCACAGAGCCCTATCCGCCCTACGGCGGCATCGTGTTCGTCGACCAGTTCGGTCCCGCCGCCTTCGGGGCGAGGGCACGGGCCGAGGGGCTGCGGGATTTCGGGGCGTGCATGTCCCCCGAGACCGCCTACCGGCTTCTCGAGGGTCTGGAGACACTCCCGGTGCGGATGGAGCGCCATGTCGCCAACACCGAGCGGGTGGTCGCCCACCTCGTCGACGCCGAAGGTGTTGCCTCTGTCGGGTATCCCGGTCTGGAGACCCATCCCGACCACCACCACGCCGCCAAGCTCATGCCCCGCGGTGCCGGGTCAATCCTCTCGTTCTCCCTCGAGGGGGGCAGGGACGCCGGACGGGCCTTCATCGAATCGGTGAAGCTGTTTACCCATCTCGCCAATGTCGGCGACGCCCGCAGCCTCGTGGTCCACCCCGCATCCACCACGCATGCCCAACTCGACGCCGACGCCCTTGCCTCTGCGGGCATCGACGAGGGCATGGTCAGGATGTCGGTCGGTCTCGAAGATCCCGACGATCTCGTGGCCGATATCGACCGGGGACTGGCCGCTGTCAGGAGACCGGTGTGACCGTCCACACCGGTGGGGTCCCCTTCGACCCCGGTCTTCCCACGGTCCTGCTCGTCCATGGCGCCGGCCAGGACCACACGATATGGAGATTTCAGGACCGGTGGCTGGCGCACCGGGGATTCGGCGTCCTTGCTCCCGACCTTCCGGGCCACGGTCGGACCGATGGTCATCCTCTTGCCTCCATAGGGGAGATGGCGGGGTGGCTGGCCGAACTGCTCGATGAGCACGCCGTGTCCAGGGCTGCGGTCATGGGCCACTCCATGGGTTCCCTGATCGCGGTGGAGCTCGCCGCCACCACGGACCTCGTCGACCGGCTCGTCCTCGTGGGCACGGCGGGGAGGATGGCCGTTCACCCGGCACTCCTCGACGCCGCCGAGAAGAACGACCCACTCGCCACCGAGTTGATCACCGCATGGACCTTTGGCGCCGCCCACTACGGGGGCCATCCCCAACCGGGGACCTGGCAGGCGGGCGCCACCCGGGTATTGCTCGACTCGATGGACAATGACGTCCTCGCCGTGGATCTGCGGGCCTGTGCCGACTACGCCACCCTGGAGAGGGCAACCCGGGTTGATGTCCCCACCGTCGCGGTGTCGGGCGCCGTCGATCGTATGACGCCCACCCGGGGTGCGGTGGCGGTGGCCACGGCAATTCCCGGTGCCGAGTCGGTCATCATCGACGACGCCGGACACTCGGTGATGGAGGAGGCGCCGCACCGTTTCAACCGGGTCCTGGCGGGATTCCTGGGAGCGCCATGATCCTGATGGGAGTCGTTTCGGAAGGGGTGGCGAGTTGACGACGATGATCCTTCCTCCCGCCCCGCACCCCCCATGACCGCACCACCGCCGCGGGTGGGGCTCCCCGGAGTGCGTTACCGTCTCTTCCCGTGATCGAAACGGAGACGCGCTTCCACACATTGAAGGAGCCGGTCGAGCTCCAGAGCGGCGCCGTCCTAGCCGAGGTGACCCTCGCCTATGAGCGTTATGGAAGCGGATACGAGACAATCCTGGTGTTCCACGCCCTCTCCGGCAGTCAGCATGCCGCCGGGTTCACCGCCGCCGTGCCCGGTCTCTCCGTGGAGTGGACCGACGAGTGCCAGACCGGATGGTGGGACGGCTTCATCGGTCCCGGGCGTGCCCTCGACACCGATCGCTTCACCGTGATCTGTGTCAACTACCTGGGGGGCTGTTACGGATCGACCGGCCCATCCTCGTTAGATCCCCGCACGGGGGAGCGGTACGGGTCATCGTTTCCCGAGGTGACCCTCACCGACATCGTGGACACCCAGATGCAGATGCTGTCCGAGATCGGGATCGATCGCGTCCACGCCGTGTTGGGAGGGTCGGTGGGTGGTCTCATGGGCGTCATCGCCGCCACCCGGTATCCCGATCGCGTTGATCGGGTCATCCCGGTGGCGGCGGGACTCGGGGTGACGTCGTTGCAGGTCCTCCACAACTTCGAGCAGATGTTCGCCATCACCGCCGATCCCTCCTTCAGGGGTGGGGACTACTACGACGGTGACCGTCCCGAACTCGGTCTCGGTCTCGCCCGGATGATCGGTCACAAGACCTTCGTCTCCCTTGAGACCATACGGGAACGGGCGCGTGACGAGGTGGTCCTCGGCACCAATCTCGGCGGTTACCAGGTTGGCCACCCCCTCGAGTCGTACATGTTTCATGAGGCTGCGAAGTTCGTCCGCCGATTCGACGCCAACACCTATCTCCGCATCATGGAGGTGTGGCAACGATTCGATCTCGCCCAACAGGTGGGCGCCCCCGTGTCCGATCTGCTCGAACGGTGCCGGGGCCAGGAGTGGCTCATATTCACCATCGACTCCGACGTTTGCTTCTATCCCGAAGAGCAGGCGCATATGCACCGGCGTCTCGCCAACGCCGGTGTCGCCGCTAGCTGGTACACGGTGCATTCCGACAAGGGTCATGACTCTTTCCTGATCGAACCGTGGCTTTACGAGTCACTCATGTCACACTTCCTGTCATGAGCACCATCGAATTCACCCTCCCCGACCAGGACGGCCAGTCCGTCTCCCGCACCGATTTCGAGGGCGATCGTCTGATCGTCTTCTTCTACCCGAAGGCCATGACCCCGGGCTGCACGACCGAGGCCTGCGATTTCAGGGACAACTACGACGAGCTTCTCGAGGCCGGCTACAAGGTCGTCGGGGTCAGTCCCGACAGCCCCGAACTCAACACCCGGTTTCGGGAGAAGGAGGGTCTGCCCTTCCCCCTCCTCTCCGACGTGGACCATTCCTTCGCCGAATCTCTGGGGGCATGGGGAATCAAGACGAACTACGGCAAGGAGTACGAGGGGCTGATCCGGTCGACCTTCATCATCGGCCCCGACGGCGGGTTGAAGCACGAGTACCGCAATGTCAAGGCCACCGGCCATGTTTCTCGCCTGACCAAGGACCTTCTCGGCTAGTACATCGATCCCGGTTGGCGACCGGGACCCGGTGGACCGGCGAAGGCCTGGGCGATCTCCATCCAGCGGCGGGCGTCGGGACCCGCGGTGAGCAGTGCGGTGTCGTCGACATGACGTCGCTGTGTCACCACCAGGGCGAAATCCTCCACCGACCCGGCGACGGATTGATCGGCCTCCTCGTTCCATCCCATCGTCGACCCCGAGGGGAGGTGGAGTCGGACGGCGACCCGGTCGGGCGGCGTCTCGGATCGGTTGCGAAAACTCCACCCGAAGGTCCGCACCCCCAACTCGGCGACGTGGGCGAGCCGATCGGTGGGTGCCCGCGTAGCGCCCAGGGCGTCGACGACATCCTGACCATGCGCCCACGTCTCCATGAGACGGGCCCGGAGGAAGGTTTCGGGTCGCATCGGCGGCCCGTACCACGGGATTCGCTCCGGGGGATCGAGTCCGGAGGCGGCCCTCATCAGATTGGCCCGGGTGTCACGCCACCAGTCCAGGAGCGCTGCAGAGGGGAGACGACGCCCCATGGCCAGATGATCCTCGGTCATACCTCCCCGTTGCAACAGCTTGTTCGAGTGCAGGGTGAACTCGTCGGGGTCGGTTATTGCCAGGGTCGCTTGCTCATCAAAGAAGGTGAGATGGGTGATCTGATCGGCCACCGTCCAAGGCTCCGCCGGTGTAGGGGTAGCCCATGACTCCTCGTCCAGAGCGGAGACGATCCGGTCGAGGTTTGTCTGTTCCCCCAAGAGATCGACGCCGATGTCGTCAACCGTCATTCTTTGAGGAGGTGGGTGAGACCCAGGGTGCCCCGGAAGAAGTTCCGGAGATTGCCTCGCAAAGCTTCGAGGTCCTCGACGATCCGGGTCTTCGGATCCGATTCCAAGACCCTCCTTCCAACGGTTGGGGGAATGGTACCGCGGTTCGCCTACCGGGGGTGGTCCCGGCTTCGTCAGTCGTCGTCGCCGCCGCCGCCGCCGCCGCCGTCGCCGAATACCTCGTCTATCGCCCGGCGCAGCTCGTCGAGGGCGATGAGCGCCTCGGTCACGACGTCGGGGTCGCGAATCTTCTCTATCCCCTCCTCAAGATCGTCGAGAGCCTTGGAAACGCCTTCCCCCTCATCGTCGTCATCGTCATCGTTGTCACCGCCGCCGGAGGTGAGGGCTCTTTCCAGTTCTGCGATCGACTCCAATAGGCGGTCCCGATCCTTGGGCTTCAGATCGGGCGGTGGTATGCCGACAACCATGTCCTCGAAGTCCTGCAACTCCATCAGGGCCGCCTCTAAGGGATCGGCGGGCGGCGGCGTTGTGGTTGGTGGGGATGTGGTCGTGGTAGACAACGTAGTGGTCAGTGTCGTCGTCGGCGGTGTGGTGGTCGGCGGTGTCGTCGGGGACTCAGAGCCAGTGGAAGGCGGGGTTGTGGAGACCGGGGGTTGCGCCGTCAGGGGTCCTGTCGACGAGGTAGGCGAGGTCGGATCCCCAAAGGCCATCGCCAGGATGCCACCCAGTGCGATTAGCGCGGTCACGGCCAGCAGGGGCAACAGCCATCGGGGTCGCGGGTCGGGATCGCGTGCTGACGGCGTCGATGTCGCGGCGGGGATCGGGGAGAGACGAGCAGTTTCGCCCGACCCACCCCTCTCGTGCCGCCCCGGTCCCAGAAGCACGGTGGGTGCTCCGGTCCCGAGGGCGCCGGCGAGATCGGCGGCGGTGGGGCGGAGGGTCGGATCCGTGTCGAGTGCGGAGCGGATCAGCTCGTCGACGGCGGGATCCGACAGCGGGGGAGGAGGGGTGCGGTCGGATCCACGGAACGCCGATGATCCCGACAGCATCTCGTAGAGGACTGCCCCGAGGGAGAAGACATCACCGGCAGGTGTCGGTTCGCCTCCCGCCAACACCTCGGGGGCCGCATAGGAAGGTGTGGTGACAACCGCACCCTCCATAGTGACCCGGTCGGAGGCATCGGGTCGACGGGCGATACCGAAATCGGTGAGCAGGGGGCCGTCGGCGCCGAGAATGATGTTCGCCGGCTTGATGTCGCGGTGGACGATGCCCGCGGCGTGGACCGCCGCCAGGGCGGCGGCGAGTTGTGCGCCCATCGCGGTGACCGAGGAAACCGAGGGGGATGGAATGTCATCGGCGAGGGTCGGCCCCTCGACCAGTTCCATTACCAGAAATGGTCCGTCGTCGTCACTCCCGGTGTCGAATACGGTCACCAGGTTGGGATGGGAGATCCCCGCGGCGAGTCGTGCCTCCCGCTCCAGACGTTCCCTCCATCTGTCGTCTGCCCGTCCGGGGTGGGGTCGCTTCAATGCGACATGACGGCCAAGCCGGGTGTCGAGAGCGCGCCACACGGTCGCCATGCCCCCGGAGGCAATGACCTCGATCAGTTCGTATCGGTCTTCGACTAGATGCGCCACGACACCTCAAGGTACCGGTTCTGTTCCTCTTGTGGAGGTCGGACATCACGTATCGATGGCAGGAACCCCCCGGATGGCAGCGATTGGCCGGTCGTGCTCCCCGGTGATCGCCTTCCTTCTATCCGCGGATGTTCAAGGCCCCCGGTCACCGCAGAGTCAGCTGTCCGCCTCCTCGACGACGACGAGAATGGCGTCGGCATCCACCTGGTCGCCGGGACCTGCCCCGACCTCGGTGACGATGCCGGCGTGGGGCGCCCGCAGCGTGTGCTCCATCTTCATGGCCTCCATCACCATCAGGACCGTCCCCTCGACGACCTCATCACCGGTCGCCACGGTGACCTCGACGACCCTCCCCGGCATGGGGGCGTGGAGGGATCCGGCGACGTCGTCGCTGTCGGCCACGGGGTGGCGTGATACACGTCCCAGGGCGACCGAGCCGCGGGTGGTGGAGACGTATATCACTTCGGGGGTATACCCGATGTGATACGTCGCGGCGAGCGAGTCGAGTTCGATCATGATGCTGTCGGTGTCATCCGCGATGATCCGTGCCGAGTCGAAACCCTCGACGCCGAGTGTCTCATCGCGCCCTCGTGAGTATCTGATCTCGATTTGTTCCTCATCGAGGAGGTATGTGACCACCTGCGGTTGGGACGGATTGTTCCTCCAGCCACTCGGGATCGTCTCCTGCACGGTGGCGGCAGTTCTCCTCAGTTGCTGTTCGTGGAGGGCTGCAGCGACTGCACATCGCTGAACCTCTTCCTTATCCAGCAATGGGCGCCCGAGCTCGTCGACGGGATGCCTCTCGAGGAATGTCGTGTCGGTCTCACCAGCGAGGAACTCCCCGTGTTCGAGGATGTTCACCAACAGGGAAATGTTGGTGACCACGCCGTGAACACGGGAGCGGCGGAGGGTGTCGGAGAGAATCGCCGCCGTGCGACGACGCTCCGGGGACCAGGCGACCACCTTGGCAAGCAGGGGGTCGTAATGGATGCCGATAACGGAGCCGCTCTCCACCCCGGTGTCGACTCGCACCCGTGTCTCGTCCACTTCGAATCGGGAGATCACACCAGTGGAAGGGAGATATCCGTTGTTGGGGTCCTCGGCATAGAGGCGAACCTCGATGGAATGGCCCACCGGATCGCCAACCAGGCTCGTAGGGAGGGACTCTTGGTTGGCGACCCGGATCTGCCACTCGACCAGATCGATTCCGTGTACCTCTTCGGTGACCGGATGCTCGACCTGAAGACGAGTATTCATCTCTAGGAACCAGAAGTTGCCGTTCTGATACAAGAACTCCACGGTTCCCGCACCCGAATAGCCGACGGCGTCGGCTGCGATCACCGCCGCCTCTCCCATGCGATCACGGGTTTCCGGGTCGATCACGGGGGAGGGGGCCTCCTCGATGATCTTCTGATGGCGGCGCTGGATCGAACACTCCCGCTCTCCACACGAGATGGTGTTCCCGTGGGCATCGGCCAGGACCTGGATCTCGATATGGCGGGCCCGGTCCAGGAACCGCTCGAGAAAGATGGTGGAGTCACCGAATGCCGAGTCGGCCTCGCGACGTGCTCCGGCGACGGCCTCGGCCAGTTCCTCGGGGTGACCGACGATGCGCATGCCCTTTCCGCCACCGCCCGCCGACGCCTTGACCAGGACCGGATAACCCAGATCATCGGCGAGGTCACCCACCTCGTCATCGGCTACGCCGGTGAGATCATGGGTTGCCAGCGTGGGGACCCCGGCGGCGTTGAAGACCTCCTTCGAGGCGAGCTTCGAACCCATTGTCTCGATGGCCTCTGGATTGGGTCCCACCCAGACCAGCCCCGCATCCGTGACGGCCCTGGCGAAATCGGCGTTCTCGGCGAGGAAGCCGTACCCGGGATGTATCGCATCCACCCCGGTGGCTCGGGCCGCCTCGATGATGGCATCACCGCGAAGATAGGACTCGGCCGGTGTCGCCCCTCCGAGGGCAAGGGCCCGATCGGCCTCGGCGACGAACGGCGCATCGCGGTCGGGGTCCGAGTACACGGCCACGGTGGAAATCCCCATACGATGAGCCGTCCTGAAAACCCGACGGGCGATCTCACCGCGGTTGGCTACCAGCAACGTTGCAATCATCGCCGCTGAAGGGTAACTGTGTTCTGTGCAGGTCGGTGGTCGCGACCCGATCAGGTTGCCTCCCTCGACCCGACGGCTACGACGTCGGCCCACTCCCCCCTCTTCGAGGGGAGAACTTCCCCAATCAGACACCCGGCGGTTCGGCCAGCCAGGTGTCCTGGAGTCGTTGCATTCCCGAGATCCAACGGTCGTGATCGTTGGCCTTGGCGGTCACATATCCCGAGACCTCGGGGTGGGGGAGGATCAGGAACTTCTCCTCGGCGATTCCCGCCACCGTTGCCTCGGCGGTTGCCTCCGGGGTCAACACCTCGCCCAAGCTGTCTAACCCCTCCTCGGTGAGCCCGGCGGCGAGTTCCTCGTAGAGAGAGGTGAGCACGAACTGGGGACACAGTGCCGAGACCCTGATGCCCCGTGCCCCGAACGTGACCGCCACCCACTCGGCAAGTGCCAGAGCTGCGTGTTTGCTCACCGTATACTGGACTGCTCCGATGTTGGTGAGGAGACCGGCGGCGGAGACGGTCGCCAGCAGATACCCGCTCCCTCGCTCCAACATCCCGGGTAGAACCGCCCGGAAGCCGTGGACGTGCGACATAACATTGACCTGCCAGACCCGGTCCCACTTCTCGTCTCCCGAGCCGAGGGTACCGTCGGGTCCGATACCGGCATTGGCACAGAACAGATCGATCCGACCGTGACGGTTCTCGATGTCGGTCACCAAGGCCCGGGTCGCGTCACCGTCTGTGACGTCGAGGGGGTGAGCCTCACCACCGATGGCGCCGGCCACCTCTGTGGCCGCATTCATGTCGATGTCCGTTACAACGACCAGCTCGGGGCGTTCCTCGACGAAGCGACGCGCCATGGCGGCACCGATTCCGTTGCCACCCCCGGTGATCAGAACAACCCTGCCGTCGAGGTCCATGGGTTGAGGCTAGTGGTC
>WHUC01000042.1 GCA_009377435.1 Acidimicrobiia bacterium
TCGCCCCCAGCGGGCCTCGTTGCACACTCGACCACCGGCAACCGCATCCCCATTCCGCTTCACGCCTCGCGGGCTGAACAGGTCGCGAGCGGGTCACGGGACACCGCCAGTCCATCGTGGCGACGGGATCGGGTGGCGAGAAGGGCAAACGTGCGAGCCAGCGTCTGTTTTCGGCGAGTCCCACTGAGAGGTCGAGACGGGAAACCCGTGGCCGTGGGAACTCGAACGGACTCGCCGAAAAGCTCGCACACATAATCACCGCGGCACCAGGGCCAACTGTCGGGACTGGGCGAGGAAGTTCCCATCGGCGTCCCAGGCCTCGCCGTCCTCCTCGAGGAAGCCGCCGCTGACGTAACGGGTGGTGAACCGACACCGGATCCACTCAGTCGCCGGGCGGCGTCTCACGTGACAAGTGAACTCCAAGGTCGGTGTCCAGGCAACGGGGAGGTCGATGTTGAAGATGGTTGGGGGGAAGGCGTCGAGGGCGACGATGAGTCCCAGCGACCCGAACGGCTCGCGGTCACGCATCCGGAACCAGCCCTCGATGAGGGCCTCTCCACTCTTCTCACCCCCGAAGAAGGAGAGGTGGTGACCGGGGATACGCAACTCGACCTTCCCCATCATCGGGGGCGGGAGGGTCTCCGTTGGGTCGATGGCGACACACTCTTCGGGAGGGGGAAGATCGGGTGGTGAGCCGACAATCCGCTCGGGGCCCTCGATCGCCGCCAGGTCGGCGAACGACCCGAGCACGGTGAGAAGGTCACGGTCCGAGGACCGCATCGTCGCCCCGGCGACGGCGAAGGTCCGGCCCTCCCTGATCGGTTCCACCCCGATGTACACCTCCCCGGGGGCACCGGGAGCGAGGTAATGACCGGTCACACTGACGGGATCGGGTCGGCCGACATGCTCCGTCATGGCGCGGGCGGCGATTGCCAGCAGATAGCCCCCATTGGTGTTGCCCATGATGTCCCATGAGTCGTGGACCCGAGCCGACCACTCCCCCTCATCGGTCCGCTTCACCTCGGTCTCCGTGCGGAAGGTCACGGGCTCACCAGGGCCGAAACGATGGCAACCCAAACCTCACCGTCGAAGGGAAGACGCCAATGTGTGCTCGTCACCTCGATGTTCTCGGCCGTTTCCTCGGGGGCGATCATCGCCCTCCAGTCGACGATCCCGTCGTTACGACTATAGATCGCGGTGACCGGGGCCTCGATGGGAGTCAGTGAGGAGACCGCCAGACGACGCTCCACCCGTTCCATCGCGCGTCGGGAATAGAACCGATGCATGATCGTGAAGCGTGGCCCGCCCACCACGGGCGTCCCCAGGGTCACGACACTGGCAACACTCGATGGGTTGCCCCGTGCCACCTCTCGGGCGATCAGACCGCCCACACTCCATCCGATGAGATGCACCGGCCGTTCCAAGTCCTCGGCGAGGTCGACGACCCGTGCGGAGAGACGTCGAATCCACAGATCGACGCTCCCGACGTTGAGTCCCATGCCCCAACCGTGGACATCGGCCCCGGCGCGACGCAGATGACCTCGCAGGGGGGACATATAGCGGTCGCCGGTGGCCCATCCCGGGATCACGAGGATGGGCCCGACGTCAGTGAGGGGCTCGCCGCGGCGGAGTCCGGAGAGGGCAGCCGAGCGGAGCATCGACGGCACCGACTTGACCTCACGGAGGGCGTCCCGGATGCCGGGAGGGCGCGGTTCGAGCGAAGCTGTTGTCATCCGAAGAGGAGCGTAATAGGTACTTCCCTACCTACCCGGTACAATGCCGGTTGACACGGGAGCCCGGTGAACCGGGCTGAGAGGGCGCCACGAAGGCGCCGACCGTTCGAACCTGATGCGGATAATGCCGCCGCAGGGATCGTCTCGGGGTTCTCGTGTCACGACGACAGGGAGCAACGATGAAGCACACGTCCACCATCGCACTGATCGCGGTATTGACGATGATCCTCGCCGCCTGCGGATCCGACCAGGGTGGTGAGCCCACCACCACGGGGTCGACGCCCGATATCGCGACGACCGCGTCTTCGGTATCTACGACCATCGAAGAGCCGGGGACGACGTCCCCGTCCACCACCGTCGCCGAGACGGCGCCGTCGACCACTGTTGCGGGCGGATCGTCAGACGTCACCCTCACGCTGATAACCCACGACTCCTTTGCCGATGCGGCGGGTGAGGCCTTCGCCCCCTTCACCGAGGAAACCGGCATCACGGTGGAGATCCTCGCCGGCGGAGACGCCGGCTCCCTCACCAACCAGGTGGTTCTCACCAAGGACAACCCCATCGCCGACGCCGTGTTCGGCATCGACGACACCTTCCTCACCAGGGCGCTCGAGGCCGAGATCTTCGTCCCCCACGAATCGCCGCTGCTGTCGAACGTGCCCGACGAGTTGGAACTCGACGACGAGGCGAGGGTCACACCCATCGACTTCGGTGACGTCTGCTTCAACTATGACATCGAGGCCCTCGCCAAGGCCGGAGTCGACCCTCCCACCGACCTCGACCAGTTAACCGAGGAGGCCTACCGCGACATGGTCGTGGTGGAGAGCGCCGCCACCAGCTCGCCAGGGCTCGCCTTCCTGTTGGCCACCATCGCCGAGTACGGGGAAGACGGATGGCAGGACTATTGGCAGCGTCTGGTCGACAACGGCGTCGAGGTGGTGCCCGACTGGGATACCGCCTACTACAGCTCGTTCACCCGCTACGGAGGGGACTTCCCAATTGTCATGTCCTACGCCTCCTCTCCCCCCGCCGAGGTCATCTTCGCCGAGACGCCGCTCGATGCCGCCCCCACCGGGGTGGTCACCGATGGCTGTTACCGCCAGATCGAGTTCGCTGGCATCCTCGCCGGGACCGAAAACGATGCCGAGGCCGGGGAGCTCATCGATTTCATGCTCTCCCCGGAGTTCCAGCAACAGATCCCCCTGACCTGGTTCGTCTTCCCCGCCAACGAGACGGTGGACCTCCCGCCCGAGTTCGTGGAGTTCACCGAGGTGCCCGAATCCCCGGCACGTCTCACCAGCGAGGAGATCGCGGCCAATCGGGAGGAATGGATCCGCGAGTGGAGCGCCATTGTCGATGGCTAGGAGGCTGCCTCAATGACGCGCCAGGCCAGGTTGCTCCTGGCAGCCATACCGGCGGCGTTCATCGGGTATCTGTTCGTGTACCCGGTGACCCGTATCCTGCTGCTCGGGCTGGGAGAGGCGGATTTGGGCGAGCTTGTGGACACCCGGATCGGGTCGGTTGCCTGGTTCACCCTGTGGCAGGCCGCGCTGTCGACCGCCCTCACCCTCCTGGTGGCGGCCCCACTCACCTGGGCCATATCCCGCTTCGAGTTTCCCGGGCGGAGGCTTGCCCAGGCTGCGGTGGTCGTGCCCTTCGTCCTGCCCACGGTGGTGGTGGGAACCGCATTCGCCGCCCTCGACGTGCGGGGCTCGGTGTGGGCGATACTGGTGGCCCACGTCTTCTACAACATCGCCGTTGTGGTTCGCACCGTCGGGGGGATGTGGTCGTCGCTGGACACCCGCATCGAGGACGCTGCCCGCACCCTGGGGGCGGGGCCGTGGAGGACGCTGTGGCATGTAACCCTGCCCACCCTCCGCCCCGCCATCACAGCCGCCGCCGCCATCGTCTTCCTGTTCTGTTTCACCAGTTTCGGGGTAGTGCTGATCCTCGGGGGCCGTGGCAATGCCACCCTCGAGGTGGAGATCTATGAGCAGGCCGTCACCTTCTTCGATCTCCCCCTGGCAGCACTCCTCGCCGTGATCCAACTCGTCGGCGTGTCGGCTGCCCTCGCCTGGTACTCCCGTAGTCAAGAGAGGGGCAGCCGGGGTCTGGATCTGGGCAGCCAGGAGACCATCCGTCGCCGACCCGAGGGCGTGCTGGCATGGGTGATCGGTGCGATCGTCCTCGGGACCCTCGGTCTGCAGGCACTGCCATTGGGGGCATTGGTGGTGCGTGGACTCGGGTGGTTCGGTGACCTGGCGGTGCGCGACCCGGTCGTCGGTGTCCCCCTCGAGTCGATTCCCCGCTCCCTCGGGTTCGCCGGCACCGCCATGGTCGTCGCCGTGGTGGTGGGCATGATGGCGGCGGTGGTCGTCTCGGGGAGGGGAAGCCGCTTCGCCCGCTGGTTCGACACCGCGTTGATGCTGCCACTGGGAACCTCGGCGGTGACCGTCGGTTTCGGGTTCCTCGTCGCCCTGGACAGACCGATCGACCTGCGCGGGACCATCTGGCTCGTTCCCCTCGCCCATGCCCTGGTGGCGGTCCCATTCGTGGTTCGCTCCGCGGTGCCGCTGCTCCGGTCCATCCGACCCGAGATGATGGAAGCGGCGGCCATGCTGGGAGCATCACCGGGACGGGCATGGAGGGCGGTCGCCCTCCCCATCGTCTCCCGGGCGGCGGCATTGGGGGCCGGGTTCGCCTTCGTGGTCTCCCTCGGGGAGTTCGGGGCGACGTCGTTCATCGCCCGACCCTCCTCGGTGACGGTTCCGGTGACCATCTTCCGGCTGCTGGGTCGACCGGGACCGGCCAACTTCGGTCGGGCCATGGCCCTCGCCGTGGTACTCGCCCTGCTGACCGCCCTGGTGGTCGCCGTCATCGACAGACTGGGAGAGGTGGGGAGGTTCTAGGGTGGACTGCCAATGATGCTCGAACTGCGCAATATCACGGTGCGTTTTGGTGAGATCACGGCCTTGGACGGGCTCGATCTCACTGTCGCCGATGGCGAGGAGGTGGCCATCCTCGGTCCGAGCGGATGCGGGAAGTCGACCCTGTTGCGGGTCGTAGCCGGTCTCCAGAAACCCAACGAGGGAACGGTGATCTGGGACGGGGCCGACATCGGGGCCGTGCCGCCACATCTACGCAACGTCGGTCTCATGTTCCAGAACGACGCCCTCTTCCCCCATCTCCGCGTCGGGGAAAACGTGGGTTTCGGACTGCGGATGGCGGGCTGGGACCGGGAGCCGGCCCGGACACGGATCGCCGAGATGCTCACCCTGGTCGGACTCGAGGGTTTCGCCAGTCGCAGGGTCGACCGTCTCTCCGGGGGTGAGGCGCAACGGGTCGCCCTGGCACGGACCCTCGCCCCCCAACCCGGGTTGGTGATGCTCGACGAACCCCTGGGCTCGTTGGACCGTCTCCTCAGGGATCGTCTCGTCATCGACATCGGCGAGATCCTCGAAAAGACGGGCATCCCCTCGCTCTATGTCACCCATGACCACGACGAGGCGGCCGCCATCGCCGAAAGGATCGCCCTGATGCGAGAGGGCCGCATCGTCCAGGAGGGCACCTTCGACCAACTCCGCAGCAACCCGGCCGACGACTGGGTGGCCGACTTCGTCCGCTCGTAGACCCTCAACCCCCAACCACACCGTTCTGGCGCGGGTAGGCAGTCATATACGCCCGGCTACCCGCGCGAAAACGGTTCACTTACCCCTGGGGGCCAGGGCGAGCACCCGGGCCGGGCTACCCGAGCCGTCGACGATGGGGAGGGGGGCCACGATCAGGGTGGTACCCACCGCGGGCAGCTTGGCGAGGTTCTGCAGTTGGGTCAGACCGTACTTGCCCGCCCCGAGCAGATGATGGTGACAGGGGAACGGAGTCGACATCCCCCCGGCGATACCGGCGTCGGTCCCCACCGTCTCCACCCCCATGCCCACGATCGGCGCGGTCGTCGCCAACCACTGGGCACACTCCACCGAGACCCCGGGGGTATGGGGGCCGTCCTCGTCGACGTTGAGAAAGCGCTCCTGATCATCGGAGCGCTCGTCCCAACCGGTGCGGAACAGCAGCCAACCACCGTCGGGGAGGGGCCCGTTCTCCTCCTGCCAATCCTCGACATGGGGCACCTCGAGGAGGAAGTCGGGGTCATCGGCGCACTCCGCCGACTTGTCGATGACCACAGCCGGAGCGACGAGGTGCTCCAGTGGTATCCGATCGACCCCTATCTGGTCACGTCCTGTGATCCAGTGGTTGGGGGCGTCGACATGGGTCCCGACGTGCTCACCGGTCTCGATGGCGTTCCAGTACCAGAAACCCCGGTCGTCGTCGTACCGGGAGAGCTCGGAGAGGGAGAAGCCCGGTGTGTTCACGAACGGTGGGGGCAGCTGGATGATCGGCGTCTCCGACGAGAGCGGTGCGGTGAGATCGATGATCTCGACATCACCGGTGGGCAGGGCGTGCATCATGTCTTCTCCTTGTCTGTATTCCCGTCAATGGCCACGAAAGGCCTCCTCCAGCCACCATGAGGGCCCGTGGCGGGTGACCTTGGCGTCGATGAGCAGAGGTCGGGTCCGGTCCGAGTCCACCCACCGCCGCACCGACTCGAGGTCGTCGGTGGTCCTGACGGTGACCGCCTCGAACCCGTAGCCGGCGCCGATGGCGGCGATGTCCGTCTCCGGGAACACCACCGTGTCCAGGGGGTGGCCGTCGGGTCCGAAATGGTGGACCTCGGCGCCGTAGGCGGCGTCGTCGTAGACGATCACGACCATGGGGAGCCCGAGCCGGATCACCGTGTCCAACTCACTCACCCCCATCAGGGCACCCCCGTCGCCGAGGGCGGCGATGGGGAGGCGGTCGGGTTGGGCGAGGGCGGCACCGATGGTGGTGGCGAGACCGAGACCGATGCTCTGGAATGCCTGAGTGAAACAGAATCCCAGCTCGTCGGGAACCGCGAGGAACATCGACGGGTATCCCATGAAGTTCCCCGAGTCGACACCGACCACCCTCTCGGCGGGGAGCAGGTCGTCGAGGGCGATGGTGAGGGAGCGGGGGTCGATGAGGCCGTCACCGCTCCGATCCTGATAGGGGAGGTCACGCCATCGGATCTCCGTTGCGATCCGTGACGCCAGATCGTCGCTTCGGTAGCCGTCACGTGCGCCGGGGATCACGTCGGTGACCCGTCGCGCCGTTTCGGCGACATCCCCCACCACCCCGAGATGGATCTTCCGGTGGGCGCCGAGCGCATCCTCATCGAGGTCGACCTGGACCACCCGGGCGTCGGGTCCGATCAGCTTGCCGTGACGCATCGTCCACATGTTCAGGGTGCTGCCCCAGCCCACGATGAGGTCGGCGCCGGCGATCAACTCGGCCGCCAGCGGCGAGGCGAACCCACCGGAGACATCGAGGTTCCAAGGTGATCCCCCGAACAGCCCCTTCGCCGCCGCCGAGGTGGCGAGAAGCGCCCCCGATCGATCGGCGAACTCTACCAGGGCATCCCGGGCCTCCCATGAGCGAGCGCCCCGCCCCGCCACGAAGACGGGGCGGTGGGACCGGGTGATCAGTCGGGCCAGCTCGGTCACGGAGTCTTCGGATGGTGCCGGAGGTGGTTGGGGGACGAACTTCGGTGCGTCCGGTCCCGATGGGACCGACTCCGCCTGGACATCGATGGGGATGTTGACAACAACCGTGGCCCGCGACGTCAATGCCTTGTGGCGCGCCCGGGCCAGGTCATCGACGTAGGTTTCGACCGAGCCGACCCGCTCGGGGAGAGCACCGACCGATACGGCGATTGCGTCCTGGTCGATGTTGAAGTTGGATCGCCCCGCACCGACCGAGGTGTCGGCGGCGAGGACCAGCATCGGAGTGTTGCTCTTGGCGGCCTCGGTGATCCCGGTGAGGGCGTTCGTCAACCCGCAACCCTGGTGGAGGGTGACGATCCCAAGCTCACCACTGGTGCGGGCGTAAGCGTCGGCCATGGTCGCCGCACCGCACTCATGGCGGGCCGCCACGAAGGTGGTGCCACCGTCGGCCAGCCCGTTGCTCATGTGAAAGTTCCCGCTGCCGACCACGCCGAATGCGTAACGGGAGCCGAACGACGCCACCACCGACCCGATACGGTAACCAACGGTCGTCACCTGATTCTCGCTTTCATCCACGCATCGATCGTAGAGACTCGACCAAGGGAGTGATGGGGGATGTGGGGTTCTATCGGGATGCGGGTAGAACCCCCGCCCGCTCCAGAAACTCCGGTGGAATCCGTCGCGCCCGCCCCGCGAGAGTAGTGAAGGCGGCGCGGATGTCGAGCTCGGCGATGACCCGGTCCCCCAGCTTCATCAGCTGGTGCCAGGTCGAGATCGCCCCCCGCGCCTCACCCACCTCGGTTGTGATCTCAATCATGTCGTGGAGCTTGGCCTGGCCCCTGAACCTGGCGGTGAGCTCGACGACGACGACGGCCGTGTCGCTCTCCTTGAGAACGTCGAGACCGAATCCGAGCTCGGACAAGAACTCGACGCGCGCTGTCTCGAAGTAGCGGAGGTAGTTGACGTGGTTGACGTGGTCATAGGGGTCGAGCTCGTAGAACCGCACCCGCAGCGTCGTTGTGTGGGAGGCAGTCAAGAGCGCTCGGCGATGCAGGTTGTGTTGATGGCCACCGACGCCAGTTGCATTGGGCAGATACCTCCACGAATGTTTGGAGACGACAATACCGATCACATCATCCAACGTTAGGTTGGCCACATGAAGGCATGGATCCTCGAAGATACCAACGGTCCCGAATCTTTCACGCTCGCCGAGGTGGAGACCCCCGAGCCCGGACCCGGCGAGGTCCGGGTCGAAATCGTGACGTCGGGTCTCAACCACCTCGACCTGTGGGTGTCCCGTGGGCTCCCCGCTCCAGACTCATTCCCCCATGTCGCCGGTGGTGACGCCGCCGGGAAGGTCGACGCCGTCGGGGACGGCGTCGATGGGTGGGAGAAGGGCGACGAGGTCATCGTCGACCCGTCGCTGTCGTGCGGGGAGTGTGACCAGTGCAAACACGACGAGATCGTGTACTGCGACTCTTTCTCGATCCTCGGCGAGCACCGTCCCGGGACCCTCGGTGAGTTTGTGGTCGTTCCCACCCGGAATCTGAGACCGAAGCACCCCGATCTCTCCTGGGATGTGGCCGGCACCTTCGGTCTCGCCACCGGAACCGCCTACCGCATGCTGAAGCGGGCCCGGCTCCGCGGTGGGGAACGGGTTCTGGTGGTTGGTGTCGGGGGTGGGGTGTCGTCGACCGCCCTCCAGGTGGCCAGGGCGCTTGGTGCCAGGGTGTGGGTGACCTCTAGGAGTCCAGACAAGATCGAGTGGGCGAAACAACATGGCGCCGAGGGGGGCTTCGACTCCTCGGGCGACTTCTCCAAGGAGGTCAAGGGGACCACCGATGGCGGCGTCGACATCGTCATCGAGAACGTCGGCCCGGCCACCTGGGACCAGTCGATCCGCTCGATGCGAAAGGGGGGCCGGATGGCGATATGTGGGGGGACCACCGGGTCCAAGGTGGAGCTATCCCTCCCCGCGCTGTTCTTCAAACAACTCGAGATCATCGGATCGTCGATGGCGACCCACTCCCAGTTCGCCCGTGCCGTCCACATGGTGGAATCCGGCGGGGTCCCCATCGCCGTCGACTCGGTCCACGACTTCGAACGGCTCCCCGATGCCATCTCCCGTCTCGAGTCCGGTGAGCAGATGGGAAAGATGGTTATCCGGAGATAGGACCTGCAACCTGTCGAGCGTGTAGGGAGACCTAACCAGCGCGACCCACAGCACACTCGACCAGAAACCCTTAACCCAAACCTACGAGCGTGTAAGGAGACCTAACCAGGGCGACCCAGCACACACTCGACCACGCGCCGAGCACGGCGACCGCGTTCCTATAATGGTCCGGGACCCGGGGGCGTAGAACAGTCTGGAGTGTTCGCCGGCCTGTCAAGCCGGAGGTCGCGGGTTCAAATCCCGTCGTCCCCGCCACCCGAGATCGTGCCCGGTCTCGGCGTGCCGTAAGCCGATGGTCAGGTAGCTCAGTTGGCTAGAGCGCCGGTCTGAAAAACCGGAAGTCGGCGGTTCGATTCCGCCCCTGACCACCACGCCCTCGGTCATGCCTCCTGGGCGGACAGCCCTGTAGGGAAGGATCTCGGCTGGACGCTCTTGCGTCGCAGTTGCGGTTCGCGACGAGCCCCACCTGGGTCGTCTTGATAGCCTGGAACGTTCGGAAGACTCGTACCCCTACGTTTAACGCGGAGTGTGGCGGCAGGGCCTCACCGACGTCAGCGACAGACCCTTCGCCTGGCTCGTCACGAGCCTCTTCGGGGCATCGATCGGTGGCGTGCCATGGGCTTTCGGATCGTCATGGTGGCTGACTGTCGCCGGCGCAGCTATAGGCTTCTTCGTTCCGATCGTCTCCTACACGGCTTTGGTCGTCCCGTATCGCCAGCGCAATGCGGCGTGGCGTGAGCGGGGAAGCTCCGTTGGGTCACTCATTCCTGCTTATCCTTGGGTCGTTCAATCGTCTGAGGTCATCTTCGATGTGGCCCGCTCTGCTCGTTTCTTCAGGTCCTCAACCGCTTCGGGTCTTGCAGCGTCCTCGCCGTAGACCTCCAAGCCTCGCTCGGCCCACCGCAGTGAGGCTTCCCAGTCTTTCGCCTTCTGCTGTCTGATTGCGGACTGTCGGTAGGTGTCGATAAGCGGCACCCTCCCGAACTTCTCGAACAGGGCGGTCCGCATCGTCTCGACCATCTCAGTGTGATGCTGCTGCTCGTACGGGAATGGGTGGTCGATCTGCAAGAAACCGGCATCTCCGCGTCGCGCATCCGTCAAGCGCGCAACGTCCTCCACGCAGTGTTCAAGCTGGCCCTGGAGTCCTCGCTGGTAACTGCGGAATCCGGTCGACGGCGTCAAGACACCGCCAGTGAGGTCGGGTGACCGCCGATACCTGACCCCCGACGAAGTTCACCGGCTAACCACCTCTATGCCAGCACCGTACGACGTCCTCACCTACGTTCTGGCCTACACGGGGGTTCGGTTCGGTGAAGCAGCGGCGCTGGGGAGATCCCGATGCGACCTTTCACGGTCACGGCTTCACATCGCCGACTCTATGGCTGAGGTCGGCGGTGACCCTTCACTTCGGACACACCAAGACCCACCGCCAACGGACGGTCGTCGTCGCAGGCACGGTTCGAGATCTCCTTGCACAGCACCTCGAGACGGTCGGCCAGGACCCAACGCTCTCGTCTTCACCTCGCCGAGGGGCCGACCACTCCGGTACTCCAACTTTCGCAACCGTGTTTGGGTACCGGCCACCGAAGCTGCCGGCCTCACCGACCTAGACGTTCACGAGCTACGCCACACCGCGGCATCGCTCATGATCAGAGCCGGCGACGACCCCAACCTCGTCCAAGCCCAACTCGGCCACTCCTCCATCTCCATCACCTACGACGCATACGGCCACCTCTTTCCCGACCGGCTCGACGAACCCGGCGCCGACCTCGACCAGCTCATCCGCCGAGTGAGGGCACGTAGGGAATCCCCGCGGACTCTTGAGGAGAAACACCAGGTCTGAGGACTCGAACCACCGTAGTGAATCCTGCGGTGCCTCCACTCAGGTGGCACCCCTCTTATCAACTCGCGGATCAGAGTACTCTGCATAGACGAAACGATTGTTTCATTTATGACTATGACCACCTAAGCTGCGGATATGGACTTCGCGCGACCGATCGAGGCGATCATTCCGGGTGTGCAGGGTCGGGTCCTCGCGGTACTTGCGGAGACAACTGCCGAGCTCAACGTTCGTACCATCGCCCGCCTTTCCGATGTCAGCGTGGCACAGGCTTCGCGCGTCCTACCCCAGTTGGTCTCCCTTGGTCTTGTAGAACGCAGGGAAGCTCCGCCCTCATCGCTGTTCCGGCTAGTTCACGAGCACGTAGCGGCCAACCCACTGGTCACGCTTGCGAGAGCATGGGACGTCACGATCAAGGCGATGGGACGCTCAGCCCGTGACCTGCCCGTCGAGCCCTTGAGCGTGATCGTCTTCGGCTCCTTCGCACGGGGCGAGGCGGACCAGGAGAGCGACGTCGACACCGTCCTGGTCCGACCGGCCGGTGTCGACGAATCGGACGAGCAATGGTCGGCATCTGTTGAGCAGTGGCGACAGGCTGTGACTCGGGTCAGCGGGAACCGGGTCGAAGTGCTCGAGGTCGCATCCGCCGACGTTGCCGCCAAGCTCAACAGTCGACAGCAAGTGTGGCGTGACATCCGACGTGACGGCGTGCTTGTGCATGGGCTGGGTCTCGACGAACTCGAGGTACCCGTCGATGCCTAAGAAGACCCGGACCAGAGCGGTAACCGCAGCGCAGGCGCGCGCCTACCTCAGCAAGGCCGAGGAGTACGGCCTCGCCGCAGCGACCGAGCTCGAGGCCGGACGAGGCATCGCGACAACGAGCCTGGCGATACACGCCGCAATCAATGCTGCCGACGCCGTATGCGGAGCCCGACTCGGCAGGCGGGCCGCGGGCCAGGACCACGACCAGGTACTGGTGCTTCTCCGACAAGCAGGCCCAGACGGTGTCAACCTCGAGAAAGACCTACGACGGCTCCTACCCATGAAGACCAAAGCCGAATACGAGCCCGACGACATCCCGCTGGCAACTGCAGCCAACGCGGTCGAGCGTGCCCAGCGGTGCGTAGCGGTTGCTCGGCGCGTCGTCGCCTCTCGATCCTGATTCCCTAAAGCATCGGCATCTGGCGGACTTCACGCGGACACCATGAAACAAAGGCCCAGGTCAACACGCTGAAGCTGCCAGTCTGAAAAACCGGAAGTCGGCGGTTCGATTCCGCCCCTGACCACTACGCCCTCGGTCATGCCTTCCCGTCATCGAGCTGGCCGGTTGGGACTGACGCTCGCAGGGGATGCCGGTTGGCTGGGAGGGGACGCCTCGGTGTCATGGGCTATGGTCAACTTAAGGCTCCCGGCATGGCCGAGCCACACGACCGAAGGAACGGATCCCATGGACCAGCAGCAGTTTGAGAAGGTGGCGAAGGGGACCGGTTTCATCGCCGCCCTCGACCAGAGCGGTGGCAGCACACCCAAGGCGCTCCAGACCTACGGGATCGCTGAAGACGAGTGGTCGAACGACGAAGAGATGTTCGACCGCATTCACGAGATGCGCACCCGTATCATCACCAGCCCGGCGTTCAATGGCGACCGCATTCTCGGCGCCATCCTCTTCGAGGACACCATGGATCGTCAGATCGAGGGCCGGGGCTCGGCCGAGTACCTCTGGTCGGTGAAGGAGGTCGTTCCGTTCCTGAAGGTCGACAAGGGACTCGCCGACGAGACCGATGGGGCCCAGGTCATGAAGGCGATCCCCGATCTCGGCTCCCTCCTCACCCGGGCGAGTGAGCATGGGATGTTCGGCACAAAGATGCGCTCGGTCATCAAGCTGGCCAACCCGGCCGGCATCGAGGCCGTGGTCGATCAGCAGTTCGAGGTGGGTCGCCAGATCCTCATGGCTGACCTGGTCCCCATCCTGGAGCCGGAGATAGACATCCACAGCCCCGAGAAGGCGACTGCCGAGGAGTTGCTGAATGCAGAGATCCTGGCCCGCCTAGACGATCTCGAGGGCGATCAGCATGTCATGCTGAAGTTGACCTTGCCCGAGGCCGACAACCACTATGCCGAGTTGATCGACCATCCGAAGGTGCTGCGGGTGGCAGCCCTCTCGGGTGGCTACAGCCGTGAGGAGGCCACCGCCAGACTGGCCCGCAACGACGGCATGATCGCCAGCTTCTCGCGGGCCCTCACGGAGGGCCTGACCGCCCAGCAGGGCGACGAGGAGTTCGATGCAGCCCTCGACGCGTCCATTGCCAACATCCACGGGGCCTCGAGCACCTGACCGGCGCGACTGATCCGGCTACGAAAGGAAGCGCACCACGGGACGGCGGTTGATGGGGTCGTGGTCGGTCGGTAGGGGCGGGGCCAGACCGCGGTGACCAGGGCATCGCCCCTCGACACAGGCGACGACGTCCGCGGCGAATGTGTCGAGGATGCCCGCGGCGAGGTTCCGCTGACCGACACCAAGACCGCATCGGTTGGCATCGGTGACCCGCGGGATCCATCCCAGCATGTCATCGATGTCGTCGTCGGAGGCGGTCTTGGCCATCACCCTGCCGAACTTCTCGGTGAATGCGGTCGTGCCCAACTTGCAGGGGGGGCACTGACCACACGACCCCACCTGGAGGAACCCGGAGAGGACGGTACCCACCTCGACGACGCAGGTGGTGTCGTCGTAGACGATGAACCCGCCCGACCCGAGACCGCTCCCAATCGCGTCCATCGCCTCGTACGACAACGGGGTGTCGATCTCGGAGGCGGTGAGGGGGCGATTGGAGACGCCCGAGATCACCAGCTTGGGTCGACGACCCGCCTCAAGACCCTCCCCGACCCCGTAGAGGAGAAAGGAGAGCGGGGTCCCCAGGGGGAGTTCGGCCACCCCTGGTGTCCTCACGTCCCCGGACACGGTGAACACCATGGTGCCCGGGGACGATTCGGTCCCCGCCTCGCGGAACCAGTCGGCACCATGTGTGACGATCCCGGGGATATTGGCCAGCGTCTCCACATTGTTGACCACGGTGGCCGTCTCCACTCCGGCGGGCGTGGTGAGACCCTGGACGTATGGGGGGACTAGACGTGGCAGGGGATCACGACCCTCGATGACCTCGAGCATCCCTGTCTCCACCCCGAACAGGTAGTCGTCGGGGCCCTCGACCAGTCGAATCTCGACGTCGTCGACCATCCCGGCGGCGTCCATCTCGACGGCGGCGGAACGGAGACGTTGCACCTGGTCTGCGAACCGGGTCTTGATCCCGATGTATGCGGTCTCGGCGCCGATGGCGAGGGAGGCGATAGCGACGCCCTCGATGACCCGGTAGGGGTCGTAGTCGATGAGGTATCGGTCCTTCACCGTCCCCGGCTCGCCCTCGGCGGCATTGCAGACCACGGTCTTGGGAAGATCCTCGGAGGCGGTTCCCCTCCACTTGACCCCGGTGGGGAATCCCGCCCCACCCCGACCGCGGAGACCGGACTTCTTCACCTCGTCGATGACGGCCGATCCGCCTATCTCCCGGACACGGGCCAGACCCTCGCCGCCACCGGCGCCACGGTAGGCATCGAGATCGGGGACGGGCTCTCGGGGAAGGATTCGCTCCATGACACCCGAACTTAGTGCACCCCACCAGCCGAACTGTGAAGAAAAACCCCGCGTCCACAACGCGGAAAACACTCACAAAACGGGTCGGCGGCGTCCGTAGGGTGATCGACTCCCTAGTGGTCTGTCGC
>WHUC01000001.1 GCA_009377435.1 Acidimicrobiia bacterium
TCGGTGACCCGGAGCTGACGGGATCCCACCATGTAGTCGGCACGCAGGCCGGGAGCGCCATCGGCGAAGTCGGCCTTGTCGTGGGCGGGGTCACCCAGATGGGTGTCGTTGGCACCTCCCTGGGTCTCGGCGGCCCAGACACCCCCGGTGGAGATGGGCGTTACCTTCGTGGAGACGAGGGGATGGTCGAGGAGCTGATCGATCGGTCCTGGAAGGGCTCAAGCGCAGCGGGGTCGTAGTCGAACTCGTTGATGAGGAGCACCTCGGGTCGGGTGCGTTGGATGATCTCGGCCACCGCCTGGGCCTGGGGGTCGTCGAGATGTGCGACATGTGTTTGACACCAGCCTCCTAGCATCGACGTCCGAGAGACCCCGACTGGAGACACCATGGCCGCACCCGATACCGTCGTCAACGTCGCCGAGAAATTGGAAAGCTTCGAAGAGCTGTTCGCGCCACGGATCGTCGCCGAGTTCAACGGCTATCAGCTCAAGGTGGTTCGAGCCAAGGGTGATCTCGATTGGCACCATCACGACGAGACCGACGAGCTGTTCCTGGTGGTCGCGGGCACCCTGCGGATAGAGTTGGCCGATCGGGCCCCGGTGCTCCTCGGTGAGGGCGAACTGTTCGTGGTACCCCGTGGGCTCGAGCACCGTCCCGTCGCCACGGAAGAGTGTCACGTCCTCCTCGTCGAGCCCGCGGGGACACCCAACACCGGCGACGTCGCCACCGCGGCTACAGAGGAGTGGGTGTGAGGGATAACGACGCCCGGTTCATCGATCTCTCCCATGTCGTTGAGGACGGCATGATCACCTACCCCGGTCTCCCCGCACCCACCATTACCGATCACATGACGTTCGCCCAATCCTCGGACCGCTATGGCAAAGGCACGGAGTTCCGGATTGGCAGGATCGAGATGGTGGCCAACACCGGAACCTATCTCGACACCCCGGCCCATCGCTACCGTGACGGGATCGATCTCGCCATGGTGGGGTTGGGAGCCTTCGCCGACCTACCCGGGCTGGTGGTGTCGGTGGACGGGTTCGCCATCGACCATGTCCCCACCGGCGACCTGGAAGGGAAGGCGGTGTTGTTCTCCACGGGCTGGAGTCGTCACTGGGGCACCGAAACCTATGGCGCCGTCGAGCATCCCCATCTCACCCAAGGAGCGGCCTTGGCTTTGGCCAACGCCGGGGTGGGACTCGTCGGTATCGACTCGGTCAACATCGATTCCACCACGAACGGCGAGCGCCCGGCACACAGCACCCTCCTCGGAGCCGATATCCCCATCGTGGAGCATCTCACCAATCTCGAGGCCATAGCGGAGCGCCAGTTCCGCTTCTTCGCCGTCCCCCCGCCGGTACGCGACATGGCGTCCTTCCCGGTGCGGGCGTTTGGCATCGTTGACGGCTGAAACCGGCGTTACCGTGCTACGGGCTCACCCCTTCTCGAAACCGCGCCGTGCCCGCACCAGCGCCCACAACCCGAGCACCGCCACCGCGGCCGCCCGGCGTGGTCACCCAGGCGAGTGGCCATGGAGAGGAGATAAAGACGAACGTCATGGCGAGGGCAACGGTGACTTTGGGCGCCCAACCCTGTATCCGACGGCGTAGGAGAGGATGGGACGGAGGACGGCAGCCGGTTCGATCAACCCGGTTCCCTCGAGGGCGTCTAGGTAGGCCCTGAACAGCTCCAGCTCGGAGAGGGGCAGTGTCTTGCAACGGAGGATGAGCGGCGCCGCCTCGGGGTGGCGGTGGAAGAGATCCCGCAGCGAGTGGGCAAGCGTCCGCAGCAGATCGGCCGCGTCGTCCCACCCCTCGGGGAGGGTTATCTCTTCCCAGAGCAGCTCGGCAACGCCGTCCAAGAGACGGCCCTTGCCGGCGACATGGTGATGGACGGTCATGGGATCGACACCGAGATCGGTGGCGAGGCGACGCATGGTGAATGCGTGGACGCTGTTCGGGTTTGGAGTCGGTGGCTGCGGTGGCGGGCAGACACCATGAGCGTCTCGACGGCACCGGGTACCCATCCGGAATCGTGGGAGACGTCGGGCTTGTCTCGGGATTGCTGGCGTGTGCTGAGCTGTACGACGAGCGAATCTCGCCCAGGCCAGGGAGGGCCGCCGCTGACCCGCCACTGGTCGCCGAGGAGATGGTTCGCCTGGCCGGCGATGGCACCCTGGGCCAGACCGATGTCGAGGCGGTACTCGATGCGGTAGGTGTTCCGACGCCACGGGTCATGGTGGAGCGGCCGGCCGGGTTGACCGAGCGGGAGATCGACGTTCTCGGTCTGTTGGCCCGGGGCAGCACCAATCGCCAGATCGCCGAGAGGCTCGGGATCACGGCTAGAACCGTCGGGTCACATGTGGAACATATCTACGTCAAGGCCGGGGTGAGAAGCCGGGCGGCGGCGACCCTCTTTGCCATGCAAAACGACCTGCTCGCCTGAGGAGGCCGATTCTCGCCCCGTCGGCCGACGGCCGCTGGGTCGGGAACACGATCGGTCGGGCGTGTGGAGATCGGGTAAACACCCGATGCGCAACCCGCGGTCATCCGGCATGCTGGAGGCACCCATCCAATAGGAGGAACGATCATGGCAAGGGTGACCGTGAACGGCGTAGAACTGTTTTACGAGACCACCGGTTTAGGTGACCGCGTCGTGCTTACCCACGGCTCCTGGGGCGACGCAACCAACTGGGACGCCGTCGTCGGCCCGCTCGCCGAGCGGTTCGAGGTGGTGATCTGGGACCGGCGTGGCCACAGTCGAAGCCAGGATGGCGACGGACCCGGCAGCTGGCGGGAGGACGCAGCCGATCTCGCCGCACTCATCGAGCATCTCGGTGACCCGCCGGTCCATGTATTCGGCAACTCCGCCGGCGGTTGCATCGTGCTCACCCTGGTGACGGAGCGTCCCGACCTGGTCGCCAGTGCCGCCGTCCACGAGCCGCCTCTGTTCGGTCTCCTCGCAGAAACCGAGGACGAGCGAATCGCCGAAGCGCTTGCGGCCAGCGGCCGTGAGACCGAGTCGGTGGTCGAGCTGATCGAGGCGGGTGACCACCGCGCTGCTGCCCGACACTTCATCGAGGACGTGGCCCTCGGTCCCGGAGCCTGGGACCAGTTACCCGAACGGGTCACGACGATCCTCGAGACCAACGCGCCTACCTTCCTCGACGAGAGCCCCGAGCCCTTCGAAATGACCTCGATCGACCGGGCGGCGCTCGCGGCCACCACCGTGCCACTCATGATCTCCTACGGGACGGAGAGCCCCGAGCTGCTGCCGGCCGCAGCCAAGGAGCTCGCCCGTCTCGTACCCGTCGCCCGACTCGAGGTCATCGCCGGCGCCGGACATGTCCCACACATGACCCACCCCGAAGCGTGGGTCACCACCCTCATGGACTTCTACACGGGGGTCCCGCCGGTCGAAGCAACGAGATGAAGCCGCACCGCGCGGAGTTCCTCGGATACGCCCCTGGCGGCTTCCCCAATTGTCTGAACCCAGTGGATGATGGCGGGGAGGCCGGTGGCCCACGGTTCGGGTCGAGTTGGTCCACGAGCCGAACCCAGGGGTCAGCCTCACGCGGACACTCACGCCCGGCGTCACTTTCGGCCCACGGTTCGGGGTTTCTGGCTGCCATCGCGGTCCACCAGAAAGAGAAGTAACGGTCGCCTCGTTTGAATCCAATCATCCCGAGCCAGGGAGTGGTGGAGTGGGGATGCGGCAAAGGATGATGGCGAGGCGACCGTTACTCGATGATCATATTAGCGTTCATTCGCACGGTTGTCACACCGGTGATGTGCGCACCGCTCCCACCTGTTTATCCCGGTGCCGGAGGTGGGATTCGAACCCACACGCCCTGAGGGGCACGAGATTTTGAGTCTCGCGAGTCTGCCAGTTCCTCCACTCCGGCGGAGGTAGTTATGAAAGTGTAGGTGGGCCCCGTAGGGCTCATCGACGGGCGCCTCCTAATGTCTGGTGTCATGAGGCGGATCGAACGGAGGCTGTTCAGACTTAACGACCAGATGGCGCGTCTGCGTGAGGAGGCGGCACTCGTTCGGGCCGAGTTGGACCGCCACCGCCTCATCGACGAGGACGCCCAGCGTGACGCCGCCGTCGGCAACTACATCGATCGAGAAGAAGCGGCTCTCACCGCGGCGGACGTGCGGCGCTTCGATCGGTCACTCCGTAGCATCAACGACCGGATCGCCGGGCTCGAGGAGAAACAGGCCCGATTTCTGGAGAAGCTCGATTCCTGAACCCCACCGAGGTTCCCTTGAACCAAGAAGACAAACCCACTCTCGCCCTCATTGACGGCAATTCGATCGCCTACCGCGCCTTCTTCGCACTGCCCGAGGAGCTTGCCACCACCAGCGGGCAGCAGACCAACGCCGTCTTTGGGTTCACCCGGATGCTGATACGACTGCTCACCGATCACGACCCCGATGGACTCGCCGTCGCCTGGGATGTCTCCCGCCGGTCGTTCCGGACCGATGAGTATCCCGAGTACAAGGCGCAACGGGCATCGGCGCCCGATGCCTTCCGGTCGCAACTCCCCCTCATCGACGAGGTCCTCGATGCGCTCGGGATCACCCAGCTCCGCGTCGAGGGATTCGAGGCCGACGACATCATCGCCACGGTGGCGCGCAAGGCCGCCGCCGACGGCTGGCAGGTGTTGGTGGTCACCGGCGATCGTGACGCCTTCCAACTCATCGACGATGGCATCACGGTCGTCTACACCCGGCGGGGGATCAGCGACGTCGTCATGGCGACGGGGGAGTGGGTCGAGGAGAAGTACTCCATCAAACCGACCGACTACGTCCCCTACGCCGCCCTGCGGGGTGACAACTCCGACAATCTTCCCGGTGTCACCGGTGTCGGTGAGAAACGGGCGGCCGAGCTGATCACCAAGTACGGGTCACTCGATGAGATCTTCGCCCATCTCGACGAGCAGACACCGAAGTTGGGGGAGAACCTCGCACTCGCCCGCGAGCAGGTGCTCCTCAACGAACGGCTCATGACCCTCGTCGACGACATGGAACTCGGCACCGAGACCGATTCGCTCCGTCTGGCACCGTGGGACCGCACGGTGGTCGAGCCCCTGTTCGACAGTCTCGAGTTCCACAGTTTGTGGGAGGATCTCCTCGCGGTGACCGACGCCGCCGCCACCGAGATGACCATCCTCGACGTGGAGACGGTCATCGACACCTCGGGCCAGAAGCTGGCCGATATGGTGGCGAGCTCCTCCGTGGTCGCGATCGAGCCGGTTGAGGCGGGAGGTGAGATCTGGGGATTCGCCGTGTCCGCCGGGGGAGACCGCGCCATCGCGGTGCCCCTCGATGTTGCCCTCGAGGGGCTGGATGACGCCGACGTCGTCGGTCATGACATCAAGGAGACCCTACGTCGCCTCGGCACCATCCCATTCCAGCGGCTGGCCATGGACACTGCCCTGGCGTCCTACGTGATCAACCCGACGGCCCGCCAATACGACCTGGATGGGCTCGCCGAGAAGTACCTGTCGGTCGAGCTGGTGTCCCCGGACCGAACCGACGAGCAGACAACCCTGTTCGACATGGGCCCTGACACCAAAGCGGCCGGGAATCGGGCCGTTGTGGTGGCCCGACTCGCCGATCTGCTCCGCGAGGAGCTCGACAACCGCCACGAGTTGGATTTGTTCGTGGGGCTCGAGTTGCCGCTGATCCCGGTCCTCGCCCAGATGGAGTACTGGGGCATCGGGATCGATGTCGACTACCTGCGTGGCCTCGGCGACGATCTCCGGGTCCGACTCGCGGAGCTTCAGACGGAGATATACGAGACGGCCGGCGTCGAGTTCAATCTCAACTCACCCGATCAGCTCCGCGAGATCCTCTTCGATCGTCTCGAGCTTCCCGTGATCAAGAAGACCTCGACCGGCCGGCCCTCGACGGATGCGTCCGTTCTCGAGAAGCTGGACCACCCCATCACCGACGGCCTCCTCAGATACCGTGAGTTGGAGAAGCTCCGCTCCACGTACGTCGACGGATATCTTCCGCTCGTCGGGAACGACGGTCGCATCCACACCCGTTTCAATCAGATGACGGCGGCAACCGGTCGTCTCTCCTCGGATCGCCCCAATCTGCAGAACATCCCCATCCGCAGCGAGGAGGGCCGCACCATCCGTCGGGCGTTCGTGTCCGAGCCGGGTCATGTGTTCCTCGTTGCCGACTACTCCCAGATCGAGTTGCGAATCCTCGCCCACCTCAGTGGCGACCCGGGGCTGGTGGAGACCTTCCGCTCCGGTGGGGACGTCCACACCACCACGGCCTCACGGGTGTGGCGGGTTTCCGAGAGCGAAGTCACGACCGAGATGCGACGTCGCTCGAAGATGATCAACTTCGGTCTCCTCTATGGGATGGAGGCTTACGGTCTGGCGAGTCGTCTCGGGATTTCCAGGGACGAGGCCAAACACCACATGGACACCTACTTCGAGCAGTTCCCCCGGGTGAGGGAGTTCCTCTCCGGGGTTGTCGACGAGGCGCGACGTCTCGGGTACACCACGACCATGTTCGGTCGGCGTCGCTATCTCCCCGAGTTGAAGAGCGACAACTTCAGGATCCGCCAGATGGGGGAGAGGATGGCCCTCAATGCCCCGGTTCAGGGAACCGCCGCCGACGTCATCAAGAAGGCGATGATCGAGCTCGACCACAGTCTTCGCTCGGCCGGGTCAGGGGCGCGGCAGTTGCTGCAGATCCACGACGAGTTGATCCTCGAGGTTCCCGACGACGAGATCGAGGAGACGACCCGGGTGACGGTGGCGACGATGGAGGGGATCGCCGAGCTCGACGTGCCCCTCAAGGTCGAGCCGTTGACCGCCACCAATCTGGCCGACGCCAAGGACTAGCTGGTGTGGAATGCACCGCGCCCTTTGGCGCCAGAAGGCCATGTGGTACGCTCGCGGTAACCTCGCCGGTTCCGGCGTCAGGTTGTCCCTTTCGAAGAGGTAAAACACCCACTCATGTCCACAGAGCACAGGCCCGCGTTCCCGGAAACGGAGACGCCCGAGATCGAAGCGACCCCCGAGGCGGTAGAGGAAACCCCCGCCGAGGAGACCAGCGACGAGACGACCTCCCTGGAAACACCCACGGAGGAAGCAACAACAGACGAAGCCCCCGCCGATGACGTCCCCTCCGATGACGCCCCCGTTGGGGCCTCCGCCGACACCGACGCGTCCCCGGAGGTGGGGAAGGGCGCGCCCAGTGACACCGATGGGGGCGGGCGTGGCGGTATCGACAAAGTGGATTACGGCACCGGACCCGCGGTGATCGTCGCCCCCGATCTCTCCGATCTTCCCGACGACATCGCCGACGATTTCGAGGCGGCCATCGAGGCCACCGTTCTCGAGTTCAGCGAGGGTGACATCGTCGGCGGCACCGTGGTCAGTGTCGACCAGGATGGCGCCATGGTGGACATCGGTTACAAGTCCGAGGGTCTCATCCCCGTCTCCGAGCTTTCCATCCGCAACAGCATCAGCCCCGACGCGGTGGTCAATGTCGGCGACCACGTCGAGGCACTCGTCCTCGACAAGGAGGACGACGAGGGCCGGCTCATCCTCTCCAAGAAGCGTGCGCAGTACGAGCGGGCGTGGGGCCGGGTGCAGCAGGTCGCCAAGGAAGAGGGCACCGTCCACGGAACCGTCATCGAGGTGGTCAAGGGTGGTCTCATCGTCGACATCGGTCTCCGCGGATTCCTCCCGGCCTCACTCGTCGATCTCCGACGGGTCCGTGATCTCCAGCCGTATATCGGTGAGGAGATCGATGCCAAGGTCATCGAGTTGGATCGGTCCCGCAACAACGTCGTCCTTTCCCGTCGCGCCCACCTTGAGGACGAGCAGGCCGAGCAGCGGCAGGCGTTTCTCGACGATCTCGCCGTCGGCGAGGTCCGTGAGGGTGTCGTCTCGTCGGTGGTCAACTTCGGCGCATTTGTCGATCTCGGTGGCATGGACGGGCTCGTCCACGTCTCGGAGTTGTCATGGCAACACGTCAACCACCCCGGTGAGATGGTTTCGGTCGGCGACGATGTCACCATCAAGGTGCTCGAGGTGGACCAGGACCGAGAGCGAATCTCCCTGTCCATCCGCCAGACCCAGGACGACCCGTGGGATGTCTTCTCCCGGGATCACGAGGTCGGTGAGATCGTGGACGGTCAGGTCACCAAGACCGTCCCCTTCGGTGCCTTTGTCTCCGTCGCCGACGGTGTCGAGGGTCTCGTCCACGTCTCCGAGATCGCCGTCCACAGGGTGGAGTCGCCCGAGCTGGAGCTGTCCATCGGACAGCCGGTCCGGGTCAAGATCACCGAGAAGGAAGACGAGCGCCGCCGTATCTCGCTCTCGATCAAGCAGGCCCTCCCCGATTACAAGGAGCGTCAGGCCGCAGCCGCCCAGGAACAGCAGCAGCAGGGCCGGCGTCGTCCTCCCCGTCGCGAGTTCGAGCGTGAGTTCGGGCCCAAGGAAGAGGAGCGCCCCCCGATGCCGGTGGACGCCTCGCTCGAGGCCATCCTCCAGGAGCTCAAGGAACGGGGCATCGGCCGCCGCTAGAGGGCCGGTTGGCTACCGCTCATGACCCTTCATCTCGTGACCGGGGGCATCGGCACCGGAAAGAGCCTCGTCACCACCGGATTGGCGGCTCTGGGCTGGGACACCGCCGACGCCGACAAGATCGGTCACCTCGTGCTCACCGACGAGGCGCGGGAAGACGTCGCCGACCGGTTTCCCACCGTTGTCACCGACGAGGGTTCGATCGATCGCGGCCGTCTGGGTGCGATCGTGTTCGCCGACGAAAGGGCCCTCACCGACCTCGAGGCGCTAACCCATCCCCATATCCGCCGTCGCATCGAGGAGCTGGCCGGGGGCGAAGTCGTGCTCGAAGCCTCCGACCCCTCGGTCGACCTACTCGACGTCGCCACCACCGTCATCGTCGTCGACGCACCGGAATCGGTAAGACGGGGGCGGCTCATCGCCCGAGGGATGACCCCCGACGACATCGACCGGCGCATGGCCAACCAACCAGACCGGGCCGAATGGCTCGCCCTCGCCGACATGGTCATCCCCAACGAAGGCTCCCTCACCCAACTCGACACCCGCATCGCGACGCTCCACACCTGGCTCACCACCCGCTGACACCCCCGTTTTCGCGCGGCTGGGCAGGCACATATGACCGGCTAGCCGCGCGAAAACGGTAATTCGGACCACCGGTATCATGTGATTCGGAGGTCCTCATTCCCGAGTTTCGTGTTCATTCCGAGTTTCGCCCGTCCGGTGACCAACCCGCTGCCATCGAGGCGTTGTCCCGTGGGATAAACGGCGGCGACCGGTTCCAGACCCTCCTCGGCATCACCGGATCGGGGAAGTCGGCGACGGTGGCGTGGACCATCGAGCAGGTGCAGAAGCCAACCCTGGTCCTGGCACCGAACAAGGCCCTCGCCGCCCAGCTGGCCAATGAGTATCGGCAGTTCTTCCCCGAGAACCGGACCGAGTACTTCGTCAGCTACTACGACTACTACCAGCCCGAGGCGTACATCCCGCAGACGGACACCTTCATCGAGAAGGACGCCACCATCAACGACGAGATCGACCGGCTCCGTCACGCCGCCACCTCGGCCCTGTTGGTCCGTAACGACGTGATCATCGTCGCCTCGGTATCGGCGATCTACGGTCTGGGTTCGCCGGAGCAGTATAAGGGTCAGCTCCTCCGCCTGGTCCGTGGTGTCGAGTACCCCATGGGCGACGCCCTGCGTCGTCTCGTCGACATCCAGTACGAGCGCAACGAGGTCAATCTGATCCGGGGGAAGTTCCGGGTAAAGGGGGACACCCTCGAGATCTTCCCCTCCTACACCGAGACCATCCTCCGCATCGAGTTCTGGGGCGACGAGGTGGAGCGGATCCTCCAGATGGACCCGATCACCGGCGAGGTGATGGAAGAGCTGTCGGAGGCGTTCATCTTCCCGGCGACCCACTACGTTACCGAGAAGGAGCGCATGCTCATCGCCGTGGGGAAGATCGAAGACGAGCTCACCGACCAGTTGGCGCTGATGGAGCGCAAGGGGAAGCTCCTCGAGGCGCAACGGCTCCGGATGCGCACCAACTACGACCTGGAGATGATGCGGGAGATCGGGTTCTGCTCCGGTATCGAGAACTACTCACGTCATCTCGATGGCCGCCGGCCGGGGGAGGCCCCCTACACACTCCTCGACTACTTCCCCGACGACTATCTCACCATCATCGACGAGTCCCATGTCACCATTCCCCAGATCGGGGGTCAGTACCAAGGCGACCGTTCTCGCAAGGACGTCCTCGTCGAACACGGCTTCCGTCTTCCCTCGGCGATGGACAACCGCCCCCTCCGCTTCGACGAGTGGCTGGATCGGTCCAACCAGGTCGTCTTCCTCTCCGCCACTCCCGGTCCCTTCGAGCTGGAGCACTCCACCGCCGTGGTGGAACAGATCGCCCGACCCACGGGATTGGTCGATCCCGAGGTGGTCGTCCGACCCACCAAGGGTCAGATCGACGACCTCCTCGCCGAGATCCGCAGCCGAGCCGAGGCGGAGACCCGGGTGCTCGTCACCACCCTCACCAAGAAGATGGCGGAGGATCTCACCGACTATCTCCTTGAGATGGGGGTACGGGCGCGATACCTCCACTCCGAGATCGACACGCTGGAACGAGTCCAGATCCTGCGCGAGCTGCGACTGGGTGACTTCGATGTCCTGGTGGGGATCAACCTCCTCCGTGAGGGGCTCGATCTCCCCGAGGTCTCCCTGGTGGCCATCCTCGATGCCGACAAGGAGGGATTTCTCCGCTCGGACACATCGCTCATCCAGATCATCGGACGGGCGGCGAGACACGTCGACGGACAGGTCATCATGTACGCCGACAGCGTGACCCGGTCCATGCAGCACGCCCTCAACGAGACCAACCGACGGCGTCGGCTCCAACTCGAGTTCAACGAGGAGCACGGGATCGATCCCCAGTCGGTCCGCAAGGGGGTCTCCGACATCCTCGAGCTCATCCAGTCGCCGACCACCCCCGGTGACCGGCGTCGTCGTGACACCGAGCGACGGGCCCCGATCGAGCTCGAGGGTGAGGATCTCTCCCGTCTGGTGCTGTCATTGGAGGAGGAGATGCACGAGGCGGCGAAGGAGCTCCGCTTCGAGTACGCCGCCCGTCTCCGCGACGAGATCAACGAACTGAAACGGGACCTCAAGGAAGCCGGTCAAGCCGCCGGCTAACCCGGTGAGTCCGGGGTGCTGAGCTCGAGCGTGTTCTGGCTTTCACTGGGTGTAACCATGTGCACACTCGACGGTGGTGAAGTTGCTTGACGAGGTATCGGGTGGTTCGTATAGTCGCCATTGGAACGTTCCAATTCGTGGCACAGCCGGGGAGAGGGTCCGTGGGATCCACCGTCCGACCGTGGCGGAATGGAGCGACAGACACCGAACAACCAGCGTAGGGTTCGGAGGTAGATGGGACGCACCGCCACCGGGCGTGCCACCGAGGACCCATAGGAGGAGATGAAGATGAGTCGTATCCGGCTGCTGATCGCCCTGATTGCCGCTCTTGCGATGACACTCGCCGCTTGCACGTCCGTCGATGAGCCCACGGCGGAGGGCCCGGCCGATACCGCCGTCGAGACGACCGCTGCCGAGGCCACCGGCGATACCGCCGACACGGAGGGCGCCACGACCGTCGCCGCGGGTGAGGGTGACGCCGTGGCGGAGCGCGACTTCCGCTTCGTGGTGGTCAGCCACGGCCAGTCCGGCGATCCCTTCTGGTCGGTGGCCGCCAACGGTGTCAACGCCGCCGCCCAGGACATGGGGGTCGAGGTCGAGTACCAGGCCCCGGGCACCTTCGACATGGTGGCCATGGGCCAGATCATCGACGCCGCGGTGGCCTCCCAGCCCGACGGCCTGGTGGTGACGATCCCTGACGCCGAGGCGTTGAGTGGTCCCATCACCGCCGCGGTCGAGGCCGGTATTCCCGTCGTGTCGATGAACTCGGGGTCGGATTCGTTCGCGGAGCTGGGTGTCCTCGCCCATGTCGGCCAGACCGAGTTCGAGGCGGGCCTGCTCGCTGGGCAGGAGATGGCCGAGTCCGGTGTCACCAATGCCCTCTGTATCAACCAGGAGGTGGGGAACGCCGCCCTCGATTCCCGTTGTGAGGGCTTCACCGAGGGTCTCGGCGGCACCGTCGAGGTGCTCCCCGTCGAGCTCGCCGATCCTGCCGGCACCCAGTCGTCGGTCTCGGGAGCACTGACCGACGAGGTCAACGGCGTCCTCGCCCTCGGACCCACCGGCGCCCTCCCCGCGCTCGAGGCGGTCCGGGATAGTGGACGTGACGATGTCAACCTCGCCACCTTCGACCTCGCACCCGAGGTGCTCGAGGCCATCGTCGACGGCGAGATGTCGTTCGCAATCGACCAGGCCCAGTATCTCCAGGGGTACCTCCCCATCGTCTATCTCACCCAGTATCTGGAGACGGGTGCCATCCCCCTCGGCTCTGTTACCGGCGTGACCATGACGGGACCCCAGATCGTGACCGCCGACACCGCCGCCGACGTGATCGAGGCCGCGGAACGGGGAGTTCGCTAGCCCAACGGAGTCGCCCTTGACGGAGACAGACCGCAAAGAGGTCGAAGAGACCCGCCAGGAAGCCGCACCCGCCGACGAGCGGGTGCGGCAGGTCGGTCTCGGGGCGCGGCTCGCCGGCAAGCCCGCCATCGGGGCCGTCCTCGCCGTCATCATCGTGTGGGTTCTCTTCGCCGTGGTGGCGTTCGACAACAACTTCGTCAGCATGGCCACGACGGCTGCAATCCTCAACCGGGCCGCACCACTGGGAATCCTCGCCGTTGCCGTGGCGCTCCTCATGATCGGCGGAGAGTTCGATCTCTCGGTGGGATCGGTCCTCGGGTTCAGCGGGATGGCGATCATGGTGCTGGTCTCGCCGTCGGCGGCGGGTGGTTTGGCCCTGCCCCTGGGATTGGCGCTCTTAATCGCACTGGGTCTCGCTGTCCTCGCCGGCTTTCTCAACGGGGTCCTCGTCCAGACCACGAAGCTGCCCTCGTTTATCATCACCCTCGGTGGTCTGTTCGTGTTCCGTGGCCTGGCGATCGCGATCCCCAGGACCATGACCAACCGCACCCAGCTGGGTGGGTTCGACGACATACCCGGCTCCGGGGCGGTCACGGACGTATTCGGGGCTTCGATAGGTCTCGGTGGCGCCAACTTCGATATCTCCATCCTGTGGTGGGTGGCGTTCGCGGTGTCTGCCGCCCTCGTCCTCGGCCGCACCAGGTTCGGAAACTGGATCTTCGGTGTCGGAGGCGACCAGGACGCCTCTCGCAACGTTGGCGTGCCCGTGAGCGGACTCAAGGTGGCCCTTTTCATCTTCACCGCCTTCGCCGCCTTCTCCGTGGCGTTGATTCAGGTGTCAGGCACGGGGACCGCCGATTCACTCCGGGGCACCCTCATCGAATTGCAGGCCATCATTGCCGCCGTGGTCGGGGGCGTCCTCCTCACCGGTGGATACGGCTCGGTGGTCGGCGCCGCCCTGGGGGCCCTCGTGTTCTCCATGGTGCAGCAGGGCATCATCGTCACCGGGATCGACGGTGACTGGTTCCAGGTGTTCGTGGGGGGGATCCTGGTGCTCGCCGTGATCTTCAACAATGCCATCCGCAAGCGGGCGCAGAGGCGATGAGTCATGAGTGACACGGCAACCTTGACCGATGGCAGGCTCCTCGAGGTGCGCGACCTCAGCAAGTACTTCGGTAACGTCATCGCCCTCCAGGACGTTTCCATGTTCGTCCGCCCCGGTGAGGTGACCTGCCTCCTCGGAGACAACGGTGCCGGTAAGTCCACCCTCATCAAGACCCTCTCCGGCGTCCACAAGCCCAGCGCCGGCGAGTACTTGTTCGAAGGTGAATTGGTTGAGTTCAACTCACCCCGGGAAGCACTTGCCATGGGTATCGCCACCGTCTACCAGGACCTGGCGATGATCCCCCTCATGTCGATCTGGAGGAACTTCTTCCTCGGATCGGAGCCCACCAAGGGAGTGCCGCCGATCCGACGCTTCGACATCGACCACGCCAAGGATGTCACCCGGGAGGAGATGGCCAAGATGGGGATCGACATCCGCGACCCCGACCAGCCGGTGGGAACCCTGTCGGGTGGCGAGCGCCAGTCGGTGGCCATCGCCCGTGCCGTCTACTTCGGGGCGAGGGTGCTCATTCTCGACGAGCCGACCGCGTCCCTCGGCGTCAAACAGGCCGGTGTCGTCCTCAAGTACATCCTCCAGGCGAAGAAGCGGGGGATCGGGGTGATCTTCATCACCCACAACCCCCACCATGCCTACCCGGTGGGGGACCACTTCGTCATCCTGAGACGGGGTCAGGTGTCCGGGGATTACACCAAGGAGGAGATCCCCCTCGAGCAGTTGGTCTCGATGATGGCCGGGGGCGCCGATTTGGAGGCACTCAGCCATGAGTTGCAGTCGGCCGCGGTGGAGGAGCACGACGAGGCCCTGGCCGCGCTCGCCCACGACGTCGAAGAGGTGGGGGGAGACCACCGCGAGTAGTCGGGCGGGTACCGTCTCCTCGGTGTTCCGCTTCGACGATCTCCGCCCGGGACGACGCAACTCGTTCTCGCTTCCCCAACCGATACGGGTCCACCAGACCCATCGTCGCGAGGGCGTCGTCGACATCCTCGACACCATCGAGGACGAGGTGCGATCGGGTCATTGGGTGGCGGGCTTCGTCACCTACGAGGCCGCACCCGGCTTCGACGCCGCCCTCACGGTGAGACCGACCCCGGGCACTTCCATCGCCGATCTCCCGTTGGCCTGGTTCGGGTCGTTCCCGGGTCGAGGCCCGGCGCCGCCCCTGCGTCACGTCAGCGATGTGAGACCCCGCTGGGAGTCGACGACCGACCCGGTCGAGCACGCCGCCGCCGTCGAGACGATACATGGGGCGATCCGGGCGGGTGAGACCTACCAGGTAAATCTGACCCATCGTCTCCACACGGTGATGGACGACGACGTCGAGTCCTTCTACGGCACCCTGGTCCGCTCCCAGTCGGGCGGCTACGGCGCCCTCATCGACACCGGGCGGTGGGTGGTGGCATCGGCGTCCCCCGAGCTGTTCTTCGAGTGGGAGCACGGTCGGATAACCACGAGACCCATGAAGGGGACGATCGTCCGTGGTGTCAGCACAGAGACCGACATCGCCAACCGCGACACCCTCCTGGCCTCGGAGAAGGACCGGGCCGAGAATCTGATGATCGTCGACATGGTCCGCAACGACCTGGGCCGGATCGCCCGGACGGGAACCGTCGACGTGCCGGCGTTGTTCACCGCGGAGAAGTACGACACCGTCTGGCAGATGACCTCCACCGTCCAAGCCCAGCCCCGCCACGACGTCATTCTTTCCGACGTGTTCGGCGCCCTGTTCCCGTCGGCTTCGATCACCGGCGCCCCCAAGATCGCCACGACTCGCATAATCGCCGATCTCGAGACCACCCCACGCGGTGTCTACTGCGGGGCGATCGGCTTCGGTGGGCCGAGCGCCGGTGGGCCGGTGTGGGCCTTCAACGTGGCCATCAGGACGGTGCTCTACGACCGTGACAGCGGCATCGCCCTCTACGGCACCGGTGGTGGGATCACCATCGACTCCGACGCCTCCGCCGAGTACGCCGAGTCGGGGTGGAAGATGGCCGTCCTCACCCACACCGCCGACTTCTCCCTACTGGAGACGATGAGGTCGGAGCCGGGTGGGATTCGTCTTCTCGATCGTCATCTCGCTCGGCTCGTCCGGTCGGCCGACTATTTCGACATACCGCTCGACCCGGGGGCGGTGAGGGAGGCCCTCGACACGATCGGGGAGCCGGGTCGGGTCCGGCTCACGGTGGATCGCACCGGTGCCGTCGGGTTCACCATCTCGGCGGTACCGCCACCATTGTCGAAGCCGCGGGTCGTCGTCGATGATATGCCTGTAAGCAGGTCGGACCCGTTTCTCCATCACAAGACCACCAACCGGACGGTCTACGAGCGGGCGATCGCCCGTCACCCCGACGCCGACGACGTGATCCTCATTAACGAGGAGGGTCGTCTCACCGAGACGACCATCGCCAATCTGGTGGTCGAGATCGACGGTGTTTGGTACACCCCGCCCCTCGATGACGGTTGTCTGGCCGGGGTGATGCGGGCCGAGCTGATCGACACCGGTGAGGTCGAGGAACGTTCCCTCACCGAGGGGGACCTGGCACGAGCCACCGGTATCGCCCGGGTCAATTCCCTCAGGGGTTGGGAGACAATGGTCCTCACCTCTGACCCCAGTCCCTGATCATCTCCAGCGTCTCTGGGGCGGGACGGTCGGTCGGGCCGAGCCAGGGCTCAAACTCACGGAAATCGTCACCCTCAGCCCAGGGTTGGGGGATGCAGATATGTCGGGGGGTGAAACTACAGTGGTGTTGTCCGCTGCCACGGGTTGGTTCGTGTCCGAAATCGTGATCCGCGGGGCCAGGGAGCACAACCTCAAGGATCTCACGCTCACCCTGCCCCGAGACAAGCTCATCGTCTTCACCGGCATCTCCGGCTCCGGCAAGTCGTCGCTCGCCTTCGACACCATCTATGCCGAGGGCCAGCGGCGCTATGTCGAGTCCCTCTCGGCGTATGCCCGCCAGTTCCTCGGCCAGATGGAGAAGCCCGACGTCGAGCATATCGACGGTCTCTCACCGGCCATCTCCATCGACCAGAAGACGGCGAGCCGCAACCCCCGCTCCACGGTGGGCACCGTCACCGAGATCTGGGACTATCTCCGGCTCCTCTACGCCCGCATCGGCATTCCCCACTGTCCTAATGACGGTCTCGAGGTGAAGCGCCAGACCGCCCAGCAGATCGTCGACCAGATCCTCGAACTCGAAGAGGGCACCCGTTTCCAGGTGCTCGCCCCCGTGGTCCGAGGACGCAAGGGGGAGTACGAGCAGCTCCTCAAGGACCTCGCCAAGGACGGTTTCGCCCGGGCCCGCATCGACGGCGAGGTGCGCGACCTCACCGAGGAGATCCGTCTCGACCGCTACTACCAGCACACCATCGAGGTGGTGGTCGACCGTCTCGTCAGCAAGGAGGGCATCGACCAGCGTCTCACCCAGTCGTTGGAGACCGCCCTCGAGCTCGCCGATGGCACCGTCGAGATCGACATCATCGATGGGGACGTCCTCAGCTTCTCCCAGCATCTCGCCTGTCCCAACGGCGACTTCTCCTTCGAGGAGCTCCAGCCCCGCAACTTCTCGTTCAACAGCCCCTACGGCGCATGCCCGGCGTGTAATGGGCTGGGGACCCGCCACCAGGTCGATCCCGGTCTGGTCATCCCCGACCCCGAACGCTCCCTCTCCGAGGGTGCCGTCGCCATGTGGGGTGGCAACCGGAGCCGGTATCACCAGCGGGTGGTGGCCGCCGTCGCCGAGAGCCACGCCTTCGACATGGAGACACCGTGGGAGGATCTCGGCGAGGACATCCAGAAGATGATCCTCGAGGGGAGTGGCGACGAGACCTACCACGTCACCTACACCAACCGTTTCGGTCGCCGGCGCCGCTATGACACCACCTTCGAGGGGGCGATGCCGTTCCTGTTGCGTCGTCACGAGAACGCCGACTCCGATTCCGCCCGTCGCTACTACGAGGAGTACATGGCGGAGGTGCCCTGCGATGTATGTGGGGGTGGCCGGCTCAACGATGTAGCCCTGGCCGTCACCGTGGCCGGACACAACATCGCCGCCATCGCCGACCGGTCACTGGCTGACGCCATGGAGACCCTGGGCGCCCTTGAGCTCTCCGACCGGGACGCCACCATCGCCCTCCAGATCCTCAAAGAGATCACGGCCCGTATCGGCTTCCTTCTCGATGTCGGCCTCGACTACCTCACCCTGAGCCGGTCGGCTGCGACCCTCGCCGGGGGAGAGGCGCAACGCATTCGCCTCGCCACCCAGATCGGCTCCGGTCTCGTCGGGGTCCTCTACATCCTCGACGAGCCCTCCATCGGTCTCCACCAGAGGGACAACCAGCGTCTCATCGAGACCCTTATCCGGTTGCGTGACCTGGGCAACACCCTCATCGTCGTCGAGCACGACGAGGACACGATGCGCACCGCCGATCACATCGTCGACATCGGGCCGGGTGCCGGTGAGCACGGCGGTGAGATCGTGGCCGAGGGTGACCTCGAGGCGATCTGCGCCGCCGAGAACTCACTGACCGGCGACTACATGAGTGGTCGCCGCCGTATTGAGATCCCCGAGGTCCGCCGCAAGGGCAGCGGGGAGACCCTGTCCGTGATCGGGGCCACCGAGAACAACCTCACCGACATCGACGTCCATTTTCCCCTGGGCACCTTCACCGCGGTGACCGGGGTGTCAGGGTCGGGGAAGTCAACCCTGGTGGAGGAGGTCCTCTCCAAGGCACTACGTCAGCAGCTCAACCGCGCCCGCTCCGTCCCCGGACGACATCGGCGTGTCGAGGGCGCGGAGCACATCGACAAGCTCATCGACATCGACCAGTCGCCCATCGGCCGCACCCCGCGGAGCAACCCCGCCACGTACTCGGGTGTGTTCGACCACATCCGGGCCCTGTTCGCCTCGACACCGGAATCCCGGGCCCGTGGCTACAAACCAGGACGGTTCTCCTTCAATGTCAAGGGTGGGCGATGCGAGGCCTGCTCCGGTGACGGGACCATCAAGATCGAGATGCACTTCCTCCCCGACGTCTACGTCCTATGCGAGGTGTGTGGTGGTAAGCGGTACAACCGTGACACCCTCGACATCACCTGGAAGGGCCACACCATCTCCGATGTCCTCCGCATGTCGGTCGACGAGGCCCTCGATGTGTTCTCCAACCAGCCCAAGATCGTCCGCATCCTCCAGACCCTCCATGACGTCGGTCTCACCTACGTCCGCCTCGGCCAACCGGCCACCACCCTCTCCGGTGGCGAGGCGCAACGCATCAAGCTGGCGTCGGAGTTGGGGCGCCGATCCACGGGGCGCACCTTCTACATCCTCGACGAGCCCACCACCGGTCTCCACTTCGACGACATCCGCAAACTCCTCAATGTCCTCCACCGTCTCGTCGACTCCGGCAACACCGTCATAGTGATCGAACACAACCTCGACGTCATCAAGTCGGTCGACCACATCATCGATCTCGGCCCCGAGGGAGGCTTCGCCGGGGGCGCCGTCGTCGTCACCGGCACACCCGAGGAGGTCGCCGAGATGTCCGAGAGCTACACCGGCAAGTTTCTCCGTGAGGTCGTCGGGTGATCAGCGGGTTAACACAACGCGAAAACAAATCAGCGTTTCGACTTTACAGACCCGTCTGATCCGTTATTGTTCTTCATGGAAGCGATTCGTCGCTTCTCGAACCGCCCAGCGGCCCTAGCGGTCACTGGGCGGTTTTCGTGGTTGTCCCCCCACGTAGTGGGGGGAAGGTACCTGCGAAGCAGGTAGGGGGGCAAAACAGAGGCTCCCGCTCCGGCCGCTACTCCGGGGCTACTCGATCGGTTCTAGCCCAAGGCCTGGGTGGCGGCCGCGGTGTCGTCGACACCGAGGACGAGCCGGCCGTCACAACTCACGTAGACCAACTCGATGTTGGTGCCGGCATCGGCCACCCGCCCTGCCATCTCGCCCAGCTCGCCAGGCCGGTCGTCGAAACCGGCCGTCACCACCTCGGTCTCGGCCGACACCTCGATCCCGGCCCCTTCCAGGGCGGAACGGGCCGCGGGCGCATCATCCACCAGGACGTGGATGACGCCCTGCCCGCCGCTGGATACCCCGCAGATCCCATCGATATTCACCCCGGCTCCGCCCAGGGCGCGCCCCATGGCGGCCAGTGTGCCCGGTTGGTGCCCCAACAGGACGGTCAAATCAGTAGCCATTACGACTCCTTTCTACGCTGATTGCAGCACTTCGGAACCTACACCGATGCCGCGCCCGATGCACGGGGAACTTCGTCGCAGTGGGCGATGATACGGTTCCTCCATGACCGATGAACCCGACTGGATCGCCCTCGCCGCCTGGTGGCGGGACGAGCTGGCGGGTGACGACGCCTACGAGGGTGAGATCACACCCCTGATCCTCGATCTGCTCGGTGACCAGACCGGCAGCACCGTTCTCGATCTTGGGTGTGGTGAAGGGCGGATCATGGCTGCTCTCTCGGCAACTGGCGCCCGACCCATCGGGCTCGAGGTGTCCGTGTCGCTCACTGTCGACGCCAGGGTGTATGGTCCCACCCTCGTGGCACGGCTGCCCCGAATCCCGCTCGCCGACGACTCGGTGGACGCCGCCTTCACCGCGCTCGTCGTCGAGCACATAGCCGACCACGACACCTTCTTCGCCGAGACGGCGCGAGTGGTGCGACCCGGGGGCGTCCTGGCCACCGTGATCAACCACCCGGTGTGGACCGCGCCCGGTTCGACCCCGATCCAGGAGCGGGACGGCGAGGTAACCTGGCGACCCGGGGAATACTTCTCGCGGGGCTGGTCGGACGAACCGGCGGGGGAAGGGGCGGTGCGCTTCTACCATCGGTCCATGGCCGATCTGCTCGGTTCGGCGGCGAGTGCCGCCTGGTGTCTCACCCGCATCGAGGAACGGGGCGCCACGGAATCCCAGATCCGGAACCATCCCGGCTTGGCCGGTCAGGAGCACTTCCCCCGTCTGCTCGCGGTGAGATGGGAGAACACCCAGACGGCTGGCACCCATGGACGCCAGATCCAGTCTGGCTCTTACAACCCTATGTCCTCGCCTTGGAATGGGCCGAGGTGGGCATCCGTGTTAACGCGGTCGGCCCCACCATCGTGCCCAGCGACATGACCGAGGATGTCCGATCGGATGAGGTCTACATGCGCCAGAAGATGGCCAGCATCCCGTTGGGTCGCATGGCTACCACAGGTGACGTCGCCGAAACGGTGGCATTCTTGGCGTCACCGGCGGCGGGAATGATCACCGGGCAGACCATCTTCGTCGATGGTGGGGCCACTATCCATTAAGGAGACTGTCTCCTTCATTTTCCAGAGGATCGTTCGCCAATCGAGGGTCAGATCCCTGCCGCGGGGAGGGATGATCATCAGCCGCCTACCTTCTAGGTAGCGATGTCGGCTCGGAGCTGTTGGAGGGCCCGGCCGATCCGACTCTTCACCGTCCCCAAAGGAACATCGATCACCGCGGCTATCTCGGGTTGGGTCCAATTGAGGTAATAACGAAGGACAATCACCTCGCGGTGCTCATCAGACAGCTTCGCCACCGCAGCCGCCATCACCGGATCTGGAGGATCCGGATCCTCAACCGGGGTCTCTGGGAGATACTCGGTGGTGTGCTCACGCCGTCGCTTTCGCCACGAGCTAATCGCCTGATTATGGGCCACCCGATACACCCACGCCGCCGGCTTGTCATAACCCTTCACCTTGACCCAGGACATGTACGCCTTGGTCATCGCCTCATCCACCGCGTCTGCAGCATGGTCAACATCACCAGTGACCAGGGTTATGGCGCGCACCAACGACGGTCTCTCATCCGTGTAGAAATGCTCGAATTGTCTCTCATCACGTCGGCTCAGTACCGTCCCCCGACTGGAACCACTGCCCCTCAGCCCGGTAGACGAAGCAGATACCGACTCGTCTCTTGTCATTCTCATCCAACCACGTGACCCCACCTTCACCCTGTCCCGCAACGACTCGGGGGTGTTCCCGATAATTGGCAAGGCTCCGGAGGGTGGGTAAACATATCGGCACCGACGTCGGCGAGCACCGCAGCCGCCAGTAGCGGCAGGATTCACGCCGTGGTCGGTGCCCTTGGTTGCGGTCGCTCGATGACGAGCCTGTAGCGGCCCAGTCGAACGGTGCGGGTCCGTCTGGGTACGGAGCCGGCGAGACGCTCTGCGGCAGCTCGGTGTATCCGCTCCCGATGGGTGGTTCGGATGATTTCGTAAGCGATATCAGGGTTCATCGTGATTCCTTCCGTCTTGTTTGTTCACTGTCTTGGTTCGTGTCCTGGGGGCGACCCTTATTGGGGTCCGTGGGGGCCATGTCACAACTTGGGGAAGCTCCCATGAAGGCACGGTGAAAGATGGTGAAATCGTCTTCATGTTTGATCAGCCCTCTAGCCGAGTGACACTGAGGCGAACCTCGTGCTGTCAGTGCCTCCGACCCGCCTCCCACTCATCGAGTTTGTGGAGACCGGCGATGCACCACACCTCCGCATCATCGGACTCGTCACTGCCACGGAAACGGCGGATCAGCTCTCCTAGCGCTCCGATCTCGCATCCGCGGGTGCCCAGAAACAGAGACACGACAAAAGATATGGAGACGAGGATCGCGAAGACGACGATCAAGCCATAAAGAAATGAGGTCAACGGCGACGCCCACAGCCGGCCTTCCAGGGCAAAGGTGACCGCCATGGTCACAACCAGGACTCCACCAAAGATCGTCAAGATCCGCATGCCCCATCGCCGTCCGAGAGCACTTGTCGGGAGCTGATAGAGCCCGTAGTAGACAGTCAGACCCGTCCAGATCCACACCCAGGGATTGGTGGTAGTGGTGGGCTCCGAGAACCAGGTCAGACCGGCTTCGATCCATTCGTAGGCGGTCCAAGCCATGAACACTCCCATTACGAGACGGACCAGTCTGCCCACCGGTCCGCTGCGTTGCAGTCCCCCGGTTGCGCCAGGTTCCTCATTGACTCGAGTGATCATTCACATCTCCTTCTGTCGTTCGTGACCAGTATTCGCAACGGAGCCCTTGTTGTCATCGCCCCTGTTGCCGATTCCTCACCACCGATCGGTGGAGCCCCATATCCACCGGTTGGTGGATGTCAGACGAGGTGGGTTGGGTAGGGTGGAACGGGTAAGACCTGCTCGTAGGTGCACTCGATATGGTTGGACGAACACGGCGCGACACCGCTGCTAAGGCTGGGCCGTTTGATCGCTGGGCAGGTCTCTGGAGCGTGTTGTTCTACGGGGTGCTGCTCGGAGCCACCTTCTCTGCGCTTTCCTACGGCTCACATTCGGGTGCAGAGATCGCACTCATTGTGGGACTGGTGTCGATATTTGGTGTGTGGCATGCGTTATGGAGACGATCGCTTCTACCCCACGATCAGACCTATCTCGTCGGTGCGGTACTGCTCTGGGTGGGATTGGTTCTACTCGATCCCGATTTTCTGCTCTTATCACTCGTCGTTTTTGTTCCCGTCTGTTATCAACATCTCGTGTGGGGATCCGTAGCCATTCTGGGCACCGGTGCCATCTGGGTGTGGTTGCAGGCACAGGAGCAGGGAACAATCCCCTGGGATGCGGTGGTCACGGCAACGCCCTTCGTAGTGGCGGGACTCCTTCTCGTCGGCTATGTCAGAGCGGTCGTTCGTCAGAGTGGAGAACGTCAACGCTTCATAGAGGACCTTCGTTCGGCCCAAGCCGATCTGGCCAGGGCGGAACGCCAGGCCGGCATCCTTGAGGAGCGGCACCGACTCGCCCGGGACATCCACGACACCCTTACTCAGGGTTTCACCAGCATCGTGATGCTTCTCGAGGCGACCCGGGCTTCCTTGGATTCGGATCATCCGGGTCGCCGTCACGTGGAGCGGGCCCTTCAGACGGCGCGGGACAACCTCGCCGAGAGTCGGCGCCTGGTATGGGCGATGCGCCCTGCATCTCTGACCGACGCTTCGGTGCCGGACGCCCTGCAACGCCTCGCTAACCAACTTGGCGACGAAACCGACATGCGTGTGGATACGGTGCTCACCGGTAGACCGCAGCCTTTGGCACAGGAGCAGGAGACTGCCTTGCTGCGGATTGCTCAAGAAGCCCTGACCAACATCCGCAAGCATGCCAAAGCGACCGAGGTGACGCTGACCATCTCCTACATGGATGATGTCGTTGTCCTCGACATCCACGACAACGGTGTCGGCTTTGCCCCTTCGACGCAGACCTCCGGAGAGGGTGTGGGGCTGAGTGCAATGCGAGAGCGAGTACAGCTCTTGGGAGGGACGGTATCCGTCGAAAGCGATCCCGGCGAAGGCACGACCATCGTTGCCCACATCCCCACGACAACCGACCCGCACCGGGCCGCAGTCAGCGAGGCACCATGACCACACCAACCCGGGTGATCATCGTCGATGATCACCCCGTAGTGCGAGACGGGCTCCGCGCGTTGCTCGACACCGAAAGCGACGTGGAGGTGGTGGGAGAGGCCACGAATGGGAACGAGGCATTGGCCATGGTCGGAGCTCTCCACCCCGACCTGGTGCTGATGGATTTGCAGATGCCGGAGCTTGATGGGGTTGCCGCCACCCGGGGGATCCGCCGTGAGTACGACACCGTCGAGATTCTCATCCTGACCACTTATGACACGGACGCCGACATAGGCCGGGCCATCGACGCTGGGGCGACCGGATATCTCCTCAAGGATGCGTCCCGGGAGGAACTGATAAGAGCGATACGTACCGCGGCGCAAGGGGAGTCGGTCCTCTCCCCTCAGGTGGCGTCGCGTGTCCTGGGGAAGATGCGAGCCCCTGCCGAGGAGGCCCTGAGCGCACGTGAGATCGAGGTGTTGCTCGAGGTGTCCCACGGTCTCTCCAACCGCGAGGTGGGCAGATCGCTGCATATCAGTGAGGCCACCGTCAGGACCCACTTGCTTCACATATTCGCAAAGCTGGGAGTGCACGACCGCACCGCCGCGGTGACCGTGGCTTTGGAGCGTGGCATCATCCGGCTGGATCCGCCCCTGGATACGAGCCGGGATGGCGGCTAACCGTATAGCAAGGTCGTGATCTGTTTCTCGAGTCGGTCGAGTTCAACATCAAGCTTCTCCAAGAGTCCCGACTGGCTGTGCGCCAATGCGAGGAGCAGATGTTCAGTGCCCATGTAATTGTGGTTGAGCTTCTGAGCCTCCGACCGGGCTCGCTCCAGTATCTGTTTCGTCTCGGGAGCCATCGCCACCGGTGCAGGCTCGGTGCCTTCGGGCCTACCGCTCCGCAATTCCCGGCGCACCGCTTCGACGTCGACGCCGAGGACCTTCAATGTCTTCGCTCCCAGCGAGTCTGGAACCCCGACAATGCCAAGTAGGAGGTGCTCGGGGAGGACGTCGGAATAACGGAGCTCTTGCGCCGCCTTGGTGGCACCTTCCAGGGCTTCATGGACCCGGTCGGTGGGTTCTGGAGTTTCAAGCATGCGCCGGTGGCGTCGTTTGCGGCGACGACCCACAGGTTGCGGTTGCCGTTGTTCATCCAGGGTGGCGGTGGCGAGGGTGAGGCAGTGACCGCAGATCCGCATGCCGCCACGCACCACCAGGGAACCGCTCTTTCGCTCAGGTTTCCGACAGAAACAACAGGTGAGATTCGACTCACTCGAGACTTCAAGGACAAGTTCGCCGTCACGGGCACCTCAACCCTGGGCAAGGGCATGCAGCCCCAGCGACACACAGCCGCTGCAGACAAACACCCCAGGACCGGCTACCAGCCTTTCGACATCGGCCTTTCGTCGTCCACAGAAGCCGCAGGCTGTATCCGAGACAATTTGGTGTACCCGCTGGTGGCTGATCTCCAATCGACGGGCAATATCCCGTAACGACACCCCGGAGGTGTGAAGACGGCGAATCGCCTCGTGATAGGCCGACCTGGCCCGATCGGTCGCGGCCTCCTCATCCATCAGTCGGGTTCGGGCTGTAGTTGCCTCCGACCAGATTTCGTTGATCGCTTCCGCCATGTCTAGTAGACTAGACACCTCCCGAGACTTGATCAACGAGAACTAGCCGGGTCCTCTATCGGCTCAATCCGAAATACCGGGCAGTGGTCGACCAGCGTGGCGAAGGCGTCAGGGTCGGCGGTCACCCCGTAGAGGCGGGTGAAGAAGGGCACTCCGTGGGGGACCTCGCTGGGGAAGGCCCTCAGGATGGGCTCACGGTCTCCTCGTTCCAGTTCGGTCAGCCGCACCTTGTGACGGTCATTGCCGTAGGCGAGATAGCCCGAACCGGCAGCCCGGACGTTTCGAACCCAGTCGGAGGCGGCATGGCCGGCGACAATGTACTCCTGGCCGTCACCGGTCTCGCATCGACCACCACCGTGCCCGAGTCCATCAATCGACGAACGTCGACCGGTTCCAACGACTCCAGAAGGGGCGGCCGGTCACCGTACACCACCGGACCGAGTCGGTTGCGTTCCCGGAGGTGGTGGTAGTAACCGGGATAGGACCCGAGGCTCCCGAGCAGAAGTGCAACGAAGGCTTCCTCGTCGGAGACCTGGAGATTAGGGGTTGGTGGCCGTCTCCGCACCCAGAGTTGTGACCCCGGTCACCGGTGACCCCGGCGGTGCAGAACGACCCGGCACCGTGGGTTGGGTACACATTCAGATCATCGGGTAGTGGATGTAGCACTTCACGGAGCGACCGGAAGAGACGTCGTGCCAGGTCCTCGGTTTGATCGGGTGCGATCAGGTCGGTGCGGGCCACCGCCCCCACGAGGAGACTCCCACCCGAGAACAGGGCCAACGGGGTGGAGTCATCGCTGAGCAGATAGGCCAGATGTTCGGGGGTGTGTCCAGGTGTGGCCAGGGCCGAGAGGGTGAGCCCGCCCAGATCGACATCCTCACCTGAGTCGACGAGGCGATGGTCGAAGACGAGATCGGCACCTCTTGGGGCGTACAAGATCGATCCCACCGCCTGGAGCTCGCGTCCACCCGAGATGAAATCGGCATGGAGATGGGTCTCCACCGTGGCAGAGATGGTCCACCCCAGGCTCTCCGCCGTGGCCAGATAGGCCGAGCGGTCGCGACGAGGGTCCACTGCAAGGGGTCTCCCGAGCCTCCCGCGGCCCCCACCCGGGGCTCTCTCAAGGGCGGACCGGTGAGCGGTCACCAGGGCCGAAAGTCAACTGCTACCTTCCCTGAGTATGGAGAATCCTGACGGCTACTTCGGTGCCGATGTTGCCGCGACGTACGACGAGCCGTCCGACGCAATGAACCAGTCTCCGGCGATCGAGCCGGTGGTGGACATGCTGGCGCAACTAGCCGGTGGCGGCCAGGCGTTGGAGTTCGCCATCGGGACCGGGAGGATCGCCCTACCGTTGGCGCGCCGGGGGGTGGATGTGCAGGGTATCGAGCTCTCCGGGGCGATGGTGCAGCAGCTGCGCGGCAAACCCGAGGGCGAAGCGATCCTGGTGACGATGGGCGATATGGCCAGCACACGGGTAGAGGGGACGTTCAGGGTGGTTTATCTGGTTTTCAACACCATCTACAACCTGACCAGTCAGGACGCCCAGGTGGACTGTTTTCGCAACGCGGCAGCGCACCTGGGGCCCGGCGGCACGTTCGTGATCGAAGTCGGTGTGCCCGATCTGCGCCGACTGCCGCCCGGGCAGGACGCAGTGCCCTTCACCGTGAGCGCGGAACGGCTCGGATTTGACACCTACGACGTCGCCACCCAGGCGATGTCCTCTCATCACGTCACCTTCGACGGTGAGACGCCGACGTACCATTCACTGCCATTCCGGTACGTGTGGCCGTCGGAGCTGGATCTGATGGCGCGGCTGGCCGGGATGCGGCTCAAACACCGCTGGGAGTCCTGGGACCGTGCCCCGTTCACCAGTGACAGCCGACAACACGTCTCCATCTGGGAGAAGGTGGCCTAACGAGCCCCGCAATCTACGTGAATACTCCCCGGGGAGGACACAAGACCCTTCCTCCGTGTGACGACGGACGGACTCGCCACCCGCATAGTGGTGGGGAAAGCACCCCGAGGTCAGAGCCCGATGACGACAACCGTCCCCGAACAAACCAAGCGACGCACTCTCCGCCCGAGAACCCGGATACTGGTGCTCACCACCCACATCATTGTCTCCGTAGCTCTCCTGGGTGATGCGGCCGGGTTCCTCGCCGTAGCTATTCGAAAACTCTCGTCGATACTCATCCTGGTGGTTGCCCTCGGCTTGCCTAGCGGTGGCAATGCGACCCATTCGGGACCCGAGTCCACAAGTACAACCTAGGGCTGGTCCGTGGGAGTTTAGGGGTGGGTGAGGGGGAGTCTCATGGTGAACCGGGCCCCACCCGAGGGTGAGTCGGCGCACCTGATGTCACCGTCATGAAGCTCCACGATGCGGCGGACGATGGCGAGACCGAGCCCGGTTCCGCCCTCGTCACGTCCCCGAGCGTCGTCGAGACGAGTGAAGCGGTCAAAGATGACCTCTCTCTGTTCCTCCGGCACCCCAGGGCCGTCATCGTCGACGTGGATGACACAGGTGTCGCCGTCGGTCCGGGCTTCTATCGACACTCGCTCTTCGGCGTGTCTGGTGGCGTTGTCGATGAGATTGCGAAGGGCCCGTCGCAACCGCAACCTGTTGCCCTCGATCTTCACCTCACCTTCAATCTCGGTCGTGATCTTGGTTCCTTCGGGGTTGATGGTCTCGCCCATGATGAGGTCCTCGACGTCGACCTCGGTGACAGTGCCGAGTCCGATCTCATCCATCCGGCTCAAGGCGAGGAGATCGTCGATGAATTGGCTCAGGTGTTCGTGCTCACCGAGCATTCTGCGGGCGGCTGCCGGCCAGTCCGTGTTCTCGGGATGGGCGAGAGCCACCTCTAGCTGCGCCTTGCTCGCCGCCACGGGGCTGCGCAACTCATGGGAGGCATCGGCGATGAAACGGCGTTGCCTCTGCTGGGACCCGTCGAGACGGTCGAGCATTTCATTCATCGTGGTGGCGAGCTCGGAAATGTCGTCGCCGCTGTCGGGGACGGGCACCCGTTCCGAGAGGTTGGCGTCGGTGATCGATCTGGTGCGACGGGTTATCGAATGGACGGGTCGGAGGGCCCGATTGGCGGTCATGTATGTGAGGAGGGCGACGATTGCGATCAGCACCGGAACCGCGACCCACAAGACCCACCGAATCGCGCTGAGACCGTCTTCGATGGGTGCCAAAGGAGTGACCACGCCGATCTGGAACACAGTCTCCGGCGAGGCCACATCATCGAAGCTGACAGGTTGGGCTACCGCGATCACATCCTCGCCACGCTCTATCACGCGGATAGGAGCGACTCGTTGGCTCTCAATGTTGCCCGAGAAGAAGATCTGTCGCTCCTCGGGATCGGCCGACGGGGGCGGGGCATCAGCTGGGATGCTCTCCCCCTCGACGCTAAGGGACGACCCTTCTTCCTCAACGAGGGCATCCGACGGCACGATGGTCATGAGAGCCTCGAAGTACTCCTCCGGGGTCAGCTCGTTTCCCGCGGCGTCCATGTAGAAGAAGGACCCCGGGTCGCCGGGGGAGACCGAGGCGATAACGGGACCCCCACCCGTGGCTCCAGTCAGGTAGTTGTCCAGCAGAGCCATGCTGTTGATCCGGGCGTTGTCGTAGAGCTGATCGGCCACCCGGTGATAGATCACCCAAGCCCCCAAGATGGCGGCGACGGCGAACACACCTGTCACCGCCACGGTGAGGCGGGTCCGGATCGACTTCACACCCGTCATCGGTCCGCCAACCGATAACCGATGCCACGGACCGTCTCAACAACGGTCGGTTCCTGTCCCGCTTCTTCCAGTTTGCGACGGAGAAGACCGACGTAGACGTCGACGACGTTCGAGGTTGTCTCGTACTCCGATCCCCAGACGATGTCGAGCAGCTCAATACGGGTCAGAGGCTGACCAACCCGACGGGCCAGGGTCTCCAGCACCGCATACTCCCGCGCCGACAAGTCCACGGGGCTCCCCGCCACAGTGCATTCCTTTCTCATGGTGTCGAGAACGAGCTGGTCAACTGAGATCGTTGACAAGGCCGGGGTCGGGTTGGCCCGTCGTATCAGGGCGTTGATCCGTGACAGGAGAACCGAGAAGTTGAACGGTTTCGTCAGATAGTCGTCGGCGCCCAGATCCAAGCCTTCGGTCTGGTCCTCGTCTCCGTCCTTTGCGGTCAGCATCAGGATGGGCACCGTGTTTTTCTCCTCGCGCAGGGTTCGACACAACTCGTACCCGTTCATCCGGGGGAGCAGGATGTCCAAAACGATGAGGTCGTAGGGAAACTCACGGGCCCGCCACAGCCCGTCGGGCCCGTCGGTGCTGACATCCACGTCGTAGCCCTCAGCCACAAGACCACGTTCCAGGGCATCCACCATGGTCGGGTTGTCCTCGATGACCAACAATCTCATACCTCAAGTATGCCCCCACTCGGATGAAACGAACATGAAAACAGTTTCATCGTCTTTCACCGTTGGTTCATGGGAGCTTCTACATAGTCGTGCGGGTGACGGTCAAGGAGGCCGTCGGAAAGGAAGTAATCATGATGAATGGTACGAATCTGGCGAGACGCTGGGGTGTGGTTCTCGGCGTCTCCGCCCTGATGCTGGCGGCCTGCGGCTCCGACCCTGGAGGCGCCGAGGCCGGCTCCGATGGGGTGGCCTCGTTGGGTAGCGGAGCGACCGCCGAGACGACGGGTGGCAACGACTCGGGTGGGCTCGAAGCACCGACCGACCAGAATGAGGCTTTCCTCCTCTATGACAAGTGCATGGCAGAGGAGGGTTTCCCCACCGATACCGCCGGGTCGACCGACGAGGGGATGGTTAGCTCATCTTCCGAAGACGAGAGTGATGGGAATGAAGGGCCGACCGAGAAGTTATTGGGTCCCGGCGGAATAGAGATCGAAGGCGAGGACATCGAACGCTATGAGAAGGCCGACGAGGTCTGCCGCGGTCATCTCGCCAACGTTCAAACCGGACTACCAGAGTTCACTCCGGAACAGGAGGCCGCCTTGGCGGACGCCGAGGTCAAGGTAAACGAGTGCCTGCAGGAGAAGGGGGTCGATATGAAGGTGGACCTGACGGACGACGAGGGACTCTCGACCAACGAAGAACAGGACGAGGGGGACGATGGGTCGGGCGCGCCCCCACCGGATATCGAGGAGATGGAACAGGCGTTGGAGGAGTGCTCCAAGGTGTTCGACGAGTATCCCGAGTTGGATGACGCCCCTCTCCCCGGGAGGGAGCAGTGATGGGTCGGCTTAGAGATCGAATCATGGTGGTGGTCTTGACCATAGGTGTGATTGTGGCGGCACTGGTGGCTTCGCCCCTCTCCGGGGCGTCGCCCACCACCACCCCGACCACCACCACCCCGACCACCACCCAACCCGAAGGGGCCGAGAGCACCGAGCCGACCTCCGCCGAGGTGTCCCGTGGTGATCTCACCACCGATTACGAGTTGTCGGGGAACGTGAATTATGGGGACACCTGGGCGCTTCCCCTCCAGCTTGAGGGTGTGGTCACCTCGAACCGGGGCTCGGGTGACGTCGTCGACTTTGGTGACGTGTTGATCCGGGTGGGTAACGACCCGGTGTTCCTGATCGAGGGGGACACCCCGATGTATCGGGAGCTCTCATATCAAAGCGACCGCCTCGAGGGTGCCGATGTGAAACAATTCCAGGAGTTCCTCATCGACGCCGGTTACGACTATTACGGCAGCCTCACCGCCGATGGGACCTTTGGTTGGATCACCAGGGAGGCGGTCGAGGATTGGCAGGAGGACTTAGGTGTTTCCGAGACGGGCAAGGTCGCGGTCACGGATATCGTGTTTAGCCCCACCCCTCTTCGTATCGATAAGGTGCCCCGGAAGGGAACCACCTTCGATGGTTTGGAGGTGAGCAAGGCCGACCCGGTGGTGACGGTGGAGGTCGACGAGGACGAACGTGACAAGCTTCCCGAGGATGGGAAGGTGAAGGTTGAGTTGTCAGACGGCACCGTCAAGCCGGGCAGGATCATCGCCCAGGAGCGGAAGATCAAAGAAGACGGCTCGGTTGTGTGGAAGACGACCATCGATGTGAAGGGGAAGATGGGCTCCGACGAAAGCTCGGTCTTGGTGACCGTCACGGTTGTCGAGGCGAGCGATGTCCTGATCGTGCCTATCCCGGCCCTGTTGGCGGTGGCGGAAGGCGGTTTCGCGGTTGAGGTGGTCGATGGTTCCGACACTCGTCTTGTCCCGGTCGAGGTGACCGAGGTCTTGGACACTCAGGCGGCGATTACCGGTGAGATCCAACCCGGTGATGAGGTGGTGGTGCCGTCATGACCGCCGACAGTGTGGTTCTCAGACTTGACAATGTGGTGAAGGAGTTCCCTGGTAGCCCTCCGGTGCGGGCCCTTGACGGTGTTGATCTGTCCATCGGCGCCGGTGAGATGACGGCTCTGATCGGGCCGTCGGGTTCGGGCAAGTCCACCCTGATGAATGTGATCGGCACTCTGGACCGTCCCACGTCGGGTGAGGTCCGGATCGACGGGGTACCCACCGTCACGCTGAGCGACGCTCAGCTTGCGGGTTTGCGAGCGGCCCGGATCGGGTTCGTGTTTCAGCAGTTCCACCTGCTCGAGGGGGCGACCGTCCTCGACAACGTGGCCTCGGGTCTTCTCTATCGGGGTCAGGGGCGGGCGAAGCGTCGTGCCGCCGCCACCCGAGCCCTGGATAGCGTGGGTTTGAGTCATCGGCTCCATTACCGACCACCGCAGCTTTCGGGTGGGGAGCGGCAACGGGTGGCGATCGCCCGAGCCATCGTCGGGGAGCCGGCGATCGTGCTCGCCGATGAGCCAACCGGCAACCTCGACACGGGAACGTCGGAGTCGATCATCGGACTCATGGAGGAGCTCAACGTCGCGGGGACCACCCTTTTGGTGATCACCCACGACCAGGATGTAGCTGGAGGCTGTCGGAGGCAGGTGACGATCCGCGATGGTCGTCTTGTCTCCGACACGGCTTCTGAGCCGCGTCGGCTGACCGAAGTGGGGGCGGCGTTATGACTGGTAGTGGATACAAGTCGGCGTGGAGATCACGACTGACGGCACCCGACGTTGTTGGCGTCGGTCTTTATGGGATTCGGGGCAGGCGTGGTCGAGCCATCCTCACCGCGATCGGTATCAGCATCGGGATCGCCGCCATCGTTGCGGTGTTTGGTATCTCGTCGTCGTCGAAAGCTGACCTCCTCGCCCAGATCGACGCCCTCGGTACCAACCTGCTGGTGGTGACGGCCGGTGATACCCTCGGAGGTGACGATTCGAAGATACCCGTGGCGGCGCCGGACATGGCGCGACGGATCAGCCCGGTCCGTTCCGCCTCGGCGGTCGCGATGCTCGACACCGAAGTGCAACGCAACAAATATGACGAGTCACCTAACGGTCTCGATGTGTACGCCTCGGAGTCGAACCTGTTGGAGACGCTCGAGGGCACGATGACCACGGGAAGGTTCCTCGACGAGGAAACCTCCACGCTACCCACCGTCGTCCTCGGCTCGGTAGCCGCGCAACGTCTCGGAATCACAGGCCTCGCCGACCTACCCACCGTCTATATCGGCGATCAGGAGTTCGCAGTTGTAGGGATTCTTGATCCCCTGACTCTCCATCCTGACCTCGATCGTTCCGTCCTCATCGGCGAGGCGGCGACCACCACCTATCTCGGTGCCGACCTCTACCCCACGCGGGTTTATGTTCGGACCACACCCGAACACGTTGACGCGGTGCGTAGTGTTCTGGGGCGGACCGTAAACCCGGGGGCACCCAACGAGGTGGAAGTGACCCGCCCTTCCGATGCCCTGGCGGCCCGCGCCCAGGTGGACGAGGGTTTGCAGAACCTACTCCTAGGTCTCGGTGGCGTTGCTCTCCTTGTCGGTGGGGTAGGAGTGGCCAACGTGATGGTCATCTCTGTCATCGAGCGACGTCAAGAGATCGGTCTGAGAAGAGCCATTGGAGCGACCCGACGTCACATCGGTGTTCAGTTCCTCATCGAGTCGGTGACCCTCACCACCCTAGGTGGTCTCATCGGAGCGGGTCTGGGGAGCCTCATCACATATGTCTATGCGCAACAGCAGGGATGGACCATCGTGGTCCCCGTGACGATCCTGGGAGCCGCGATAGCGGCGGCCCTCACCATGGGCGCCGTCGCCGGTCTCTACCCGGCGGTTCGTGCGTCCCGGATGGATCCCGCTGAAGCGGTCCGGCCCTCTACATGAGATTACGACGGCCTGGCGCAAGAACTAATAATCGGTGGGACCGGAGCGAGGTGACGTGTTTTGACTGCTTCTACCAGCGGGAGCGCTCCGCGATGATTCGAGCCATCACCCTGGTCACCGGTGATGTCGACCGAGCCGCCGATGCGGTGGACGAGGCTCTGACCAAGGCATATGCCCGCTGGGCGGAGGTGGGTACTCATGAGAACCCGGCCGGCTGGGTGTATCGGGTGGCCCGGAACGAGGCGATAAGCAGGTGGCGGAAGCTCCGCAGGGAGAGCACCACACGATATCTGCCGGAGCGGGTCTCGGAGGACCCCGACATCGCCGACGAGGAGATGACCGACGCGGTCGAGTCGTTACCCCAGAGGTATCGCGAGGTGGTCGTGCTCCGTTACTACCTCGATTGGACCCAGCCTCAGATCGCCGAGACGATCGGGGTTCCCCTGGGGACGGTGAAGAGTCGGATCGGCCGTGCCCTCGGCCAACTCCGGGACGAGGTAGCCCCCCTCTCACCCGAGCCAGGTGATACCCGTTCTCGTCCAACGAAATATGTAAAAGGGATTTGACACGGCTCGGGCCATGGTCAGCTGGTGGTTGGATACCGTTTGGTGAATCGCTCGATGAAGATATTCTCGGACTCCACGTCGAGAAGGGCGCACCGGCTCCGATGTCTCAGGCGAGAAGGCACCCAAGAGGGGTGCCCCGAGCAAGGAGAGTGCAATGAGGTACATGATCATGGTTTACGGTCCCCGTGAGGACCTGGATGCGTTCAGCAGTGGCGACTTCGGCGAGTGGAGCCAGGAAGACGTCGCGGCGATGATGTCACACATGGATGCCATCAACGATGAGCTCGCCGATCGCGGTGAACTTGTCGACGCTGCCGGTCTCGCGGGTCCCAGTCAGGCCAAGGCCATCCACGTCAGCAAAGGCCAAGCCACGGTCACCGATGGGCCCTATCTGGAGAGCAAAGAGGTCATGGCGGGTTACTGGATCGTGAACACCGAGACCGCGGAGCGGGCGGTGGAGATCGCCGAGCGGGCGGCGCTGTCACCGGTGCCCGACAACGTGGATCCGGGCGGGATCGATGTCTGGCCACTCATGGAAGAGGCGCCGGTCGAGCTTTGAACCCCTCGATCGAGGACCTGTTGCGCACCCTGGCGCCGCAGGTCCTCGGGGCCCTCATCCGACGCTACGGCAACTTCGATCTTGCCGAAGACGCCGTCCAGGAAGGCCTTTTGGCGGCGGCCCTCCAGTGGCCCGAGAAGGGTATCCCCGAAAACCCCCGGGGCTGGCTCATCCGGGTCGCGTCCCGGCGTCTCATCGACGCGCTGCGTAGTGAGACGGCGCGGAAACGCCGCGAGGACAAGACGGCGGCGATGGGGTCACGCGACCTAACCATGACTACGGCACCGGACTACATCGGCCCACCCCGGGAGGACGACACCCTCGCCTTGTTGTTTCTGTGTTGTCACCCCGCCCTCACAGAGGCATCGCAGATCGCCCTCACCCTTCGCGCCGTCGGGGGTCTCAACACGACCGAGATCGCCAGTGCCTTCCTCGTCCCCGAGACCACCATGGCCCAGCGCATCAGCCGGGCCAAGCAAAAGGTCATCACCTCTGCGATTGGCTTCGAGATGCCCCCTCCCGAGGAGCGCCGGGAGCGCCTTGGAACCGTGCTACACGTGCTCTACCTGATCTTCAACGAGGGTTACGCTGCCAGCTCCGGCCCCCATCTGCAACGTGCCGAGCTAGCCGCTGAGGCCATCCGCCTCGCCCGTGTGGTTCATGGCCTCCTCCCCGAGGACGCCGAGGTGACGGGTCTTCTCGCCCTGATGCTCCTCAACGATGCTCGTCGCCCGGCCCGCACCGGACCCAATGGCGACTTGATCCCCCTTGAGGAGCAGGACCGTGGGCTCTGGGACCCGGCGCTGATCTCCGAGGGTGTCAAGCTGCTGGAGAGTGCCCTCGGTGGTGGGGTGATCGGTCCCTTTCAGATCCAGGCGGCAATCGCCGCGGTCCACATCGAAGCCGAGACGGCGGATGCCACCGACTGGGTGCAGATCGGCGGATTGTATGCCCTGCTGGAACGGATCACCGACAACCCCATTGTCACGCTGAATCGCGCCGTTGCCGTGGCCAAGGCCCAGGATCCCCGTCTCGGTCTGGCGATGCTCGACAGGTTGGAGTCCGACGGCCGCATGGCGGACCATCACCGTTTCCACGCCGTGCGGGCCCATCTGCTCGAAATGGAGGGCGACACCGCCGGGGCGGTAGCTACCTATCGCCGGGCGGCCAGCCGCACCCGAAGTGTGCCCGAGCAGCGGTATCTGCAGAGCAGGGCCGCCGCCCTGGAGGGGAACCCAGACCCGCCAACCTGAGGTTCGGCTGTACCTGGAGGTACAAAATCAGCTGATGTTGGGAGGCGGCCTCACCGTGGGCGGGCTGACCATCATCCCCGTGGACACCATTGCCGATAGATGTGACACAAACAAGTCGACGCCAGCCTTGCCCGCGCCCGATCACGGGTGGGTCACGGTCACCCACCCTCCTCCGGGCACCTCTTCGAGACGCTCCTCGGCCCCGTCGGGCCAGCGGACCTCTACCGCGGCAACGGTGGCGACGCTCTCGCCCAATCCGAAATGGGCTCTGGGGTCCTCGGAGGCGAGATAGCTGCCCCCGGTGCGCAGCTCGCGAACCAAAGACGCTCGTCGGCTGAACCGGGCACCACCCATGACCGATCTGGGTCGACCCGTCTCTTCCTCGCCCATCTACGCCGGTGTCTCCAATAAGGTGACTGTCACCGGCACCGGATCCCCGAGGAGCGAACGTGATGTATCTGATGATGATCTACGCCGACCAATCGGACTGGGACGCCCTGGGCACCGGTGCCACGGGAGAACCGGTCTGGTCCGAGGACGATGTCCAGGCGATGTACGGGTTCATGGAGGCCTTGAACAACGACCTCGCCACTTCCGGAGAGCTGATCGCCGCCGCCGGGTTGGCCGACCCGACCCACACCAAGATCGTTCAGATGAAGGACGGAGTCCCCATGGTGACGGACGGGCCCTACATGGAAGCCAAGGAGGTTGTGGGTGGCTACTGGGTGCTCGAATGTGAGAGCCTCCAGCGCGTGATCGAGATCGCCCAACGTGTGGTGAGTGCGCCGCAACCCGAGGGAGTCGAGCCCGGCGCGGTGGAAATTCGGCCGATCGCGGGCTGAATCCAAGATTTCTTGGATACGGATGTCGAGTGAGTTCCCTGGAACGACCTTGCGGGTCTGACGTTTGGCCGGCCCCTGATGGGGAATAGAACCTGTTGAACCCCGCCGAGGCAAGGAGAAGTCATGGATAGTCCCTCAGGAACCAAGTGGGAAGGTCGATGGGACCAGCTCAAGGGCAAGGCCAGACAGGCCTGGGGAAACCTAACCGACGACGACCTCGATGTCGCCCAAGGCAACTACGAGGAGCTGGTCGGGCGCATCAAGGAGAAGACGGGCGAGTCCGAAGAGGCGATCCGAGGGCGTCTCGATCGTGACGACGAAATCTGACCATCCAAGCTGGTTCGCCGGTTGAGAGCGCCAACCTGAGTGCACGGCTGTGCCTGGAGGTACAAAATCAGCTGATGGTCGGGCTGTTCACCGATCCGACTAGCTCCCACAGGTCGTCGGGCTCCTCTGCGGGAGGGGAATCGAGCTCCCAGGCGCCCGACCGCTTCGCAAACCGCCACCACCTCCCGTCGCTGCCGAGGCGGATCTGGAGGTCGCCGACCGTCAACATGTTGAGACGGACTTTCACCTGGGAGGGGGGAGCGCCGGCGGTGACCAGCGCTCCACGGGCAACCGCCATCGCCCGTGGGTCGGGGCGCCACGGCGGTTCCTCCAACACCCGCACCCCGGCCGCGCCGCCGTGACGCCAGGCGATCGCCCGCCGGGCCAGTCGACGCCGGTTCGCTCCCGAGGCCTCCACCAGACGATCCCAACCGGGGGTTCCCAGAGTCGAAGCCGCTCGGCGGGCCATGTCGGTGTCATGGTCGTCGGCCAGCCCCGAGGTGCCCTCGCCGCGGTAGGCGCTCCAGGCCCGTTCGACCGCGTCGACTGCCAGCGCCCTGAGACCCGCGGCGGTGAACGGGGCGTCGGCCGGGGGGTCAACCGGCAATGCGGCGGGGGTTCCGGGCCGGGATCGGGTCGGCGGAGGCACGGGCAGCTCGCCGAGGGGCCGAGCCCACGCCTCGACGGCTCGGATCGCCTCGTCCTCGGAGGGTGACGGGGCGGCAGATGTGTCCCGCGGGGCCGGGTCGGAGCGTCTGCGCCGCAGCGCCGCCAGCACCTGGTCGCGATAGAGGCCCCGCAGCGTGAGGAGGGCGAACGGGTCGGCGTCGAGCTCGCGGGCCACCAGATAGCAGACGGCGGCGGAGTGCTTGCACGGGTCGGCCCAGTCGGGGCAGGAGCACCGGGGCTGGAGATCGCCGACGTCGGGAAGCAGCTCCACGCCGACGGCACGGGCGTCCTCGACGACGGCCGGCTCGAGCTCGCCGTCGAGGAGGGCAGCGGCATGTCCCGCCTTGGAGGCGATGGCGTCGAGGACACGGTCCCACTCGGACTGGTCGAATCGGCGCACCCGGACCCGCACCTGGTACGGCGTCCGTCGGCGACCCTGCACCGAGGCCCGGATCTCTCCGGGTGACAGCTCCAGATGGGTGGCCCGGTCCTGGCGGGCGTAGGTGCGCCCCCGGGGGAGACGATTGGGGTCGAGGCGGGCCCGCTGCTCGAGCGCCTCCAGCCAGGCTCTTGCCCACCACGACGATCCAAAGTCGCGCCGGGCCATCAGTCCCCGCCTCCCGCCAGGGTGACCAGGTTGGCGAGGTCGGCGTCGTCGAGCTCGGTGATCCAGCTCTCCCCGCCACCCACGACGGTGTCGGCCAGGACCCGTTTGTCCTCCAACACGGTGGCGATCCGATCCTCCACCGTGCCCTCGCACACCATACGATGGACCTGCACCGGTCGGTCCTGGCCGATTCGCCACGCCCGGTCCGAGGCCTGGTCCTCGACCGCCGGATTCCACCAGCGGTCGTAATGGACGACGTGGGTGGCCCGGGTCAGGTTGAGCCCGGTCCCGCCCGCCTTGAGCGAGATGACGAAGACGTCGGCGTCGCCCGCCTGGAACCGGTCCACCATCTGCTGGCGGCCATTGACCGGCACCGACCCATGGAGGAAAAGGGTGCGCAGGCCCTGCTCGTCGAGGTGGCGTTGCAGCAGACGTCCCATCGCCACGTACTGGGTGAACATGAGGACGGCATCGTCCTCGTCGACGATCACCTCGACCAGTTCGGAGACGGCGTCAAGCTTGCCCGATCGTCGCCCCAGCGGCCCGGCCTGGCCGAGGTACTGGGCGGGGTGGTTGCAGATCTGTTTCAGCGCCGTCAGCAACTTGAGGACCAGTCCCCGACGAGAGATTCCGTCCGACTGTCCGATCTGGTCGAGGATCTCGGCCACCACCGCCCGGTACAAGGTGGTCTGCTCGCCGGTGAGGGGCACCAGGCGGTCGGTCTCGGTCTTGGGTGGCAGTTCGGGTGCCACCGTCGGGTCCGACTTGCGTCGCCGCAGCACGAACGGGCGGATCATGGCGGCGAGTGAGGCAGCGGCATCGGGGTCGCGATGACGTTCGACCGGAACCGCCACCTGGCGACGGAACCGCTCCAGGGGTCCGAGCAGACCGGGGGTGGTCCAGTCGAGGATCGCCCACAGATCGGTGAGGCGGTTCTCGACGGGGGTGCCGGTGAGGGCGAAGCGCGCCCCCGCAGGTATCGTCCGCATGGCCCGGGCCGTCCGTGACAGGGGGTTCTTGATGGCCTGCGCCTCGTCGGCCACGACCAGGTCCCACCCCACCTCCACGAGCCGGGCGCCGTCGCGACGGGCCACTCCATAGGTGGTGAGGACTATCCCGCCGGGGGCGAGGTCGTCGAGCGTCCGCTCGGGGCCGTGGTAACGACGCACCGCGACGGTGGGCGAGAACCGGGCCGCCTCCCGCTCCCAGTTGCCGATGAGGGAGGCGGGGCACACGACCAGCGTCTGTCCACCGCGTTCCAGATGCAACCCCAGCACCTGGACTGTCTTACCCAGACCCATGTCGTCGGCGAGGACCCCACCGAGACCGAGCCCGGCCATCTCGGCCAGCCACGCCAGCCCTCGCCGCTGGTAGGGGCGGAGGACGGCCACGAGGCGGGTGGGTTCGGGGCGCTCCCGGTCGGGGTCGGCGGCCCTGAGCCGGTCGGCCAGCTCGGCGATGGTGCCTTCGACGGTGGCCTCCACGGCCTCGCCGTCTACCACCAACTGACCGCCTAGCGCCGCCGCCAAGGCCACCCCGGCCCCGATGCTTCGGCGGGTGCGCAGACGGGTGAGCCGGTCGGGATCGGCCCTCACCCATCGACCCCGCAACTTCACCAGCGGACGCTTCGCCTCCACCAGCGCCGCCATCTCGTCGTCGGTGAGGGTCTCCCCGTCGATGCTGGCCTTCCATCTCAGCTCCACCAACGACTCGAGGGAGAGACCGGCACTTGTCACCGCCGAGGGAGTGGGGGTGGTCACTGTGGGTCGCACGGTGACCTCGGTCAGCAGCTCCGACGGCCATTGGACTTGAATGCCACCTGAGGCGAGGTCGTCGACCACGGGGCCCAACAGGTCCGCTACCTCGTCGTCGTCGAGGATCATCTCGGTGGGTCGGGCCTCGTCGAGGAGCCGGCCCAGGGGCGGCCACACTCGTTGCCCCCGGCGCAGTCCCAGGAGGAGCGCGTTCTCGGCGTCACCCAGACGCGACAGCACCACCTCCGGGGCGTCCCACAAGTCGGCTGCTTCCAGCGTCAGGCTGGGGTCGGTTCGGCTGTGGAGGACCAGGGTCGCCCGGAAGGCGTCGCCGGCGGCGTCGGGCGAGGCGCCTGGCTCGTCGGGCAGGTCCAGGCGCAGCACGACGGAGGCCTGGTCGTCGGCCACCGCCAGCATCTCCAGCCACGGCTCCGCACCTGCCAGCGACGACGACATCCGATCGGCGAAGGCCGCCGCTCCCGCCACGGTGACGGCCGCCGCCGTGCGGGGAAGGGCATCGGCCACCGCATCCCCAAATTCCCCGACTGTCGTGGCAGCAGACCGGAGACGGAGCGGGCTGGTGTCTTCGACGGCAAGAGCGTGGGCGGCGGGAGGCAAGGCGTCGGCGAGGCGGGCCAGCCGCTCGACGTCGGCGGGGTCGAGTGGGCCGAGGCGCCAGGTGTCGTGTCCGCCCGGTGACATCGACGGCATAAGCCGGCCCCGAGCGACGAGCTCCACCGCCAGGTCGGTGGCGGTGGTCCATGCCCGCATCGACGGGGAGAGGTCGGGTCCGGACCCGCCGCCGATCAGGTAGTCCACAGCCTGGATGATCGGCATTTTCCGCACCGGTATCGATCGGCGTCTCACCCTCGACCCGGCCGGAAGCACCAGTTCGAGCCGGTCGTCGGCGTCGGCGATCTCGCCGGTTCTGGACCACAGGGCGAACCAGCTCTCTCGAGGGGGATCGGCGGGCACGAAGGTCGCTTCGATGTCAGGGCCGGCGCGCATCGTCCGATCCTAGATCGCTGGTGAGGGGTCCAATCCCCCGCAAACCCGCCAACCTTGTACCTGGAGGTACAAAACCAGGCTGATGTTCGGGCCCATGGCATTTGGTTACCGACGTGGTAGGCTTGATGCATGTCACAGCAGATTGCAGTACGCATACCGGATGATCTCGCAGGTCGACTCGATAGCCTCGTTGATGAGGGTCACTATGCGACGCTTGCTGACGCAGTTAGGGCGGGAATTCGCGAGCTCATAGAACGGCGTGAGGAACGGGAGATCGACGAACGGATCATTGAGGGTTATCGAAGAACGCCGCCCACCGCCGCCGACGAGGCTTGGGCAGAGAGATCCGGTAGAGAGCTCATCGCCGAGGAACCGTGGTAACCCGCCCTTCGCGAGGAGAAATTTGGTGGGCAGAGGAACCGGAGATCGGAAGACGACCCGTCCTCGTCATCAGCCGTGACAGGGCGATCGACGTCTTGACCTGGGTCCTGGTGGCTCCTGTCACCCGTACCGTCCGAGACATCCCTACCGAGGTGAAGGTCGATGAAGAAGAGGGCATGCCCCAGACCTGCGCCGTCACACTCGACAACATTCGACCAATGCGAAAAGCTCTCCTGACCGAGTGGATCACAACGCTGGGACACAACAGGATGAACGAGGTCTGTGCGGCGCTTCTCACCGCTGTCGACTGCCGAGCTACGGCTCATTGAGGCAATTGCACCGATCTGCACTCACAGCGAGCTGCCGATGGCCAAGCGACGAACGTCGGCGGCGGCTCTCAAGGAGACGAGTTCGTGCGAGGCCGGCTCGCCAACACCTGCCCGATGTTGTTCCCACGCCCCGACAACGTCGCCGATCACCCACACCGCAGGGCTGCGCACCTCGACCTCACCAGCCGCTACGGACGCCAGGTCCGACACCACCACCCGCTCCTCGGGGGTGCTTCCCGACTCGATGAAGGCGACCGGTTGAGTGGCCTGGCGACCCGCCTCGATGAGACCCCGGGCCAACCGCACTCGGTGGCGGATCCCCATCAACACCACCAGGGTGTCGACGGCCACATAGGGGCCGAGGTCGGCAACCCCGGTGCGACGATGACCCGTGATGACGGCGAAACCCGAGGCGACATCCCGCAGGGTCAGGGGCAGCCCCAGGGTGGCGGGGAGACCGATCGCCGACGATATCCCCGGTACCACGGTGGCGTCGATCCCGTCCTCGGCCAGTGCCACCAGCTCCTCACCGGCACGACCGAAGACCATGGGGTCGCCCCCTTTGAGCCGGACCACATTCGCCCCGGCCCGGGCGTAGGACACCATCAGCCGGTGGATGCGCTGCTGGATCTCCTCGGCCCGCCCGGGAAGCTTGCCGACGTCGATCAACTCGGGCCGGACACCGGCCACCGACAGCACATCTCGGGAGACGAGACGGTCGTGGAGAATGACATCCGCCTCCTCCATGAGCCGCACCGCCCGCAGGGTCAACAGGTCGGCCGCTCCCGGACCGGCACCGACCAACGCCACTGAACCTGTCATGTCGCAACTCCGATGTTGATCCCGCATTCGAGACGGTCCCCATCCCAACGACCCGACCGGTCGTCACCCGCCCCGAAGGTGGGCATGGTGCAGGGGGCACACCCGATGCTGGTGTAGCCCTGGTCGTAGAGGGGGTGTCGCGGAATCCCGTGGGTGTCGGCGTACCGCTCCACCGCCTCCCACGGCCAGTCGAGGAGGGGACTGGCCCGCCGGATCATGCCTCCCGTCTCCAGACTGAAGTCGTGCGCCGCGGTGAATCCATTGCGGTTCTCCGTCTGGGTGCGCCGCACCGACGACAACCACAGGTCGTGGTCCTCGAGGACCCGGTGGGCGGGAAGAACCTTGCGGAGGGCACAGCACGCCGTGGTGTTGGTGAGGTGGAGGAGACCCCGCTGGGCCTCATGCTCCTCCAGAGTCTCCGACGCCGCCGCGATCCTGAGGTCGAGGCCCCAGTCCCGGGCCACCTCGTCGAGGAAGCGGAGGGTCTCGGGGAAGTGATAACCCGTGTCGACGAAGATCACCGGGATGTCGGGCTCGATGCTTCTCACCAGGTGGAGGAGCACCATTCCCCCCAGTTGCATCGAGATCGTCATCGCCGGTCGATCGGCCCGGGAAAGCTCCCCACGGATGAATTCGAGTGCGGCCTCCACCCGGGCCTCGTCCTCGGCCTGGGTGATGAGGGCATCGATGTGATCGTGGGCGGCGTCCTCACCCTCGACCCGGAAGACCTTCTCGATCCCGGAGTCGACGATCCGGTACCACAGGTCCCTCCGGGCCGTGAAGGTGGGGATCGTTGTCTTGATCCGCTCCCGGTACCGGTTGAGGAAGTAGAGGTGCTCCCCATACACGTCGTCGAACTGGTCGGCGATGGCCTGACGGGCCCGCACCGCCGCCGTGGGGGCGGCGCCACCCGAGGAGATGGCGATCGTCATCGGCCCGGTGCGGTGGATCGACGGCACGATGAACGAGCAGTGGGGAATGTCGTCGACCGAGTTCACCGGTATCGACCGCATCTCCGCCTCCTCGTACACCGCGGTATTGGTCGCCGGCTCGTCGGTGGCGGCAATCACCAGATAGGCGCCGTAGAGATCCCCCGACCTGTAGCGCCGTGGCACCCACTGGACCGCCCCCGACTTGTGCAGGTCGGCAATCTCGGGGGAGGTCTCGGGGGAGATCACGAAGACGGCGGCGCCGGTGGGAACCAACTGCTCCACCTTGGCGGTCGCCACCTCACCCCCACCCACCACGACAACCCGCCGCTCCTCCAGGTTGAAAAGAACGGGGTAGTAATAAGGAATCGTCATCCCAGTCACGACACCGCTCCCACCATGGCCTCGACCCGGTGATAGAAGTCACCGAACGACTCGCCACTATCCCGCTCCGCGGCGTACCGGGCCAGGATGGGTCGCAGGGTGGAGGCGATCTCGGCGGTCTTCACCGGGCCGGCGATCCGGCGGTTGAGTCGGGTCCCGTCGTGGGCCCCACCGAGATGGATGTCGTAGGCGCCCTTGCGTCGCCCCACCAGCCCGATCTCGGAGTTGTAGGGGCGGGCGCACCCGTTGGGGCATCCCGTCATCCGCAGTCCCAGCTCGTCGTCCTCCAGACCCAAATCGAACAGGACCGCCTCGATGTCGTCGACGACCGAGGGGAGGGCCCGCTCGGCGTCGGTGAGGGCCAACCCGCAGGTGGGGAGGGCGACACACGCCATGGCGTCGAGACGGAACGGGGTCCGCCCCGGGCTGATGGTGGCGAGCCGGACGGCGATGTCGGCCTTGTCCTCGTCGGAGATCCCGGTGAGGATGAGGTTCTGCTGGGGGGTGAGGGTGATCCCGGGCCGGTAGAAATCCATCAACTGGCGCAGGGTGGAGCGGGTCCGGGCCCGCTCGGTGTCGGAGATGCGACCCGAGGGGATGGGGACCCCCACCGACCAGGCCCCCTCGCGGCGGAACCACCCGAGGTGGTCACGATGTGACGGCCACTCCAGGTCGCGGGGCGGGTCGAGCCTCCAACCGAGGTGGTCCTCAACCGCGGCCCGGAAACTGTCGAGACCCCAGGCGTCGATCAGGTACTTGAGCCGGGCCAGTTTGCGGTCCTCCCGGTTGCCGTGGTCACGCTGGACCACCACCACCGCCTCGATCACATCGAGGAGACGGTTGGCGGGGACATCACCGAACGGGCTGGCCAGCCGGGGATAGGTGTCTTCGCGGTTGTGGCTGCGACCCTGCCCGCCCCCCACCAGCACCGTGTAGGAGGTGATCTCCCCGTCCTCGTAGTGGGGGACCACCCCGACATCGTGGGTGTAGACGTCGACGCAGTTGTCCCCCGGGGCGGCGATCCCGATCTTGAACTTGCGGGGGAGGTAGGTGTCCCCGTAGACGGGCTCCGACTCGTCGGAGATGGCCGATACCAGCGGCTTGCCGTCCACCCACACCTCCCAGTAGGCGGAGGAGCGGGACCGGAAGTGGGTGGCGATCTCGGTGGCCAGCCCACCCAGCTCCGGTGAGGCCGGGCAGGCCACCACGTTGCGGACCACGTCGCCGCAGGCCCCCAGGGTGGTGATCACCGACTGATTGAGGGTCCACACCAGGGGGCGGAGGCCGCCCTTGCGGATGTGGTGCCACTGGAAACCCTGCCGGGTGGTGACCCGCAGACTCCCGTCACCGACCCAGTCGGCGAGGTCATCACACACCAGGTACTGCTCGGCCGAGAGGGCGCCACCTGGGGTGGAGGTGCGGACCATGCATATGTAGTCGCGATCCTTTCCCCGCCGGTTGTCCCGGTCGTCCTGTTGGTAGATGCCGTGGAACTTGAGCAGTTGCGACGCCCCCTCGGAGAACAACGCAGTGTCCTCCGCGAGCTCGGCGACAAGGGTGCCCCGCAGATGGTCACTCTCGGCTTTCAGGGTTTCCAGATCCATTGACTGCCTCCCCTCTGAGTCAGGCTCAGCGCTCGACGGGAGCGCCCACCAGCGAGCCGTACTCGGTCCACGACCCGTCGTAGTTGCGGGCCGCCTCGTGACCGAGGATCTCGTGGAGGGCGAACCAGGTGTGCGAGGACCGCTCCCCGATGCGGCAGTAGGCGACGGTGTCGCCGGAGAAGTCGATCCCGGCGTCCTCGTAGAGCTTGCGCAACTCGTCGGGGGGGAGGAAGCTCCCGTCCTCGGCGACGGCCTTGGCCCAGGGAATGTTGGCGGCCCCGGGGACGTGGCCACCGACGTAGGGCTGTTCCTGGGGGAGATGGTCGGGGGCGAGCTTCTCGCCGCTGAACTCCTCGGGGGAGCGCACATCGACGAACTGGGAGGAAGCGACGGCGTCGAGGACGTCGTCACGGAAGGCCCTCAGCTCGGGGCGCTCGTCGCCGGTGATCTCGAAGTCGGTAGCGGTGGGGGAGGGGACATCGGCGGTGAGGGGACGATCCTCGACCTTCCACTTGAGACGCCCCCCGTCGACCAGGGAGACGTTGTCGAAGCCCCGATAGCGGAGGAGCCAGTAGGCGTAGGCGGCGAACCAGTTGTTGTTGCCGCCGTAGAGGGCGACCTGGGTGTCCTCGGTGGCGCCGGCGGAGGCCAGCAGCTCCGAGAACCCGTCCTGGTCGAGGTAGTCACGCTGGACGGGATGGTGGAGGTCGGTCGACCAGTTCCAGGCGATGGCGCCGGGGACGTGGTCACGGTTGTAGGCCTCGACGTCCTCATCGACCTCGATGATCAGGACGTCGGGATTGTCGAGGTTGTCCTCGAGCCATTGGGTGGATACGAGTGAATCGGCCATTTCGGGTACTCCTTGACAGGGTCGGTGCTCACCGACCGGGGTGTGAGGAAGACATCGACACCGGGACCCTTCCCTCTCGGGTGGTGGTGTCGTTCCTCAGGAGTACCGCGTGCAGAGTTCCGCAGACCCCCGGGCTACCACCCGAGAGCACACACACATGCACGCACACATGACGGAGGCCGTCATGGCATTGGTGTCGTGGTGGGAAATCTTCTGCATTGCGGAGGGACGGTAGCGGCGGATCGGCGCGAGTCAAAAGGGGGCTTGCACACGGCCCTGTGGACACGGGCCCTTGAGAACGGCCTTGAGGCGAGCGAGACCAGCTATGTGGCCCGAACCCGTGGCCGGCCCGTCCTCCAGTTCAGCAAGAGTGCCGACCCTGCAGTCGAACGGATCTACCGCACCCACTGGGTGTCGTCGGCGTTGTCGGAGAAGGACCGCCAGAAGGTGGAAGAGGCGGCCAACAAGCCCGCCGATCTGGTAGTGATCTCCCCTCTCAACGAGTTCGTCTGCGAGGAATGTGGAGGCACGGGCGCCTTTCTGTTCATGGAGGGACCCGGACCCCTGTGCCTCGACTGCGCCGACATGAGTCACCTGGTGTTCCTCCGGGCGGGAAACGCCGCCCTGACCCGCCGAGCCAAGAAGGCGAGCCGGCTGTGGGCGGTGGTGGTGAGGTTCAGCCGCTCCCGCAAGCGGTACGAGCGCCAGGGACTCCTCGTCGAGGAGGGGGCGCTGGAGGAGGCCGAGGCCCAGTGTCTCGCCGACGAGGAGGTGCGGGCCCGCCGCCGGGAGCGGGATGCGGCCCGCCGCGACACCGAGGACGAGGAGCTCCAACAGGCGATGGCCGGCGAGATCTCACGGCTCTTCCCGGGATGCCCGGAGGAGAGGGCCGAGTCGATCGCCCGCCACACCGCCACCAGGGGCAGTGGCCGGGTGGGGCGGACCGCCGACGCCCGTGGGCTGGAGGCGCGACCGATCGAGCTGGCCGTCGCCGCTTCGATCCGCCACCGCGACACCGCCTACGACACCCTCCTGATGTCGGGGATGGATCGCGAACAGGCACGGACCCAGGTCAGGTCAGACGTGACCCGCATTCTGGAGGAGTGGCGTCGAGCCCCCGTCTCGTGAGTCGGAGTCGATCCGTCGAGGATTGTCAGGGCACCGGGTAATGGCGCTCAGCCGTACATCAGCGATCCCGGCGTGGTGAGCAGTTCCCCGCTCTCGAGCCAGGTCTTGAGACCGGACAGGATCATCGGCCAGCCTCCGTAGATCTCGTCGTTGGCGTCCTCGCGCAGCTGGTCGTGTGTGACGGTGAGACGGCACGAGTCCTCGACGGGCGCGATGTCCCAGGTGACCCTCGAGGTGCCCTCGCTCTTGACATCGTCGCTCCACAAGGCATTGAAGCTTTGGACGAGCCGGCGCGGGGGATCCACCTCGAGATTCTCTCCCTCGCTGAGGAGTTCGTCTGCCTTGGGGTGGCTGCTCTCGTAACGAGACCCGGGCGTCCAGTCCGAGTTGACCACGACACCGAAGTTGTACTTGCTCCTGATCTCGCTGTCGGTGATCGCCTCCCAGAGGCGCTCCGGGGTGGTGCGGATGTAGATCTCAAAGACCTTCTCCATGGGATTCTCCAATCTGTTCTTGAGACCGCTGAGCGCAGCGGCCCAGGGCTCGGCATACTTGCTCACCCACCGGTCGTGGACAAGCCGAATCGGGACCGGGTTCAGGAAGTGAAGCTTCTCGCGCCCGCGACGCTTGGTGACCACCAGACCGGCCTCCTCGAGTTGCTTGAGGTGTTTCATCACACCGAAGCGGGTCATCGAGAAACACCCCTCGAGTTGGCTCAGCGTTTGGCCGTCCTCCTCGAAGAGCTCGTCGAGCAGGCTGCGCCGTGTCGGGTCGGCAAGGGCTCTGAACACGGTGTCCATGCAAGAGACAATAGGTGACTATATGGTCACATGTCAAGAATGGGGATCGAGAGAAGCCAAGCGGAGCCCGGACAGGCGCGTCGTGCGCTATGCCTCATCGGGGACGGAGTTGGTGAGGTGAGTGCTACTCCGTGTCGGGTGGGGGTCGGTTTCTCGGGGGTCGGAAGCGACGTCTCAGAGGTGGGCTGTTGCGGTCGATGCCCATGCCGCGTCCGTGGATGACGACATGGTGGTGGAACCAGCACAGTGTGGTGAGGTTGTCGGGGTCGGTGTGTCCCCCTTCGGCATAGGGGGTCATGTGATGGGGTTGAAGTCGGTATCGGCTGGTGCAGCCGTCGGAGGTGCACACCTGGCCGTCGCGGTGGAGGACGGCTCGCCGAAGCGCCGCGGGAACCACTCGGCTGCGGCGACCATATGTCATGGCGGTCCCGTCCTCGGTGTGGGCAATCACTTCTGCGATTCCGGTGCAGAGGATCTCTTCGAGGGTCTGGACGCCGACCCTCGGTCCGGCCTCGACCCACACCCCCGCCTCGCCCCTGCTGGGACCTGCCTGGGAGGCGTCGACATGCACTGTGACCAGCGTCCCGGGACCGTCGCCGCCCTCGGTGTCGTTGTTGTCTGCGCATATGGCGGTGAGAGCGTCGGCCATGCGTTGGCGACGGGTATCACGATGGCCGTCGGGGTGGGCGCCAAAGGTATCGGCCCAATCGGTGAGGACCTTCTCCACGAGTTTGCCGTCGCATCCCGCCAAGCGTCCGTGGATGCGCCACGTGCCGTCGTCCAAGGTCGGTTGGAAGACCAGGTATCGACCGTCGTGGGCGGCCTGCTCATCGGTGGGGGACACCCGTTCCCGGTGTCGACGCAGTCTCCCTACGCCTGCAATATCACAGGATCGGGAGAACTCGATGTCGGCATTCGGGGCCCCGGATGCGGCGAGACGGGTGGTGGCCTCCACGCGGTCGATGGAGTCGCCATCGTCGGCCACAACCTCGGATCGGGTCAACAGCGCCAAGGTGCGGGCCGTGTTGATGGAGACGTCGAGACGGCCCGCCGTCCACTCCGCCAACGTCTTGCAGCCATCCGCCGCGGGAATCTGCCGATCTTCGGCGCTGCGTAGGGCCACCGTCTGCAGGAGCCGGAGCCGCGCAATCGCCGCCTCCGCGGTCACCAGCACCATCTCCAACTCATCGGAAGTCAACCCGGAGAAATCGACTCCGAAGAGAGCATCGACGTCTCTGAGATGAGCGACGGTTTCCTCTAAAGTCTTCATGTCACAGAAGATAAAGGGAGGGTGTGACAGAAAAGCGTAGTTAGCGAAAGAACGCGGTCTGTAGAGAGCCCGGGTGGTCGGTCCCACCCCGGACCAGAGTCAGAGCGTCCGTGACGACACGGTCTCGTGCTCCGCCACCCGCACCTCGCGGATCTGTGCCGTCTGCTCATCGGACGGACCTTCCCCGCGGAAGATGTCGAGGGCCTCCCGAGACTCCCAATTCTCGAAGATGTTGACGCGGTCGGGTTCGATCGTGTCGGCGGTGATGGCGAAGTCGAGGAATCCGGCGGTTTGGCGGGCGGCCTCGACGACCTCCCGACAGGATGCGACGTACTCGTCACGGTCGGCCGGGTCCACCCGGATCCGTCCCGCTACCAGGATCGTCATCTCGTGCTCTCCTTTGTGGATCTTGTGAAACGCTAGAAGATCCCAGCGCAAGGAACGAAACCAGCGGCCCCCAGATATCGTTCCGGTCACCGATTAGTTTTGGGGCGTGGTCGGGTCAATCTCACTGACAGACAGGCCAGTCACCACGATGACGGCCTAAGACCGAAGGAGGCTGACTGTGAGAAAGCTGGTAGTGAGCACGTTCCTGACGCTGGATGGCGTCATGCAGGCGCCCGGGGATCCCGACGAGGACCGCAGCGGCGGCTTCGAGCATGGCGGCTGGCAGATGCCGCTGTTCGACGAGGGGTCGGGCGAGGCCGTTTCGGCGGGCATGGCCAGGTCGGATGCATTCCTTATGGGGCGAACGACCTACGACATCATGGCCGCCTTCTGGCCCAACCAGCCCGACGACGATCCCATTGCCGCCGTGATGAACGGCTACACCAAGTACGTGGTGTCGGATTCCCTGGACGAGGTGGAATGGGAGAACTCGACACTGATCGAGGGAGACGTTGCCAACGGGATCAGGAATGTCAAGGAGCAGCCTGGCAAGGACATAGTGGTAGTGGGCAGTGGCAATCTCGCCCAGACCCTGATGGAACACGACCTCGTCGACGAGTATGGGCTCCTGGTGTATCCGCTGGTCCTGGGCACCGGAAAGCGGCTCTTCCGCGACGGTGGGCCCCACACCCCCTTGAAGCTGGTCGATTCCTCGACGACCGAGAACGGGGCGCTGGTCCTCAGGTATGTGCCGGTGTCCCGGACTGGCGGAGGCGATACCGAGGAGTAAGCGGCAGGGTCGTGCACAGCGATCCCGTTTGAGATGTCGAGAATGGGTGTGCGCGCCGTGACCCTCCGGAAATCGAGGGCTGGGACGAGATCGTGGCGAGCCTGGAGGAGCCCACGATGCTGGGACGCACGGCGACGCTGGAAGATGTGGGCAAGGTGGCAGCGTTCATCGCTTCCGATGGTGCCGCCACCATGACCGCTGCCACGGTCAACATCAGCTGCGGAGCCCTGGTCGACAGACCAACACGTTCTGTCCCAACCAGCCAGTACCTTGCCGAATGACGGATGGAGAACGGGCCGAAAGGCACACCATGACCACAGCCCGCGACTCTCTCTATACTCGATTGCGAGAAGTGCTCGGAGACCCCGGAGCGCAAACCCTGATGGACTTGCTACCACCCTCGAGTGACATTGCCACCAGGTCCGACATCGACCGTCTCGATAGCCGGATGGGTGCGTTCGAGCGTCGACTCGATCGCGTGGAAGTTCGGTTCGATGGGCTAGAACAGCGCATCGGTCGGATAGAACACCATATGGAGCGCTTCGACGACCGACTCCACGGTTTCCATGTCGAGTTGCGTAAGCAGACCCGCACCTTCGTGTTGGCCTCGACCACGTCTTCGGCCGTACTGGCCACCGTCGCCTTCGCCGCGGCCTCGCTGATTTGATCTGAACGCATCATGGAGGCAACACCCGGCATGACGGGCTCGACCCGGCCCGGGTACCTACCCAGCGGTCTTTCTCGAGACCGGTGTACTGCTCGATCGGATCGCGTTGGGTTGACCACCGCCGGGTTCGGGGTCAATACGACCGTGTGCGGCGCTCGTCAGGGAATCTCCCTGCGGGGCATCGCTCGCGGTCGGGGCTCAGTAGGAGCCCTTCTCGCCGTCGAGAAGCTCCCGGATGGCATCCACGTGACCGGCGTGCCGGGCGGTCTCCTCCACCATGTGGATCAACATCCATCGCAGGGACGCGGCAGCAGAACCGAAGTCGGGGTGCCGGCCCACGTCATCCAGCGAATGGGCGGCAACGATCTCGTTCGACACCGCGCACTGCCGCTCGTACTCCTCGAGAAGTTGTGCCAGTGGGATGCCCTCGACCATCATGTCGGCATCCTCGGGTTCCTCCTCGAAATGAGGCCCCTCGGCCGGCCCGCCCAAGAAGAGGACCTCGAACCAGCTGTGCTCGACCCAACGCAGGTGGGAGACGACACCAGCCATCGTCATGAGGGGCGAAGTCGCAAGGACAGATCGGTGCGCATCCCCCTCGGACAAACCTTCGCACTTCCAGTGAATGATCGCCCGCTGCATGTCAAGCCAGCCGACAAGCTGGGTTCGCTCGTCGGCCACGTAGGGAGGGCGATTGCGGGGAGGGGTCATGAGCACCGACGGTACACAGCCGACGTCACATCACGGAAACCTCGAACGCCTCGATTAGCCAGCCCAAGCCCACGCCCCCAAACACATCAGGAGAAGGGGGGCCTTCGTCTATAAATGCGATACAGACGGTAAGCTTATATATGCATTAGCATCCATGTCCTCCCTTATGAATATGACGTGATGATGGAACCAACCGAGTCGACCGACAGGGCCGGCAGATACGTCCGCCACCCCAGTGGCTACGACTACTTTGTCCCTGAGCCGCTGCCACCACCCGACCTCGATCTGACTGCGGGATTTCTGACGCGGCTCTCCTTAGCCGATAGAGCTCTGGCGCGTCTCGACGGAGCAGCGTCGGTGTTACCCAATCCAGACCTATTCGTGTTCATGTACGTCCGTCGTGAAGCGGTGCTGTCGAGCCAGATCGAAGGGACGCAGGCCTCGCTCGACGACCTTTTGGAAGCCGAGGCCGAGCTTGCGAGTGGTGAACGACGGGTGGAGATCGACGAAGTGGTGAACTATGTGGGGGCACTGCGCTACGGGATCCTCCGACTCGACGCGCTCCCGGTGTCATTGCGTCTGGTTCGTGAGCTACATGAACGCCTGATGCAGGGGGTCAGGGGCGGTGAACCCTCCCGGACCCCAGGTCAATTTCGACGTTCCCAGGATTGGATCGGGGGGACCTCACCATCGACCGCCCGCTTCGTCCCACCGTTGGCAGAGGACATCGCCACCATGCTGTCCAGTTGGGAGCGGTTCATCCACGACACCGCTCAAATGCCCGACCTGGTGCGTATAGCCCTGATCCACGCACAGTTCGAGACCATCCATCCATTCCTGGATGGAAACGGAAGGATCGGACGACTGCTGATATCGATTCTGCTCCACCAGTGGGAGATCATCCAGCGGCCACTGCTCTATCTGTCGATCTTCTTCAAGGAGCACCGAGATCTCTACTACGAGAGACTCCAGGCTGTGCGTGACAACGGCGAGTGGGAGGAATGGATCGACTTCTTCATCGAAGGGGTGGCCACCGTCGCCACCGAGGCCTACGAAACCGCTACTGAGATCCTTGCCCTACGCGAGAGAGATCGTGAGCGCTTGGTCGACCTAGGACGCCGATCGGGCACGGCCCACAAACTGCTCGACTACCTCTTCGAGCGTCCTGTCATCTCGGTGGCCTTGGCAACCGATGTCCTTGGGGTATCCCAACCCACGGCTAACGCTCTTGTCAACGCCTTCGAAGAGGCCGGGCTACTGCGCGAAACCACCGGCTACCGGCGAAACCGGAAGTTCGAGTACGTCGAGTACCTGGACCTGTTCGGCGAGCGCGGGAGTCGCCAGTGACGCCAAGAGCCGTTCTCCCTGGTCACAAATGGATATCACCATTCCACCTCGAGGGAGCGCAGGCTCCGATCCAGAGGCGCCGTTACGGGAGGTACATGCTGACCAAGTCGGGGCGTCAGCGGTCTTGCACGCACCTCGAATAGGTCTTGTTCCTGTGGTGACTACCAGCCGACCTGCTCGGGTTAGATATCCCCTTTCGACTCCCATTGCTCAGTCCGATCCCAGGTGAGCGTTCCACTGCCTAGAAGCTGGGGAAAGAGGGCGAGGACCACACCGACACCCGTTGCAGATGGTGCGAGGATGGCTTGATATTCGGTTGCGTGGGCGGCCTCACCGATCTGTCTAGGAACTTCGCGGTCAACTCCTACGATCTGTCTAGCATCGACTCCGATGTGCCGCAGAGTTGCCTCCGATGTGAGGTCGAGAACCCTGTCGATGGAAACGTGATACCGGTACAGCACTCTGGGGAGGAGGCCGTCGACCCCGATCACTTCCCGTTGGCCCAGACGTTCCAACTCCGCGACAACGCATGGACGCGTCGTGCATAGGTAGAGCACTGGGAAGCTCCCCGGTGGGTTGAACCGTCCGCCGTGCATCCTTGCACCCTCACTACTTAGAGGCTCATCCCTCTTTGCTGGCATATGACGGAAAGCATCGCCGTGATAACGAATGAAACCGGCCGTGGCAACCGCTTCGGCGTTGACCTCCACGCTACGAGGTGACGCCTTCGGACATCGCCAGGATTGCCCCGATCACCCGTCTGTACTCTCCGCGTTTGATCAAGTCGAGGGGCTTCTCATACCCGAGGCTCGGGTTAGGGCTCCTGATCCACAGGCGCGCTGGTTCCTCTCGCAAGACGGTCCGGAGAACATCCAGGACGGCCTTGAGTTCGAGGAGGCGGTCCTCAGCTAGCCGACGCGGTGACGCACCATCCAGCCATCTCGAAACGCTCCGAGGCGTGGTTTCGGTGACGCTTGCCACATCAGGTTGGTCGACAACATCATCGGCTAGGAGATCGTCAACCAGGCTCGCCATGTTCGACACGGGTCTCCTCTCGTTTGATGTCACCGATGTAATGCGACAAGCTAATGTATATCCTAACGTCAAGACAACGCATGTCGAACGTCTCGGAGAGAAAATTGTCGGAACCATCTCGCTAGGGGAGGAGTTCGCTGTGCCTGATCACCACTCCACGTCAAGCGCCCGAAGGCTGCTATCCAGACCGACACTCCAGCGCAGGTCGGCACCTTCTCGTAGGTGGAATTCGGGCGCGACGGCGTGCCATTCCTCGACGGCGATACGCACCTGAAGCCGGGCGAGACTGTCCGTCACCACTCCACGCGCCGGACCCGACCAAACAACGCCGGAGGTGGGGCCAAATCGGGCCACCACAGTGGGGCCAATCGAGTTGACATTCCATTCCGCCGTACTTCCTCCCAATCCGTTTCCTCCAGTATGTTCAAAGCTGCCAGATGGAGGGTCGGTCCAGCCATCAACAAGGCGCGCGACCAACTGTCGATGGGCGTCGTTGTGAAGGGGTGTTGGGACGTGCGAACAGAATTTCGGTATCTCCTCCGCACTATGGTCACTCTTGCATGGATACGGCCACGTTGATCGTCAATCTCATGGTGGGTCTTGGCACTCTCGCCCTTGCCCTTATGGCCTATCTTCAGATCCGCGTGTCGCGAGACGCAGCGCGTTCGGCAAATGCAGCCTCGCAAGCCGCACACGAATCCGTGGCTGAAGCACGGCGGGCGAGGATGGCCGCCTCGACCACTGTGGCGTTGCGCCCGCTGTGGCTCACCACCACCAGACAATCGCCCTCTTGAGTGGCTTATGGAGAGGAACTTGTTGATGTAGCCCTCGGTGCGCTCCAACCAGAGCAGTTCCCTGGTTCCACCGGTGCCGAGGATGTCGTGCCACATGAGGCGAGGATCGAGGAGTGGATTGAACCCGATGTAGCTCCTACCGGGGGAAGGCCTCCTGGCAGGGAAGCACCGAGTGACCCGCCGCGAATAGGTGGAGAAAGCCAACGCCCGAATCTCCTGAACATCGGGAGAGGACTTTCGGAATTGACAAGTCCGAATAGCGGAGGCTCGGCCACGTTCTTCCCTGTACCCGAAGATGCCTTCCTCCTCATCGACCACATCCTGGTGGACATTAGAGTTGGCGTGGATGTGCCGATGATGGTTTCGTGACAGTCCCGCTTCATGGCGGGTTCCGAGATCCGTTCTTGCGGTCCACCCCTCCGACCGAAGGCGAGGATGTTCAGCGCGTTCCATTCCCTTTCTACGCCTACCGTCGTGAACCCAGGGTCGCCACTCGTGATCCGCGTGTTCCCCAATGGCTTCGTCGACCTTGACCTGTCACGTTCAGCCGGTCTGGGCTACCAGGGTTGGCGAATCCCGATCGAGAGTGCGCCACCCAGAAATCTGCACGGACGGCTACGACCATTCGAGGGATCCGGATTCCGGTCATCCCCTGACGACGATCGGTCACCAATAGAGGACGATCAGGTAGGCGAGGTACCCCACCACCAACACACCACCGGCGAACCTGCCGATGCGGCCGCTTCGCCCCCCGAGGACGAGAACGAGGAGGGGGAGGGCGGCGGCCAGCCAGGCCCAGGGGACGACGCCCGCGGTGTCGATGGGCCGCACCAGCGCCGCCCCTCCGAGCGTCACGGTTGCGTTGTAGCCCGCCGAGCCGACCAGTCCGGCGACGGCGAGCTCCTCGACATCCCGGCGGATGGCCGAGAAGGCCAGGGCGAAGAGCTCGGCGGTTGTCGCTAGCGATACAAAGCTGAGTCCGACCACGGACTCCGTCACACCCAAGGCCACCACCACGTCCTCGGCTCCCAGTACCGCCACCCAGCCACCAAGGGCCATGATTGCCACCCCGGCCAGCACCAGCAACAGACCCTTCAGCCCATCGTCGGGATCGTCCCCGACGTCGTCCCCGAACTTGGCCAGATCCCCGATCGGAGGAACCCGGCGTTCCACCCGCCACACCACCGCCACCGCCACCGCGTAGAGCAGAACCAGGATGACTCCCTCGACTCGACTCACCCCGTTCGGGACGGACAGCGCAGCCGCCACCCCGAGGGCGCCCGCTCCCACCAGATAGGGGCGGACTCGCCCCCCAACCGGTAGTGGTCTCGTCAGGGCCATCAGTCCGAGGACGACGGTGACCATGGTCACGTTGGCCCCAATGGCGTCACCGGCGGCGATCCCACCCTGACCGCGCCAGGCGGCGATCGCCGCCGTGATCAACTCCTCGGGTTCGGCTCCGGCCAACAGGAGACCGACCGCCAGCCGGGTGGTTCCGAGATGCCGCCCCGCCGAGCTCGCATGCTCGACGAACAACTCCGCCCCAAACCAGAGCAGGGCGGCAGCAGCCACCAACAACACGAACCCGAGCATCACCACATGCTACGAGCCACCCGGGGACCCCTTCGCCGCGGCGGGCATGAGCCTCGGGCACCCTCATCCTACTTTTTTGATGTGTCAACATTGATAGGGACACGAGTGACAGAAACTGTCCACCTCGGCCGCCCGCACCCGATCGGCACTATTGGTGGGAGTCAGGAGTCGAGCGGCTCCCATGTGATCGATGGGAACCGGTCGAAGTCCCGGTCATTGGACAAGACGGTGTCAACGCCGTGCTCGCGACAGAGCGCAACCATGACGGCGTCGCTGACCATGCCGCCTCGGACACGAGCGGTCTCGATCGTCTCCGACAGGAGTTCCCAATGTCGCGGCCCCGGCGAGAGCACCCGGATAGAGGGCTGGCAACCAACCCATCGACCAGGTCGAGGGCCTGGCGCACTGGGGTCGGTGGGTCGAAGATATGTTGGGTGACGATGCGGACGAAACCCTAGGGCACCACCACCGGCAGCGCCCACGCCTCGGCGCCCTCGGCCAAGCCGACCAGGCGAGCCCGGGCCCGGTCGTGAAGGGCCAGCTCACTGCGATTGGCGTGGATCAGGACATTGGTGTCGACCGCGATCATCGGCTCGACGGATCGAGTTCGGCGCGATCGAGGTACTCGGCCAATTGGGCGTTGCTGTCGATATCGACCAGGGGGGACGCCGTCCCCGGGTTATCGGGAGGTCGAGCTTGTATCCGGAATCACCGGTGCAGTCAGTGCCAGGTGGAGTGCTTCCTCCACCAGACTCGTCAGGGTCATGCCTCGCGCTGCAGCCCCAGCCTTGGCGGCTCGGAGCAGGTCGTCGTCGATGTTGATGGTCGTCTTCATATGGCTCAACCATATCAGAGCAGCCAGATCTACCATACCGCGACCGGGCGGGGGGAAGGCGGGAGTGCAACCACGAGAAGCACGGCGGCACCGCGAAGGCCTCAACCTCCCAGGTAGAGGCGACCCATCTCCTTGTCGGCTAGCAAGTCGCTCCCCGAACCTTCGAATCGGTTCGCCCCGGCGGCGAGTACGTAGGCCCGGTCTGCGATCTGGAGTGCCCGCTCGACATTCTGCTCGACTACGAGGAGGGCCACACCCAGCTCCTTGAGTTCCCGCACCTTCTCGAAGAGATCATCGGCCAGGGCCGGGGACAACCCGGCGCTGGGCTCATCGAGAAGGAGCAACACGGGCTCCAACATGACGGCGCGGGCCAGGGCCAGCATCTGGCGCTGGCCACCGGAGAGATCCTGCGCCGGTGCCCGGGCAAACCGCTCCAGGTCGGGGAAGAGCCTGTACATCTCCTCAATTCGCTCATCCCGGCGATCACGTCGGAGGTGCCCGGCCAGCTCCAGGTTCTCCCGGACAGACATCGTCTGGAACACATTGTCGAGCTGGGGGAGATAGGCGATGCCCATGCGCACCAGTTCTTCGGGTGCTACGCCAACAATGGATTGGCCCCCAAAACGGAGCGAACCACTCCATGGTCGGAGCAGACCCACCACCGCCTTGGCCAGGGTCGACTTACCGGCGCCGTTGGGCCCCACCACCGCCACCAGTTCTTGACGGGCGATGCGCAGGGATACCCCGTGGAGGATTTCGGTCTCGCCGTAGCCGACGACCAGGCCCTCCACATCGAGGAGGACCCGGTCGTTCATCCCCGGCGTTATGCGCCGCCCAGCTCGGAGAGCAGGTCTACCAGACTCTCCTCTGTTATCTCGCCGGTTTGCACCACCTCCGTACCCGCGACCTCGAACACTCCGAACCCCGAGACCGAGTTACCGGTGTCGTCGATATTCACCGATCCCGACGCCCCCTCGTAATCCGGATCGCCTCCGGTGTCGAGGATCTCCTTACAGGCGGCGAATGTGGTGCAGGCCTCACCATCGCGGGAGACAGCCGGAATCTGGGCGGCGACGGCGGTCTGATCGATGGATCCGGCGGCGTGGACGGCAAGGGCGATGATATTCATGGCGTCGTATCCCAGATCGGCCAGGATCACCGGCTCATCATCGTCGGGGAAGATCTCCTGATATGCGGCCAGGTAGTCCTCCCGACCCGGTCCAATCGAAGCCGGCGAGATGGCGATCAGTTCCAGTTGTTCGATGACTGGCTGGATGGCTGCGATCGAGTCCTCGTTGAGGACCACGTCATTGCCGATCCAGAGCATTTCAGCGATCTCGGGAAACTCGCTGGCGTTCTGCCAGAATTGGCTGGCCGTCGTCGGTGAGACCTCGAAGAAGACGCACTCCGGGGCGGGGTCCCCAACCAACTGCAGAATCTCCGACCGGTAGGAGCCTTGGCCTGCAGCGATGTCGACCACCTTGAGAATCTCGCCCTCCAGAGTCTCGAAAGCGGGCTGGATGGTTTCCTTCACCGATTGAGCGCCTTCCAGTGACTCGACCACGATGGCACACGAGGTGTTTCCCGCGTCCACGGCGGCTTGGGCCATGGCCGGTCCGACAACGGAATCGGAGGCCGTGGACCGGAAGGTGGTCTCTCCCTTGATCGTGGTGTCCAGCGCCGCAGTCCCTGCAATGATCATATCGGGCACCCCTGAGGCCTGAATCCGTTCCAGCACACCCATGATGGTCACCGACGTCGGCCCGACCATGGCGTGGACGCCGTCACTCTCGATGAGCTTCTGGACGGCGGCGATGGCACCCTGGGCGGTCCCCTCGGTGTCGGCGGTGGTGAGTTGGACATCGGCCCCGGCGGCGCCCTCGGCCTCGTTGATCCGGGTCAGGGCCACCTCCACACCCTTATTGAGGTTGGGTCCCAGGAAGCCTTTCTCGCCGGTAAACGGCGCTGCCAGCCCGACGAGGATCGGGCCCTCGATGCCTTCGGGGGATGGAGTGGTCTCGGTGGGCTCCGAGGTTGACATGGTGGTGGGAGTGGTTGCCTCAGTAGTCCCGGGGATGGTTGTCGGGGCGGTCCCTGGGGTGGTGGTCGGAGTTGGCTCGGGTGAGGTCTCCGCGGTGTCCCCGGCTGATCCCCCCCCGCAGGCGGAGACCACCAGGATCATGGCGATCAGTGTGACGAGCATCTGTGGACGTGAGCGGTCGAATTGCATGGCGGCCTCCTGGACCTTCTTCTGGCGAATCCTAATGTTTTCGGTCATCCTACCGCCGGGTGGCCCAGATAGGCGTCGAGGACATCCTGGTGCTGGCGGATCTCCTCCATGGTTCCTGACGTGAGGATTGTTCCTTGAGCCATGACCATCACCCGCTCGGCGATTCGCTCCAGGAATCGCAGGTTATGTTCGATAATCAACAGCGTGATACCGCGCTCTCTCATATCGAGCAGTCTGTCGACGATCTCGCCGATCAGTGTCGGGTTGACCCCGGCGGCGGGCTCGTCAAGCAACAGGATGGAGGGGTGCATCATCAACGCCTGCGCCAACCCCAACAGTTTGTGCTGTCCTCCTGAGAGGACCGAGGCGAACTCCTGGGCCAGGTGGTCGAGTCCAAACTCCTCGAGCAGCCCCATCGCCTCGCCTGCCATCCTCCGCTCCCTGCGACGGGCACCGCGGGAGTCGACGAGGAAGCGGGTCAGGCTGGTATCCCGGCGATCCTCCGCCCCCAACAGCATGTTCTCCAGAACGGTCATTCTCTGGATGGTCCGGGGGATCTGAAAGGATCTGGCCAGACCCCGCCGGGAGATCTGATGGGGGCGGAGACCGGCCAATTCCTCCTCGCGGAGCCGGATGGAGCCCGCATCGGGCCGTAGCCCCCCGGTTACGCAGTTGAAGAGTGTCGTCTTTCCCGCTCCATTGGGCCCGATCAGTCCGACGATTTCCCCCTCCAACACCCTGAGGTCGACTCCGTCTACTGCCACGAGGCCACCGAAGGACTTCCTCAAACCCTCGAGAACCAACATCAGGGGTCCTCCGGCAGGATCCGTCGTGCCCGCTCGGGCACCAGTCCCTTGGGACGGAAGCGGAGGAAGAGTATGAACAACAGTCCGATCACCACACCCCGCAACCGGACGGTCAGCTCGGCAATCTCACCGGTGGCGGGAAGGAAGCGGGTTCCCTGTTGGATGAGTCCGATGATCACCAGACCGCCCACCAGCGGCCCCCAGGCGTTCCCCGCCCCGCCGATGATCAGCACCGCCCAGACGAGGAATGTCTGTTCGGTCCCAAAGGCCGAGGGCTCCACCACAGTAACGAAGGGGGTCCACAGTGCCCCCGCCAGAGCGAGCACGAGGCAGCCCAGCACGAACGCAGAGATGCGGAAGCGGCGCACGTCGTGTCCCAGCGCTGCCACAGCCGCAGGATCTTCGCGAATACCCTTGAGAACCCGGCCGTAGGGGCTGGCCTCCACATGACGTACAAACCAGAACACCAGGGCCGCCGCCACCACCATCACGACGAGAAAGAAGCGCTCGTAGGTCCCGAACTCCACTAGGTTCCCCAGGGGACGGTCGATACCACGGATGCCGTTGAATCCGTTGGCGAGCCACTTCTGTGTGATGATGAGTAGGAAGAAGATCTCGGCGAAAGCCAATGTGATTACGGCCACGAAGAGTGGTGCGGTATCGGTACGCAGCAGCATCCACCCGATCACGGTGGCCACCACACCGGTGACGATCAGAGCGGCCACAAGGCCAACGGGCCAGGGCAGGCCGAGGCTAATCACAAACGTGTCGGTCACGAACCCGGTCACCTCGGGTGGCGGGATCATCACCAGCCCCGACACGTAGGAACCCAGGGCGAAGAATCCGACCGGTCCCAAATTGGCCAACCCGGTCAGCCCCCACTGCAGATTGAGACCGGAGGCTAGGATCACGAAGAACGCCACCAGGATGCCGGCCGTCACCAGGAAGTCGATCATCGTCGGGGGCTCCCAAACAGGCCCGATGGCTTGACCAGGAGGACCACTACCAGGGCGGCGAACGCCATCGCCGGTTTCAAGGCGGGGGTGAGCCAGAATGTCGATACCTCCATGGCCACCCCGATCACTAACGCCCCCACGACAGCTCCCGCCGGGTTGCCCAGCCCGCCCAGGATCATGGCCGAGGCGACGATAAGGATTAGAGCGAACCCCAGGCTGGGGGTGAAGGCCGAGGTGAGCGCCACCATCACCCCGCCGATAGCAGCCAAGGTCGAGGCGATCGCCCAGGTGACGGCGGAGACCCGCTCCACCCGGATACCCGTCACCCGAGCCAGCTCACGGTTCTCCGCCGAGGCCCGGATCTTCATGCCCAGATCGGTGCGAACCAGCAGATACGCCATCGCCGCCATGGTCACCCCCGAGACCGCCAGGATCACGAGCTGCAGCGGTGTGAAGCGGAACGGCCCGAGGATTATGACCTCACCGAGACCAGGCGGAGCCTCGAGTCGTTGCACGCCCACCCCCCAACCCGCCTGGATGGCGTTCTGCATCACGAAAGAGAGACCGAGAGAGGCCACCAACAGGACGAGGCCGTGCCGATCGGCCAGCGGGCGGAAGACCAGCCGGTTGGCGACGGGCCCGTAGGCGGTTACCACCAGCACCCCAAGGACGATCGCGGGAAGGAGAGGGATAAAGAAACCGGCGGTGAGTGTGACGTAGGCCGCAAGTGTCATCCACTCCCCGTAGGCGAAGTTGATGAACCGAGACGACCCGTACATCAGAGTAAGTCCCAGGGCGGGAACGGCCGCCATGGCCCCGGTCACGATCCCGAATCCGGTCAGCGTGAGCAGTGTCTCCACAATTGCGAACCTATCCGAATCGGTGTCGGCCCCTTGAGGAGCGTTATCCTAACGAGATATGACGTCTGGCGCATTGGAGGGAGTTCGCGTCCTCGATATCGCCACGATGGGGGCGGGGCCGTGGGTCGGTTCTCGGCTCGGCGACTTCGGAGCCGGGATCATCAAGGTGGAGCATCCGCGTCAGCCCGACGGGTTTCGCCATCTCAGCCCCAAAAAGGACGGTGTGGCCCTGTGGTGGAAAAGCGACTGGCGCAACCACCGGGCCATGACCCTCGACCTCAAGACCAGCGAAGGACGAGAGATCGCCCTGGAGTTGGGTCGTCGTTCGGACGTTGTCATAGAGAACTTTCGACCTGGCACCCTGGAGGCATGGGGACTCGGGTGGGAGGAGTTCCGGGCCGTCAATTCCAAGACCGTGATGGTCAGGGTCACGGGCTGGGGTCAAACGGGCCCCTACGCCGAAAGACCGGGGTTTGGCACCCTGGCGGAGGCGGCCAGCGGGCTCGCCAACCTCAACGGGTGGCCCGACGGACCTCCGACCCTTCCCCCCCTGGCAATGGGGGATCAGATCACCGCCCTGCTCGGGGCCTACGCCACCATGGTGGCGCTCTATGAGAGGGACCGACCTGGGGGATCGGGGCAAGGCCAGTTCATCGACCTCACCATCTGGGAGTCGGTGTATTCGGTGATCGGGACCCAGACCATCGTCCACGATCAGATTGGGGAGGTGCTCCGTCGCCAGGGCAACACCTGGGAGCGGGCCTCCCCCCGCAACCTCTACCCCTGCGGCGATGGAGAATGGATCGCCATCGCCGCCAGCACCCAGGGCATCTTCGAGAATATCGTCCGAGCCATCGGAAGGCCCGAACTGGCCGTGGACCCCCGTTTCACCACCCCGGAGGGTCGGGCCGAACATCATGAGGAGCTGGACCGCATCATGGCGGAGTGGCTCGCCGGACGCACCAGGGCAGAGGCACTTGACGTGCTTATGGCCGAGGGTGGGGTAGCCCCGGTCCACGACGCCGCCTCGCTTGCCGAGGACCCCCAGGCCAGGGCACGCCACCTGATCGCCACCGTCGAGGACCCCGAGTTGGGCGAAGTCCGTGTGGCCAATGTGCGTCCCATCCTGAGTAGGACACCCGGCTCGATCCGCAGTCTGGGAAGACCCCACGGAGCCGACACCGAAGCCATCCTGTCCGAGCTCGGTTACCTCGAGGGGGATATCGCTTCTCTGCGCCAACGCGGGGTCGTGTGACATGGTGCTCCCTGCTGCCGTCACCGTGGTTGAGGTGGG
>WHUC01000043.1:0-8218 GCA_009377435.1 Acidimicrobiia bacterium
GGGTTTTGCCGAGCACGCCGCCGGTTACTCGGAGAGGAAGGGCATTTCCTATCCGGCATGGCGTGACTCGGGGGTGCCGGCGTCCGTTCTAAAGAAGGCCGGGATCGCCCGCACCAGAAGGTAAAACTCCTCAGTCCCATCCCAATTCGGTGAGACGATCATCCTCGATCCCTATGTGGTGGGCAAGCTCATGGAGAAATGTCTTCCTCACCTCTATCCGCAGCTCGTCTCCACTGAGACCCAATCGCAAATGCGGGCCGCGGAAGATGGTGATTTGATCGGGGAGCGCCCCCCAGTAATCACCTGATCGTTCTAACAGGTTCACACCGTCGTACAGCCCGAGGAGCTCAGCGTCGCGGTGTTCTGCATCTTGAGGAGGCTCCTCCTCGACCACGACGATCAGGTTGTCAATTCGATCGACTACCCACTGGGGAAGTTCCTCAACAGCGTCATCGACGACGGCCTCGAACCAGTCCATATCGGGGGCGTGGTGCATTGGGGTGTTGGCTCCGGGGCGGGTATCATGCCCGTCGATTCGGGCGCTTAGCTCAGTGGTAGAGCGCTGCCTTCACACGGCAGAGGTCAGTAGTTCGATCCTACTAGCGCCCACTCGGGAAACCCTTGCACTACAAGGGTGTCGGCCCGTTCTCGAGGTCGCGAAATCGAACGGTAGGGCCCTCAGGACGCGCATAGGACGTGATTTGTCTGGACTCACGGCTCTCGACCCACGGTTCGCTTGTGACGCGTTTCCCGTACGATCATGTTGGTAAGTTGCAGGCTTGTTGTTTTAGGTGCATATGTCCCTCATGCTGAGGACATCAGCGCCGATCTGGAGTTTTACCGATGGGCAACCCTTTCAAGGCCGACTCGCCGGACTACTACTCGCGACTACGGGAGGATCTCGCAGGGTTCCGGGCCGCGTACGTCCCTTACATCAACCGGACCGCTCCCGATGTCTATGCGGGCAGGCCGGTTGTACATGACGCTGAGAGGGCGAAGGTGCTCAAGTTGGCAGCTCGCGCACATCGAGCAGTGGCACAAGCCGGCTATCAGATTGCGTGGCTTCCGCCACCAGTGTTCGCATCTTCGACGCCTCCCTTACATGGGCTAGCCCCGGTGGCATTCGCGCACGAGAACGAGGCATATCGAGGATTTTCCAACATGGGTATTCCTCGCCCTTATGAGGCAGTTGTCGACGCAGTCGACCACGCCGACGTCATCCTCGCTGAACGGGAGCTGGAACTCTCTCGCCGCAGAAGCAGTCCGTGGTACTGGATGGACAGGCTGCTCCGTGGGGCACTGGGCCTGCCTGCTTATATCGTCAGCCTGGCCTTTGGTTTCGACCTCCGTGAGCTTTCGGAATCGCGTGGGCGGGCGCTGTGGGCGGTCTCTGTTGCAGCCGACGTCGCAACGATTGTGGCGCTTGGCATAGCCCTCGGTTGGTGGTGAATCCCTGGAGCGTTGCTCATGTGGGCGAAGACCCCACGCGTGACGCTAGAAGTCAGCTCCTGCCTCGGGCTTGCATTCGGTGCTCGACTCCGAGCACGACGTTCGCACTTCGTGGTGCAGAGACAAAATCCCGCAGCGGGTCGAAGTCGCCGAGCTGGAGCCCAGCCAGCTCGCCGATCCTCAGCCCACCGAAGGCTCCGACAAGAACGAAGGCGCGGTAACGCCGGTCCATTGCATCGGCGAGTCTCATCACCTCGTCGGTGGTCAGGGCCTCCGGCTCCTCTCGTTCGATCCGGGGAAGCCCCACATCCGGGCGGGGGAGAGGGGGATGAGCCGATCCCGCACCGCCAGTCTGAAGACGCCAGACGCGATCTGCCACACCTCTGGATCGTCGCTGGAGCCTTGCCGGCGGCGATCAGATCGGAGACCCAGACCTCCAGGTCAGAGGGCTGGATGCTGCCGATCGGTCGTGCGCCAAAGTTCGGGAGGATCAGCGAATTGAGGTAGGAGCGGTCTCGGGCCGGGGTTCCCTCACGAAGTGCCACCGTCGGGCCATCCAACGCTGACCGGACCTGGTCGGGGCGGAGGTGGCGAAGGTGATGTGAGCCGCAAGGTGCGGTGGCTGCGGGAGGCAGCGAAGAACGCGTCGACCACTTCTCGCTGGCGGGTGAGATCGGCGTCCGGCATCGGGGCGGCTCTCTGCACTCGGCGCCGGGCGCGGCTGGCGCGCTGCCGTGCCGCGGCCGGGGAGCACCCCACGATGGGAGCGATCTCGTCGAAGGGCACAGCGAACATATCGTGCAGCACGAACGCCAGCCGCTCGGAGGGAGCCAACGTGTCGAGCACCACGAGCAGCGCGAGCCCGACCGAGTCGGCCAGCAGCGCCTCGTGCTCCGGGTCGACGCCGTCCGCATGGCTCACGACCGGGTCGGGCACGTGCACACCCAAAGGCTGCTCGCGGCGGGAGTTGCGTGAGCGCAGCATGTTCAGGCACACTCAGGCGACCCGATGTGACGAGGAGATCGACTATCCCGTGCAACGCGGGTGGTCGGCACAGACACCAAGCCCCTTTGAAGGAGAGCAATCATGCAGTGGCAGACGAAACATGAGGACGAGTCATGACAGCACCCATTCTGGTCACCGGCGGCACGGGCACGCTCGGGCGGCTCGTCGTGGCGCGGCTGCGGGACACTGGCTGCGACGTGCGGGTGCTCAGCCGGCTCCACCACGAAGCCGCCGACGGCATCGAGTTCATTACCGGGGACCTGGCCACGGGCGAGGGGATCGAACCCGCGGTGGACGGGGCCGGGACCATCGTGCACTGCGCAGGCAGTTCCAAGGGCGACGAGGACAAGGCCCGGAACCTGGTACGGGCGGTATCAGGGGCAGGGGCTTCCCACTTGGTGTACATCTCTGTTGTCGGTGCTGACCGCATCCCGGTCGTCAGCCGTGTCGACCGCGCCATGTTCGGCTACTTCGGGTCCAAGCTGGCCGCGGAGCGGGTCGTGGCCGACTCCGGTTTGCCGTGGACAACGCTGCGCGCCGCACAGTTTCACGACCTGATCCTGATGGTGGCACAGCAGATGGCGAAGCTGCCGGTTATACCGGTTCCGGCCGGCTTCCGGTTCCAGCCGGTCGACGCCGGGGAGGTGGCGGCTCGGCTCGTCGAACTCACGCTCGGTAAGCCGGCCGGCCTGGTGCCGGACATGGGCGGGCCCCGGGTATACCGCGTAGCCGACCTGCTCCGCGGATACCTACAGGCCGCCCGGCGGCACCGGCCCATCGTTTCGGTCCGGTTGCCGGGCAAGGCCGCCAACGCGTTCCGGGCCGGCGCTAACCTGGCACCCGAACAGGCCGTGGGCCAGCGGACCTGGGAGGACTTCCTGGCGGCGCGGGTGGGCTCATAACTCCAGGCTACTCGAAGCCCACGAACCCCTCGGCCGCCGTAAAGTCGGCGTCGAACTCGTAGTCCTTGGCCAATACGGGAATGACGCTCCATCCGCATTCGGTGGCGAGATACTCGTCGACGGAGGCAGACGCCGCCATGAACTCGTCGGTCTCGGTGGCCGCGACGTGCTGCTCGCCGATGAGCGTGTCAGCAGGGCCTATCTCGGCGACGAGTACCTTCGGGACCCAACCGCAGGCCTCTCAGACGAAGAGTTGAACGTCGGCGTCGGCGGCGTAGTCCAAGAAGGCGGCGGCGCCGGCGATGTCGCATCCGCCGATGAGGTCGGCCTCCTCCACCCCCATGACGCCCATGGTCGTCGAGCAGGCGAAGAAGCGGACGCCGAGGGATTGGGTCATCTCGATGAACTCCGGCACCTCGGGCATGCGGGCGTCCTTCATCCACTTCTTCATGATCTTGGTGGCGGCGGCGGTGGCACCAGGAACGGCGCCGAGGAGGTTGGGCAGTTGCACCGGACCAGAAGGGTTGGCGAGCGAGGCGACCTTGAGCTTGCGGAATCGTTCCTGGTGGAGGATGTCGAGACCGTAGAACGTGAAGTAGATGCCGGCCTCCCAGCCCAGGCTGGCGGCCGTCGATGCCAGGATCAGAGGTGGGTAGGCCTGGTCGAGGGTCCCTTTCGAGGCGACCAGCGCCAGACGCTTGCGCCGTGGCTCGGTCTCGGCAGACGCACCAGGTGTGGTCTCGGGTGCGTCCACGGTCATCGCCCACCGCCCGTCTTCAGCCAGAACGTCTGGACTCCTTCACCCTGCTTGGTGGCCAGGAGAGTGTCGCCACGTTGGCGGGCCATCGCCGGGATGTCCTCCAGCGCGCCTGGGTCGGTGGTCACCAGCTTCAGCACCTCGTCGGGGGCGAGTCTCCCCAGCGCGATGCCCGCCTGGTAGACGGGGAGCGGGCACAGGAGCCCGGAGCAGTCGAGGGTCTCGGTGACCTTGATGTCGGTGGTGTCGAGTTGTGTCATGGGTGCTTCCTTTCGGTAGAGTGGCCGGCCATTTGGTGGTCGTGTGGTTCTCCGGAAATCGAGAAACCCGCATCTTGGTGATGCGGGTGGGGTGCGTCTGCCTGTCGTCTTCGGATGGACGTATGTCGCTAGGCGCGCCTCCCACACCATGTACAGATGCAGCAACAGAAGGTGGCGCGGCGACGGGTCATACCCTCAGCAGTGTAGTGCTGTCGGTTCAGGGCCGGACACACCCGAAATGCCGAATCACTCCCGGAGGCGGTTAACTTCGGGGGATGGATGCCAGAGAAGCCCTGACCGAGATCGAGCGACGGGAGTCGGAGCGCCGAGCCGAGCTGATCGGTGATCCCGGTCGGGTTGCCTTGAGGAGGGGGACGGCCGCCGTAGTGCGGTCGGGGACCGGTATCGGTGTCCTCGCACCCACACCCGGGGGAGTTCACGGGCTCGAGGTAGTGGCCGACATCGAGGATTATCGGGGCGTGATCGATGAGGCGGTCGCGTCTGTCCCCGCGGGGGACCAGGTCCGGCTCTGGGTGCGCCCCGGTGACGCCGGTGATTCCAGATTCCAACCGGAGCGTCGGCTTCTCGTCATGGGTCGGCCCCTTCCCGCCCCCGACCCGGTCGTTCCCGATGGGATCGGCATCCGGGGGTTCGACCCGGAGACCGACGCCGAGGAGTGGTTACGGGTCAACAATGACGCCTTCAAGGGGCATCCGGAGAACGGGGACTGGGAGCGTTCTGATCTCGAGGCCCGGCTCTCGGCGGGATGGTTCGACCCCGATGGCCTGAGGATGGCATGGGATGGTGACGTCCTCGCCGGGTCGTGTTGGGTGAAACAGCATCCTGACGGGGTGGGGGAGATCCACATCATCGGGGTGGCGTCGTCACACCAGGGTCAGGGTCTGGGAAGGACGTTGGTGTTGGAGGGGATGAGATGGATGAGCGCCCACGGCGACACCGAGGTCATCCTCTACTCGGAGGCCGACAACAAGGCCGTCGGACTCTACGAAAGACTCGGCTTCGAGGTGCGATCGATCCTCGAGTCGATGATCTACCCCGGGCACTGACTCGGCGTCAGCCGAATCTGCGTCCGCAGGAATGGCAGCGGTTGTCGTGTTCGGCGGTGGGTCCCCGGCACCACGGGCAGGGGAGGTCATCGTCCCCGCTGGCACGCACGAGGTCCCAGAACGCCACCGTATTAGGTTGTGTGACCCGTCGCCCCCGCGCCAGGGCGAAAAGCCCCGTTGTGGCGGTGACGGCAACCAGTGTCTCCAACACGGATGGTTCTCCTCGTTCTCTACCGCGCAGAATAAGGGTGGGAGCCGGGATTTCCTGGGATTTCGCGACCGTGTTTCCGTTTTGTCGCGGGTAGGCGGGCTCATATGACTGCCTACCCGCGCCAGAACGGGTTGGGGAGCCGGTGGTGATTGGGGCGGGGAACGCCGCTGATAACCTGATGGGTTCCCGATCAGAGACCAACCATGCCGATAACACTCACATACCCCGACGGAACCGAGGTGGAGCACCCCGAGGGGACAACCGGCTGGGAGGTGGCCCGGTCGATAGGGAAACGACTGGCCGAGGCGGCCATCGTGATACGTCACGACGGGGTCCTCCTCGATCTGGACCGACCCCTCCCCGGTGACGGAAGCATCGAGATCATCACCGACACCAGCGACGAGGGTCGGGAGGTGATGCGCCACTCCTCGGCCCATGTCATGGCCCAGGCCGTGCTCGACCTGTACCAGGGCGCCGCCTTCGCCATCGGCCCCCCCATCGAGGACGGGTTCTACTACGACTTCGACATCGGGCGTCCCTTCACCCCCGAGGATGTCGACCGGATCCAGGCCCGGATGGAGGAGATCATCGCCGAGGACCAGCCCTTCGAGCTCGACCACATCGATCACGCCGAGGCGCTCGAGATCTTCTCCGACCAGCCCTTCAAGACCGAGATCATCAAGGGCGTCGACGAGTCGGAGATGGTCGACGGTCACAAGGTCTCGGTGTACCGCAACCTCGACTTCATCGATCTGTGCCGGGGGCCCCATGTCCGGTCCACCGGTCGGCTCAAGGCGGTCAGGCTGATGCGATCCGCCGGCGCCTACTGGCGCGGCGACGAGACCAACCCCCAGCTACAACGGATCTACGGGACGGCGTGGGAGTCGGGGAAGGCCCTCGAGGCACATCTCGAACGGCTCGAGGAGGCGGAGCGCCGGGATCATCGTCGTCTCGGTGCCGAGCTCGACCTGTTCAGCTTTCCCAACGAGCTCGGTCCCGGGCTGGCCGTATGGCATCCCAAGGGCGGCGTCCTCCGCACCCTCATCCAGGACCACAACCGTCGTCTCCATGAGAAGTACGGTTTCGAGCCGGTGTTCTCCCCGAACCTGGCCAAAGAGCATCTCTGGGAGACCTCGGGTCACACCGAGTGGTATGCCGACGGTCTCTATCCCCCGATGGAACTCGACGATGGCACCCGTTACCGCGTGAAGCCAATGAACTGCCCGTTCCATATCCTCATCTTCGGGAGCCGGGGACGGTCCTATCGGGAGCTGCCGATAAGATTGGCGGAGCTGGGGAACGTGTACCGCTACGAGTTGTCGGGAACCGTGCAGGGGCTTCTTCGAACCCGGGGAATGACCCAGGACGACTCCCACACCTTCTGTCGCCGCGACCAGCTCGCCGACGAGCTCATACGGGCCCTCGACTTCACCCTGGAGTGGTTCAGCGACCTCGGGTTCACCGAGATCGAGGCCGACCTTTCGCTCCGTGATCCCGAGAAGACCACCGGAGAGGATGAGCTGTGGGAGGAGGCGACCCGTTTCCTCCGGGCCACCCTGAAAGCCAGGGGCCTCGCCTACGAGGAGCAGGAGGGGGAGGCCGCCTTCTACGGGCCGAAGATCGATGTCCATGTCCGTGACGCCCTGGGGCGCCGCTGGCAGTGCTCCACCATCCAACTCGACTTCTTCCTGCCCGAGCGGTTCGAGCTCGAGTACACCACCGCGGAGAACACGACGGAGCGTCCCGTGATGATCCACCATGCCAAGGCCGGAACGATCGAGCGGTTCATCGCCGTGCTCACCGAGCACTACGCCGGTGCCTTCCCGATGTGGATGGCCCCCGTCCAGGCCACCATCGTTCCCGTGGCCGATCGTCATCTCGATTACGCCGGTGAGGTGCGTGATCGTCTCAAGAGCGAGGGTCTCCGCATCGAGGTCGACGCCTCGGCGGAGAAGCTGGGGGAGAAGATCCGTCGTGCCATGACCGCCAAGATCCCGGTGGTGATGGTCGTCGGCGATCGCGATGTCGAGTCCGGCACCGTCGGATTCCGTCGCTACGGCGAGGAGAACGAGGAGCGCGGACTTTCCCTCGACGATGCCCTCGATCGGCTCAAGACCGAGGGCGCACCCCCCTCATGAGGGCGATATGAACGAGAAGAGACCGCTCGACCCTCGGGTTTCCCGGGAGGGCATTCACATCGATCGCGATCTGGCCGAGGCCGAGGCCATCGAGGAGGAACTGGACTCCAACGTCGTCGGCCCCTATCGGTTCCCCGACCCCCGCAGACGCCGGACGTCCGGTGTGATCCTCCTGGTTCTGGCAGGCGGGTTGGCTATCGGCACCATCTGGAACACCGGTCTGTGGATCGGAGCCGTTATCGCCGCCCTTGTCGGGGTCTGGTTCATGGCCGCGGCCTGGCCGCTGCGCATCGACCAGGGGCAGGCCCTCGCCGAGGCCGTGGGTTCGGTGGGATTCCCGGTGGGCCATGCCTCGGCCGCGGTGACATTTCATGGCATCCGCTCCCGGCCCCGCTGGTCGGTGATCCTCTACGAGGCCACCGAACCCCC
>WHUC01000043.1:8737-14793 GCA_009377435.1 Acidimicrobiia bacterium
CGGTGCCCGAAGCCCATTAGTCGGAAGGGGTCGTCTTGGTCCTTGGCCTTGGCGATGTACTTGTCGACGTCGCTACCGTCGTCGGAGATCTGCGAGAGCATCTCGAGGACGGCCTGGTTGGCGCCCCCGTGCAGGGGCCCCGATAGGGCGAAGATCCCGGCCGAGATCGCCCCATATAGGTTGGCGCCGCTGGAGCCCACCAGACGCACCGCCGATGTGGAGCAGTTCTGGCCGTGGTCGGCGTGGAGGAGGAGGAGGGTGTCGAGCGCCTCGGCGGCGATCTGCTCCTGCTCGTCGATGTGTTCGCCATCCCCGAACATCATCTCGAGAAAATTGGCGACATAGCCGGCCCCGGTGATGGGGGCGATGAAGTCCTCACCCTCCCGGGCGCGGTGGGCCCAGGCGATGAGGATGGGGAGCTTGGCGATCAGCCGAAAACTGTTGCGTTCCACCGACTCGGGGTCGTTCGGGTCGAGGTCGTCGGCATAGTGTCCGCCCAGTGCGGCGACCGCCGAACCGAGGACCTGCATCGGGTGTGCATTGGCTGGCACCGCCTTGAACACATTGCGGATGGCCTCATCGACGTGGTGATGCTCGTAAATCTCGGCGACGAAGGATTCCAACTCCGTCAACGATGGCAGCTTGCCGTAGAGAAGAAGGTACGCCACCTCGAGGAAGGTGGCGTTTGCGGCAAGATCCTCGATGGTGTAGCCGTGGTGGAGGAGAGTACCCGCCTCCCCGTCGACAAATGTGAGGTCGCTGCGGGTCTCGGCGGTGTTCCCCAAGCCCCGATCCAAGGTGACAGCACCGGTCTCGGACCGCAGGGACGAGATGTCGATGGCTTCCTCACCCACACTCCCGGTCTCCACTGGGAGAGAGACCTCTTGTTCGCCAAATCGGAGGATGGCTTCGGACATGATGCTCCTTCGTATAGATTCGTTCCGCATCACCAACGATTTTCCCGCTCGGGGTGAATCCTACGTCACGGTTCGTCGAATTCGAACGGAAGAGATCCCAGGGGTGGTCCCTTCCCGACACGTTTCGTCGGTCCGTCCATGATATCGGCTACCGCCGGGGCCGTATCCGGTCGGCCCCTACACCTGCCAAAGGCGTCCGTTAGAACGTCCGGGGATAGAAGGGAGGCCACCTCCCGTATCGGGGCGAACGACTCACCGACCGTCCCTATCCGCGGATGTTCTTAGGGCGGCATTTCTCCGCTCGGCGTCGGGTCCTGGCGACTGTGCTGCTACCTTGACTCGTTCCGTGATCGACATGATTGTTCGCCCCAGGATTCGGGGCATTCTCGAACCGATGGGGCGGTTTTTCCATCGGCTCGGTGTCACAGCGACGATGATGACCCTTGTTGGTCTTCTGATAACGCTCGCCGGTGCAATCGTCATCGGGTCGGGTCGACTCGCACTCGGCGCCACCATCGCCATCGTGGGTTCGGCCCTCGACGGGCTCGACGGGGCGGTGGCCCGTGCCGCCGGTGCGGTTTCTGCCCGTGGTGCGTTTCTCGACGCCGGGAGTGACCGCACCGGAGAGATCGCCACCTATGCCGGGTTGGCCCTGGCCGTGATGGGGGATGCAACGGCGTTGGTGTTGATCGTGATCTCCCTCGGGGGAGCAATGCTCGTTCCCTATCTCAGGGCCAAGGCCGAGTCGGTCGGGTTGACCGGGAGGACCGGATACGTGGGTCGGGCCGAGAGGGTGATCCTTTTCACCCTGGGTCTTCTCACAGGTCAGGTGTTGCCGATGCTGTGGGTGATGGTGATCGCCACCTGGGTGACGGCCCTGCACCGGTTCGTGGTTGCGTACCACGCCATCGAGCCGTGAAGGATCGATTTGTCTATCTGATACTCCGGGCATCCCTGGGTGTTATCGGCGCCCTTCCCCGATCTGCCGTAATTCCGCTGGGAACGTTCGTCGGACGGGTCTGGTACGCCGTCGATGGTGGACGGAGGCGAATGGCCGGCCGTCACTTGCGCCGTGTGGTGGGACGTGAGCCGAACCGATCCGAGATCAGGGCGATGTTCCAGAGCTACGGGCGCTACTGGGCAGAGACCCTGTGGTTCCGTCCCCGCAGACTCGTCGAGATGGGCGCCGACACGACGGTCGAGAACGACGAGGCCCTGGCGGCAGCCGCGGCAACCGGTAAGGGTTTCGTCGTCGCCCTTCCCCACATGGGGAACTGGGAGTTGGCGGCCCCAGTCACGTGGAAGCACGGGACCTCGGTGGTGGCGGTGGCCGAGAAGCTGGGGAATCCACGAATCACCGAATGGTTTACCTCGTTGCGCACCGAGTACGGGATCGAGATTGTTCTCACTGGCATCCGCACCTTCCCGAAATTGCGCGACGCCCTCGAGCGACAACGTGTGGTCACCCTGCTGTGTGACCGCGACCTGAGTGGTCGTGGTGTTCCCGTCGAGTTCTTCGGGGAGGAGACGACTATGCCGGCGGGACCGGTGAAACTTTCCCAGAGCGAGGGTGTGCCCCTCCTCGCCGCGGCATGCTATTTCGAGGGAGCGGGACATCGTGTTGTGATCACCCCCGAGATTGATGTGTCCGGGTGCTCGTTGCAGGAGGGGGTGCAGCGGGTCGCCATTGTGTTGGAGGAACTGATCCGGCGGAATCCGACACAGTGGCATATGCTCCAACCCAACTGGCCGTCGGACCGGGAGAGCTTGGAGACCGCGGAGTGAGAGTCGCATTGGTCTGTCCCTACGGTCTGGGGAGGGTCGGTGGTGTGCAAACGGTGGTCCTCGAGTTGGCCGCCCGTCTGGGCGAGGTCGGCGTGGAGTCATTGGTGATCGGGCCGGGGGTCCCTTCCGATCGGTCCGTCGACGCGGTCGACGTGGGGCGGACCATCACGATCCGGGCCAACTATTCATCAAATCAACTCGCCATGCATCCTCGGGTGGTGAGCCGGGTTGCGGAAGCCGCCGAGGGCGTGGACCTCATCCACGTCCACGAGCCCTTCGTGCCCATGGTGTCCGCCGCCGCACTCCGACTGGATATGCCCCGTGTTCTCACCTTCCACGCCGACCCCACCGCCAGCATGAGAGCCATCTACCGGCTCGCTTCGCCGCTGGCGAGACGTCTCGTCCGGGGTGGTGCCATCACCGCGGTGAGCCCGGTTGCCGCATCGGCCCTCAGACCCTCGTGGGGCGACGTCGCCATCGTGCCCAACGGAATCGACCACGACGAGTTCGCCGGGGGGGGTGAACGGCATCCACGACGAGTCGTGTTTCTGGGACGAGACGACCCCCGTAAGGGGCTCGACGTGCTTATCGAGGCCTGGCCCATCATCCGGCGTCGGATCCCCGATGCGGAATTGGTGGTGGTCGGTCCCAGTCGGAGCAGCGCCCCCACCGGGGTCCGCTATCTCGGCCCGGTCTCCGAAGAGACGAAACGACTCGTGCTGTCCGGTTCATCGGTATACGTCGCACCGAACACAGGTGGAGAGAGCTTCGGGATTGTTCTCGCCGAGGCGATGGCAGCGGGTTGTGCGGTGGTGGCCAGCGACATCCCCGCGTTTCGTTGGGTGGCTCGGGACGCGGCCAGCTTCTTCCCCGTCGGCGAGCCGGCCCCGTTGGCGGCCGAGGTCATCTCGCTGCTCGAGGATCGGGCGCTGCTCAAGGACCGCGGTGGTCTCGCCCGGCGCACCGTGGCCCGGTTCGATTGGGATGTGATCGTCGAGGGCTACCGATCGATCTACGAATCTGTCCTCGCCGAGTCTTCTGGTACCCATTGATCGGGGTACCATTGGGCTATGAGCACCGAACAACAGACATCTTCCGACAGCACCCCAACCCGGGGTACCGACCGGGTCAAGCGGGGTCTCGCCGAGATGCTCAAGGGTGGCGTGATCATGGACGTGGTCACCGCCGAGCAGGCCAAGATCGCCGAAGAGGCGGGAGCGGTCGCCGTCATGGCCCTGGAACGGGTGCCTGCCGACATCCGCAAGGACGGTGGTGTCGCCCGTATGTCGGATCCGACGATGATCGAGGACATCAAGGAGGCCGTGACCATCCCGGTGATGGCCAAGTGCCGGATCGGTCATTTCCTGGAGGCCCGCGTCCTCCAGTCGCTCGATATCGACTACATCGACGAGTCCGAGGTGCTGACACCCGCCGACGACGAGAACCATGTGGACAAATGGGCGTTCACCACACCCTTCGTCTGCGGTGCCCGCAACCTGGGTGAGGCCCTCCGTCGCATCGGTGAGGGCGCCGCCATGATCCGGACCAAGGGCGAGGCCGGCACCGGCAACATCGTCGAGGCCGTGCATCACATGAGAACGGTCACCAACCAGATCGGCGAGCTCACCAGGCTCGCCCCCGAACAGCTGATGTCGGCGGCACGAGACCTGGGTGCGCCCTACGCCCTCGTCGTCGAGATAGCCGATACGGGCGAGCTCCCCGTGGTCAACTTCGCCGCCGGTGGCATCGCCACCCCTGCCGACGCCGCTCTGATGATGGCGCTGGGATGTGATGGTGTCTTCGTCGGGTCGGGGATCTTCAAGGCCTCGGCGCCGCCACTGGTCGCCAAGGCGATCGTCGAGGCGACCACCTTCTGGCAGGACGCCGACGTCGTCGCCAAGGTCTCCCACGGTCTCGGTGCTGCCATGCCCGGTCTGGAGATGGAGTCGCTGAGCGAGTCGGAGCGTTTGGCCCGTCGCGGCTGGTGACCGTTCTTTCCGGAGGCGGATGACGGATGCCCACGATCGGGATCTTCGCCCTCCAGGGTGATTTCAGGGAGCACAACAAGGTGCTCGGTGGTCTCGGGATGGAGACGGTCGATGTGCGCACCCCCGGCCAACTCGACGGGGTCGACGGTCTGGTCATCCCCGGTGGCGAGTCGACCACGATCGGCAAGCTCGCCGATCGCTTCGGCCTCGTCGAACCCCTGAGAGAACGGATCGGATCGGGGATGCCGGTGTTCGGCACCTGTGCCGGTCTCATCTTCTTGTCGTCGGGTGTGACCGGGGGTGAGCAGCAACTCCTCGGTGTCCTCGATGTGGTGGTTCAACGCAATGCATTCGGTCGGCAGAACGAGTCGTTCGAGGCGGCGCTCGATATCGAGGGGCTCGACGAGCCCTTCGATGCGGTGTTCATACGGGCCCCCTGGGTGGAGAAGGTCGGATCCGGGGTGGACGTCCTGGCTACCGTCGACGATCATCCGGTCATGGTCCGTCAGGGCTCGGTCCTGGGAGCGTCGTTCCACCCGGAGTTGACCGACGATACGCGGATCCACCAGAAGTTCGTGGACATGATCGAAGAAGGACTCGAGGAGTAGGCACATGGCAGGGCATTCCAAATGGGCCAATATCAAGCATCGCAAGGGACGTCAGGACGCGGCCCGGGGCAAGATGTTCGCCAAATTGGCCAAGCAGATAGAGGTCGCCGCCCGCGAGGGCGGGGGCGACGTCGAGTTCAATCCGACACTGGCCACCGCGGTCGAAAAGGCCAAGTCGAGTTCGATGCCCAACGACAACATCGAGAGGGCCATCAAGCGGGGCACCGGGGAGATGGAGGGTATCGCCTACGACGAGGCCTGGTACGAGGGGTACGGACCCGGGGGAGTGGCCCTCTATGTTCACATCCTCACCGACAACAGAAACCGGGCCACTTCCGACGTGAGGTCGGCCTTTACGCGGAGCGGGTCGAGTCTCGGTGAGCCGGGTTCGGTCGGGTACCTGTTCAGCCAGAAGGGCGTGATCCTGGCCCGGGGCCCAGAGGACGACATCATGCTCACCGCCCTCGATGCCGGCGCCGAGGACATCCGCGACTCTGGTGACGACCTGTTCGAGGTGATCACCGCACCTTCCGACATCGGCGCGGTCAAGACGGCTCTGGAGGAGGCCGGTGTGACGGTGGAGTCATCCGACGTCACCCAGCTTCCCGGCTCGACCGTCCCCGTGGACGAGAGCAACGCCAAGAAGCTCCTCCGACTCATCGACTCCCTCGAGGACCTCGACGACGTCCAGGGCGTATTCTCCAACTACGACATCGACGACGAGGTCATGGAGAAGGTCCTCACCGAGGTGTGACCCC
>WHUC01000044.1:0-12789 GCA_009377435.1 Acidimicrobiia bacterium
ACATCGAGGCCATCCCAATCGATGTCGAGGGTGTAGGCGTCCTTCATGGTGAACTCCCGGACCCTGAGGACACCCGACTTGGGTCGGGGCTCGTCGCGGAATTTGGTCTGGATCTGATACCAGATCTGGGGCAACTGGCGGTACGAGGTGATCTCGGTGGCGAGGTCGGCAAACACCTCCTCGTGGGTCATCCCCAATGCGTTCTCGACGTCCTTGCGGTCGACGAGACGGAACATCTCCTCCCCCATGACATCCCACCGACCCGACTTCCGCCACAACTCGGCGGGGTGCATGGCGGGTAGGTGGAACTGCTGTCCGCCGATCCGATTCATCTCCTCGCGGATGATGCGGTCGATCTTGGCCCGCACCCGCTGCCCGAGGGGGAGCATCGAGTAGTGACCGGCGTGGAGACGGCGGATGAACCCGGCCCGGACCAGGAGACGGTGCGACACCGCCTCGGCGTCGGCGGGATCATCACGGAGGGTGGGGATAAAGGCTTGGGACCAACGCATCCGCCCAAGGTTAGGACGACGGAAGGAAGCCCTGTGCTTCTCCTCCGCCCGACCAACCACCCGAATGGCGATGGAGAAATCCCGTCAGCCCCGGTTCCGGGCCACCTCGGCGACGCGGGTGCGTCTCTCGATCGTCTGGTTGGCGTCGCCCTGGATCTCCACCAGTTGGGTGCGGGTTACGGCCGCGAGATCGGCGGCGTTGTCATCGGCGGCGGCGAGACGGGCATCGACGCCCTCCGCGGCAAGCTTCCTTGCCTCCTCCAGCAACGCCTCCACCATCTCGGCCTCGGGCACCACACGGACCACTTGTCCCTTGATGAAGAGATGGCCCTTGCCCCTTCCGGCGGCGATTCCGATGTCGGCCTCGCGCGCCTCTCCCGGGCCGTTGACGACACACCCCATGACGGCGACCTGGATGGGCAGCCCCTCGCCCTCCAGGGCGGTCTGCGCCCGGGAGGCAACATCGATGACATCGACCTCGGCACGGCCGCATGACGGGCAGGCGATGAGGTCGAGGCCCTTTCGCTCCCGCAAGCCCAGATACTCGAGCAACGACCTCCCCGCCTTGGCCTCCTCCACAGGATCGGCGGTGAGGGAGAAACGGATGGTGTCGCCGATTCCCTCGTTGAGGAGGGTGCCAATTCCGGCCACCGACTTGATGATTCCCCCCGGTGGGGGGCCGGCCTCGGTCACCCCGAGGTGGAGCGGATAGTCGACCGTCTCCGAGAGCAGACGGTAGGAGGCCACCATCGAGGGCACGTTCGAGTGCTTGACCGAGATCTTGATGTCGATGAAGTCGACCTCCTCGAGATACCGCGCCTCGATCAGCGCCGACTCCACCAGGGCCTCGGGCACGGCGCTGCCGTACTTCTCCAGCAGGTCCTTGTCGAGTGATCCCGCATTGACGCCGATGCGGATGGGGACGCCGCGGTCACCGGCCTCACGGGCCACCGTCTTGATGTGGGCCTCCTTGCGGATGTTGCCCGGATTGAGTCGGAGTCCCTGGACACCTGCCTCCAGGGCGGCGAGGGCGAGTCGATACTGGAAATGGATATCGGCCACGATCGGCACCGGCGAGCGGGGGATGATCTCGGCAAGACCCTCCGCAGCCTCCACCTCGTTGCAGGTGATCCGGACAATGTCGGCGCCGGCACCGGCGAGGGCGTAGACCTGGGCAAGGGTGCCGTCGACATCGGCGGTCTTGGTGGTGGTCATCGACTGGACCGAGACCGGGGCATCCCCACCAACGGCAACGTCCCCGACCCTTATCTGGTTGGTCTCACGACGTTGGATCATGTCCTGCACCGTAGCCCTACAACCGGATCGGATCGACGATGTCGAGAATTACCGCCACCAGACCGAGGAATGCGAACAGGGCGACCACCGCCACCGCCACGGGGACCATCTTGTTGAGATCGGCCTGCCGCCCAGTGATCTTCTCGTAGGTGGCCGCCGCGAAATGCCCCCCATCGAGGGGATAAAGGGGGATGATGTTGAAGCTTCCGAGGAACACATTGATCATCGCGAGGAGCCGGAGGAAGTTGGCTACACCCAGCGTCTCCAACTGGGAGCCGACATTGGCCAGTCCGATCGGGCTGAGTGGGCGGGTCTCGATGGGCACGTCGGTGTCGCCGACGAGGACACCGGCGAGCTCGAGCAGCGACTGAGGTGAAACCAATTGCCAGATCGCCCTGAACGTCTCCCCGGTGAGAGTGACTATCTGCCCACCAGCCAGACCGAGGGCGCCGAAGACGGCAACGTCGCGCATCTCCACGGTTGTCGAGGCAATCCCGATCCGGCCGATGGTCTCACTGGTCTCCGGATCCTCAACCGAGGCAAGCACGACCTCACCTGACATCTGAGATCCGTCCCTCTCCCATGCCACCTCGACGGTTTCCCCGGGTCTCGCCGATACGACTCTGCCAAGAGCCTCGACACTTTCAATGGACCTCCCGTCGATCGATGTGATCACATCTCCTACTGCGATCCCGGCGACATCCGCCGGTGCAGGATCACCCACCAGCTGGGAGACCTCGGGCACCGCCTCGGAAGGGTCGATCTCCTCGGGCACGCCGTTGAAGAGGTTGACACCGGCGAGGATCAGGAACGCCAGCAAAAAGTTCGACCCAACACCGGCAACCACAACAAGTGCCTTCTGCCAGTATTTCTTATCTGAGTAGGTGCGACCCCGGTCCTCGGGGGCTATCTCCTCGAACGGATTCATTCCGGCGATGGTCACATGCCCCCCCAGCGGCAGCAGCTTCACCCCGTATTCGGTCTCGCCCCGCATCGTGCTCCACAGCTTGGGACCGAAGCCAAAGAAGAACTCGGTTGCCTTCATGCCCACGGCGCGAGCCGCCATGAAATGACCCAGCTCGTGGATGGTCACGAAGATGATGATGGCGAGCACCGCCGACACGGCACCTGAAACCGATCCGAACATAACCCTAAAACTACTTCCTGGCTCTCACAAGCACGACCTCGGAGGCGATGGCCCGGGCCTTTTCGTCGGCCGACATCACGTCCTCGACCGTGGAGACGGTCTCACTCCCGCAGCGCTCGAGTGTCTTCTCGATCATGGGGACGATCTGGGTGAAACCGACCCGTTCCTCGAGGAATGCGGCGACGATCACCTCATCGGCGGCGTTGAACACTGCTGGGGCGGTGCCGCCGCTTCTCCCTACATGATACGCCAGATCGAGGGCAGGGAAGTTCTCCCGGTCGGGTTCCTCAAAGTTGAGTGACAGACCCGGAAGCGAAAACGTCGGTCCTGCGGCCCGATCGGGATGGGTGAAGGCAGAGCGGACCGAATGGTGCATGGTGGTGTCCCCGAGGTGAGCCTTGAGGGCACCGTCGCGGAATCGCACCATGCTGTGGACGATGGACTGCGGGTGAACGATCACCTCGATCCGGTCGTACGGCATGGAGAACAGATGGTGCGCCTCGATGATCTCCAAACCCTTGTTCATGAGGGTGGCGGAATCGATGGTGATCCGCTCCCCCATGCTCCAATTGGGATGGCGCAACGCCTGGGCGGGAGTCACGTCCTCGAGGTCGGAAAGTGTCCGTCCCCGGAAAGGCCCACCGCTGGCCGTGAGCACCAACGACTCCACGGCTTCGACGGGTTCGCCGAGGAGGCACTGGAAGATCGCCGAGTGCTCGGAGTCGACGGGGATTATCTCGCCTCCGTGACGACCGGCGAGATCCGTCACCAGTTGCCCACCGGCCACGAGACTCTCTTTGTTGGCCAGACCGAGACGGTTGCCTGCCCCAACCGCGGCTAGGGTCGCCTCCAATCCGGCCGAACCGACAACACCGTTGACTACCAGACAATCTGTTTCGGCGGCGAGATCGACCATCGCTTCGGAACCGGTCTCCGGCGTACGGAGATCGGAGAAGACGCCGGGTTCCCCGACTGCGGGATCGGTGACGACACATCGGCTGTCGGGATGGTTACGCCAGATCTCGGCCAGACGAGGTGAGAACGAGCGGGCCGCTATCCCGACGACGGGCACACCGAGTTCGTCGGCCACCTCCAGCGTGGTCGTTCCTATCGAACCGGTCGCCCCGAGGACGACGACTCCTCTCACACCAGTTCGATCAAATGGAAGAAGACATAGGCACCGGGCACGACGAAGAGGAACGAATCGATGCGATCGAGCATGCCTCCGTGACCGGGAAGAACCGAACCCATGTCCTTGACGCCGAGACTTCTCTTGATGACCGACTCGGCAAGGTCCCCGAGTGGAGCGAGCACCGCAACCACCAGGGCGAACAGGATCGCCCCCACGAACCCGATCTCCTCGTTGAATGGGAAGGTGGAGAGAATTGCGGCAAGGACCAGAGCGGCGACCACACCACCGAGATAGCCCTCCAACGTCTTGCTCGGGGAGATTCGGGGTGACATGGGGCGGCTCCCGACAGACCGGCCCACGAAGTAGCCACCGATATCGAAGCCGGCCGTCACCACGGCGACGAAGAAAACCGTGGCAAAGGGGTTGGGGGCGTCGGCTATCGAGATCCCGAAGGCGAACAGGGAAACCCACGCCGCACCGAGCACGGTCACCGTCATGTTCTCGGTGGCGAGACGCCGACCGGTGAGGGTGTAGAAGAGAACCGTGGCGATCACCGTCAGGACAACCGCGGCGGCGATGGCGAACGGGCCCGCCACCTCGCCACCGACACCGGCGCCGATCACACCGAGGAGCCCGAACAAGGCAAGGGGACGATATCCGCCTCGGCGCACGGTGGCATAGAACTCACCAAGGGCCAGGACCATGACCGAGATGAGGAATGCGGCGAATGCCCATCCCCCGACGGCGAGGCTGCCGAGGAACAGACCGACGAGAATCACCGCCGATCCGACCCGAAGGGTGAGATCAGACGCCTTCTCCTGGGCCTCCCGTTCGACCTCCTCGCCACTGCGGGAGATCTCTCCGGTCACATCGTCGAAACCGATGATCCCCGACTCGAGACCCGCCATGGTGGCGGCAACGGCCTGATGTTCGTGCTCCTCCTCATTCGCCTTGTCGATCTCCTCGGCCAGCCCCCGGTACTCCTGGGTGGTGGCGGCGACGTAATGATCGACGGACTGCATCCGCTCGAAGTCACTGAGATCGACGTCGTCGCCCGGGACGGGATCCGGATCCGGCTCGGGTTCGCGATCCGCCTTGGATTCATCTGGATCCGGTTTGGCCTCCGGCCGGGCACCTCGATCGGGCGAAGTCTCGTCGTCGGTGGCGAGATGCTGGCCCGATTCGGGGCGGACAGGGGCGGGGGGGAGGTGACTGCCCCGCTCCTCATCCTCGTCATCGGGGATCGGGGCCCCGAGGTCGTGGTCTGTCGATCTCGTCGGAAGATCGTCGAAACCGTCGTCGTCAGGGTCTGTGTCCTCCCGGGGACGATCGAAGGAGGGGTCATCGGGTGGGCGACGGTGACTCATTGTCAGACCTCCTTGAGCTCGGATTCCTTCTGACCGAGCAGCTCGTCGATCTGGGCCACGAAACCGTCGGTGACATCCTGGAGATCGGCCTCTCCGCGGCGAATGTCGTCATCGGACACCTCGCCCTCGAGCGACTCGATGTCGTGCTTGGCGGTGCGGCGGATGTTTCGCACCGCCACCCGGGCCTCTTCGGCCATGTTGCGAACGACCTTGACCAGATCGCTACGTCGCTCCTCACTCAGGGGAGGAAAGGCGATCCGGATGACACTTCCGTCGTTACTGGGGTTCAAACCCAGGTCGGCGCGGGAGATGGCCCTTTCGATATCGCCTATCACCGACTTGTCGAAGGGCTGTACCACCATGAGGCGGCCTTCGGGCACGGCCACCGACGCCAGCTGTTGCAGCGGGGTGGGCGATCCGTAGTACTCCACCGTGACCCGATTGAGGATCTGGGGGTTGGCCCGTCCGGTGCGCACCGTGCCGAACTCGCCGCGGACGTGCTCCAGCGCCTGTTCCATCTTGTGGCGGGCATCGTTGAGGGTGTCATTGATCATCTGAATCGTCTCCGTGGACAAGCGTGCCGATGTCCTCACCGACCACCGCCTTGACGATGTTGCCCGGTTTCGTCATGTCGAAGACGACCACCGGTATGTCGTGTTCCCGACTCATCGTAATGGCAGTTGTGTCCATGACCCGGAGATCTCGCTCGATGAAGTCGCGAAAAGAGAGCTCCTTGAGAAGCACGGCATCCGGGTTGGCTCTCGGATCCTCGGAGTAGATGCCGGCGACCTTGGAGGCCTTGAGGACCGCGTCGGCGTCGATCTCCACGGCGCGTAGGGCGGCCGCGGTGTCGGTGGTGAAGAAGGGGTTCCCGGTCCCGGCGGCGAAGATGACTGCCCGATTCTTCTCGAGGTGTCGGATCGCTTTCAGCCTGATATACGGCTCGGCGATCTGACGCATCGAGATGGCGGTCTGCACCCGGGTGACAACCCCGGCCTTCTCCAAGGCATCCTGGAGTCCGATGCCGTTGATGACCGTGGCGAGCATGCCCATGTGATCGGCGCTGGCGGGATCCATACCCCGGGACGCCTGTGACACCCCTCGGAAGATGTTGCCCCCACCGACCACGATCGCCACCTCTACCCCGGTGGCGTGGGCTTCGGCGATCTCGGCGGCCACTCTCTTGACCGTCGCCGGGTCGGTCCCATATCCCAAGTCCGGATCGGCGAAGGCCTCACCCGAGAGTTTGAGGAGCACACGGCGACGAGAGTCGGTCACTTAGCCGCCTTCGCCGATGGCGACACGGAAGACACGACGAACACGGATGTTCTCGCCCATCTTTGATGCGAGCTGGTTGACGAGGTCGCCCACGGTCCCATCGAACATCTCCTTGTTCACGAACACCTGCTCGTAGAGGACGTTGTCGCTGAAGAAGGACTCGATACGGCCCTCCACGATCTTCGGGATGACCTGCTCGGGCTTGGCATCGTTCTGGGCCTGTTTGGCAATGACCGAGCGCTCCGCCTCAACGGCCTCCTCGGCGACGTCGTCACGGGTAATCCAACGCGGTGCCGACCAAGAGACATGCATGGCGATGTCGTCGGCGACGGTCTTGAACTCTTCGCTCTTGGCCACGAAGTCGGTCTCGCAGGCGAGCTCGACGAGCACACCCATGACCGCACGCTCGTTCTGGTAGTGGATGTAATGGCCGATCGTGCCCTCCGACGCCTCCCGATCGGCCCGTTTTGCGACCTTGGCAAGACCCTTTTCCCTGAGGATCTCAAAGGCGCGGTGGTAATCGCCGCCGGTCTCGACCAGGGCGTTCTTGGCGTCCATTATGCCGACACCGGCACCCTGGCGTAGGTTCTGCACGTCCTTGGCTGTGAAATCTGGCATCGATCCGTCCCTAGGACACTGGTGTGGTCTCGGTCTCGGGGGCCGGCGTCGATGGCCTGCGCCGCTCGTTGATCTGTTTGCCCTCGATCACCGCGTCGGCGAGGGCACCGGCGATCAGATCGGCGGCCCGGATGGCATCGTCGTTGCCGGGAATGACAATCTCGACACCGTCGGGATCGGAGTTGGAGTCGACGAGGGCGATAACGGGGATGTCGAGACGCACGGCCTCGGTGACGGCAGTGTCTTCGACATTCACATCGACGATAAAGATCAGGTCGGGAAGCTTTCGCATGTCGCGGACGCCACCGAGGTTCTGTTCGAGTTTGGACAGCTCGCGCCTCAGCTTGAGACGCTCCTTCTTGGGCAGAGCCTCCATCTCCTGGGTGCCCTCCATCTCGGCCAACTCCTGCATGTAGTAGATCCGCTTCTGGATAGTCTGGAAGTTGGTCAGCATCCCACCGAGCCAGCGGTAGCTGACATAGGGCATACCGGCGCGCTCGGCGTGCTCGGCGATGGGGCTCCGGGCCTGCTTCTTGGTCCCGACGAACAGAATCGAGCCGCCGTCGACCACGACGTCCTTGACGACTTCCTGGGCGGCGGCGACCTGCTCGAGGGTCTGGCGAAGGTCGATGATGTGGATTCCGTTGCGCTCCGTGTACAGATACGGCTTCATCTTGGGATTCCACCGCTGGGTCTGGTGTCCGAAATGGACTCCCGCCTCCAGCAGCTGCTTGAGGGTAACCGTGTTCACATTTCCTCCTGGTTGATCCGTCCGTCCCACCGCGTCCAAGAGCGGACACGGCCAGCCACACGGGTTCACGAGCTTGCGGCAACAAGAGGGAGGTCAAGGATGCGACCAGGTCAAATCGTCGACCGACTGTCCCTATCGACGCACGCTCGGACCCGACCAGGGGCTGGGGGGACGTGCTTGATGGAAGACAGTGTACCGGACCCGGCCACCATCCAATCACACGGTACGGGTCGTCACCATCCTCTTCCGCGACGACATGAGGGCACGGGTCTCCATCATCGGCCCGGCATCTCGGCCAAACCGACCCGCCCGCCGCTCACGGAGCACATCCCCCTCAACTCGAGACGGCCAATGACGGTGAGGACACCGGGGCCCCGATCGGCCACGAGATCGTCCACCAGCACCGATCCCTCGGCGAGACGCTCCATCAGCAAGCGTTCCGTGTCGTCGAGCCCACCCACCGCCGGCTCGGGGCGCTCCACCACCACCCGGGGATGACCGGCGACGACCCGCTCCAGGGATTCGACGAGATCGGCCGTTCCCAGTACAGGATGGGCGCCGTCACGAAGCAATCCGTTACAACCCACCGAGTTGGCCCGGTCGACGTCGCCTGGGACCACGAAAACCTCCCGTCCGTTGTCGGCGGCGAGCCGGGCGGTGATAAGGGCACCACTCCGCGCCGCGGCCTCAACCACCACTACGACCAGCGAGAGACCAACGATGATCCGATTGCGGGCAGGAAAGTGCCACGGTTTGGGGCCGGTGTCGGGTGGATATTCGGAGACGACAGCACCACCGTCCGACAAAATCGCCTCACCGAGCCGCTGGTGTTGGCGCGGATACCAGACGTTGGTACCGGTACCGAAAACGGCAACGCCGGATGTTCCCCCGTCGAGGGCTCCCCGGTGGGCGGCGCCGTCTATCCCACGGGCGAGACCGCTGACGACATGCCAACCCAGCCCCGACGTGGCCCGGGCGAAGTCGCCCGCCAGTCCCAGCCCATAGCGGGTGGCCCGGCGGGATCCGACGATGGCCAGGGTCGGTCCCACCGGGAGGGCGCCCCGGACATAGAGCGGCGACGGTGGGTCGTCCAGTTCGGAGAGCAGCATGGGATACTCGGCGTCTCCGGGTGATACTCGACTTTGGGGGAACCGCTCCGTCACTGGCGTTGCCTCAGGGTCATCGCCTCACCCAGATCGTCGACGGAGACACATTCCCGACCGTCGAGTTCGGCGACGGTGCGGGCGACACGACGCAGCTTGTCGGCACCACGGGCCGTGATACGGCCGTCGTCCAGCGCCGCGGCGACGGTGCGGGCGACGTCACCCGACTCGGGAAGGTCATCGAGCTCCCCGCGGGTGAGGACCCGGTTGTGCTCGGTGCGGTCCGACATCTCGCGAGCGGCCATGACCCGCTTCCCCACCACGAGACTCGACTCGCCAGGTGCGCCCATGAACCGCCTCGTCTCCACACGCGGAACCCATACGACGATGTCGATGCGGTCGAGCAGTGGTCCGGAGAGAACCCGGCCGTAGCGGGCGATGGCATCCGGTCGACATCGACACGTCTTCTTGTAATCCCCCTCCCAGCCACATGGACAAGGGTTCGCCGCCGCGACCAACTGGACATCACTGGGGAAGCGGACGGTGGCAGAGGTGCGGGCGATGGTCACCGACCCGTCCTCGAGGGGTTGACGAAGGCCTTCGAGACATCCACGTGGGAACTCGGCTATCTCATCGAGAAAGAGCACTCCCCGATGGGCCAGGGAGATCTCACCGGGGCGGGGGCGTCCCTGTCCCCCACCGACGAGGGCCGGCATGCTGATGTTGTGATGGGGAGACCGGTATGGAGGTGCCGTTTCGAGTCCGCGCCGCAGCCCGGCGGCGGCCCAGATGCATGCCACCTCAACCATGCCTTCGGGGTCGAGGGGCGGGAGGATCCCGGATAATCTCCGCGCCAGCATCGACTTGCCCGCTCCCGGTGGTCCGATGAGGAGGAGGTGATGGCCTCCGGCGGCGGCGATCTCGAGGGCCCGTCGCGCCGACTCCTGACCACGGACATCCGCCAGCTCGACCACACCGTCGGAATCGTCATCAACGACGGGGACATCGACGGCGGGGGCTCCGCCCCGGACCACCGCGACGGCCTCGGCGAGGGTGGAGACGGGCCGAAGGTCGAGACCTTCGAGCCCGGCGGCGACGGCGGCGTCGTCGGGCGCCATCAGACAGGGGAGACCGAGTCCCTTCGCCACCATCGCCGCGGCGACGGCCGTGTTGGCGGGGCGGATCGCCCCATCCAAGGCGAGCTCCCCGGTTGCCACCACCCGCCCGGTAGCCGGTATCTGGCGGGTGGCGGCGAGTATCCCGAGGGCTATTGGGAGGTCATAGGCGGCACCCTCCTTGGGCAGCTCCGCCGGGGCAAGATTGACGGTGACCGTCCGGATGGGGAACTTGAGCCCGGTGCAGGCCATGGCGGCCCGGATGCGGTCCTTGGCCTCCCGGATGGCGGTGTCGGGCAGCCCGGTGAGGCGGAAGGCCTCCTTGCTCCGCCCGATATGGGCCTCGACGGCGACAGGACGTGGTTCGGCCCCACTGAAGGCCGCCGAGGTGGTTGCTGCATACATGCCGCGAACCTATGTCACGGGGGTGACAGGTTCTAGGGGGACGCAGGACGAAGACGCAATCGGCGCGCGGTACCCACGTTGTTCTGCGGTATTGTCGGGCACCATGGGATTCAATCCGTTTCGTCCTGCCCGCACGTCGGCGCTCGACATAGCGCTCGTCGTCGCCGCCATCGCGGTGATCCTGGCGTTGGTGGCATGGGCGATCTTCGGGAGGTGACGGTAACCCCCGTCCAGCCCTACGCAGCCCGCAAGCAGTACACCTGCCCGGGTTGCGATCTGACCATCCTGCCGGGCACCTTCCATCTCGTCGTGGTTCCCGACGACGCCGCCGACCTGCGGCGCCACTGGCATCGGGGATGCTGGCACAAGGAGATGCGCCGGATCGACGGTCGGGGTGCGATCACCGTGCCGAACGGAGCCTCTTGATTCTCTACCCGCTGACCCCCGGCACCCAGCGGATCTGGACACCCCGGTCCCCTATGCCGATCACGACGAGGTCCATCCGATCGGCCCCCACCAAGCGGGCGGCGTAAGCCATCCTCACAAGTTTCGACTGGTCCACGGCGGTCACCTCGTCGATATCACCGTGACGGGTCCGCACCTCGACGGCGATCCTCTCTGCGCCGTCGCGGGCGATGAGATCTATCTCGCCTTGCCCCGCTCTGACATTGGTCGCGTCGACGCGCAGCCCGCGCCGCTCCAGGAACCAGCGGGCGACTGTCTCGCCCCATGCCCCCAGACTCACACGGGGCCGCTGTGCTCCAGCTCCTCGATATTGATGTCCCGGTCCGTTATGACCTTCACCCGCTTGATGAAACGGGCCGGGCGGTGCATGTCCCAAACCCAGGCATCCTCCATTTCGATTTCCCGCCCCCGACCATCGCCGAGCTCGACGAGGTTGACGGAATTGGTCAGATAGAACCGCCGTTCCGTCTCGACGGCGAACCGGAACAGGCCAAACACGTCGCGGTATTCGCGATATATCTGCATCTCCACCTCGGTGGCGTACTTCTCCAGCTCCTCATCCATGTCTTCCGACTCCTACACGTTGATGTTCTATCACAGACCACCGATCCTGTCGAGTGGCCATATTCGTACGACGGCCACACCGATGACCCTGTCAACGGGCACCGTTCCGAAACGGCGGCTGTCGACGCTGTTGCCCCGATTGTCACCCATCACAAAGATCTCCCCCGGGGGGACCGTGATCGGTCCGAACTCGGGCATTCTCGGCCCCGGACTGATGTATGGCTCGTCGATCGGCTCGCCATCGATGATGACCGTCTGGTCCCGGATCTCCACGGTCTCTCCCCCGGTGGCGACGACCCGCTTGATCAAATCGTCATGTCCCACCGGGATCCCGAGGGCCTCGGCGACATGCCGGGTCACCGTCTCCAACGGGTTCTCCACGGGGGCAGGGAATCGAGGGTCGGGGAACACGATGATGTCGGTCCGTTCCGGCTCTGGACCGTCAAGAGGGGCCTTCCACGCCATCACCCGGTCTTGGGGGACGATGGTGGGCTCCATCGAACCGGAATCGATGTAGAAAGGTTGGATCAGGAAGGTCTTGACCAGGACGGCGATGGTGAGCGCCGTGACGAGCAGAAAGGGGATCTCAAGGATGGCGTGAAGACGCCGCCCGACATGATCGCTCGGTTCACCGACCTGGTCGGGGTCGGGGGCCGGGATGCCGTCCTCCCGAAGGTGGCGGGGTTGGCTCCCGGCCTCCACCTCGGTCAGTCCCGCTTCTCCCTGATCCGCGCCGACTTGCCGATGCGGTCGCGGAGGTAATACAACTTGGCCCGACGAACGTCACCACGACGGGTCATCTCGATCTTCGAGATGATCGGGGCGTGTACCGGGAAGACCCGCTCCACACCGACACCGAAGCTGATCTTTCGCACGGTGAAGGTCTCGCGGACCCCGGCCCCGTCTCGTGCGATCACGATCCCCTCGAATACCTGGATTCGTTCCCGACCACCCTCGACCACCCTGACGTGGACCTTGACGTGGTCGCCAGGAGAGAAATCGGGAATGTCGTCACGTACGTGCGCGCTCTCTACCA